>NZ_JBHVYO010000053.1:0-56391 GCF_042880655.1 Streptomyces sp. NPDC058295
CGGCGAGGGGGCCCGCTCCCGTCTCCGTGCGCCCGCGAAGCCGGCTCACGCCGAGAGCGAGAACTCCTCGCCCAGAGCCCGGAAGACGTCGGTGTTCAGCGCGAAGGCGCGCTTGCACTCGCTCACGATCCGCTGCTTCTCCAGGTCGTCCGCGCGCACCCCGTCCAGCAGTTCCCGGTACCCCCGCTTGAAGGCCGCCGGGTTGCCGATCTCCTCGAAGACGTAGAAGCGGACGCCGTCGCCCTTGCGCTCGAAGCCCCAGGTCCGCTCCGCCTTGTCGCGGATGATCTGCCCGCCGGAGAGATCGCCCAGGTAGCGCGTGTAGTGGTGGGCGATGTACCCGGCCGGCCAGCGCTCGGCACACTCCCGCACCCGCGCCGCGTACGCCTCGGTCGCGGGCAGCGCCGACGCACCCGACCGCCATCCGGCGCCCCGCAGATGCGCGAGGTCCCGCTCCAGCGCCGGCAGCCGGAACAGCTCCGATCGGATGAAGGGCCCGGCCACCGGGTCCGAGGCCAGCCGCTCGGCGCCGGCCTCCAGCGCCGCGTAGACGAACCAGAGCTGCTCGGTGTAGCGCGCGTACGCCTCGACGCCGAGCCTGCCGCCGAGCAGGTCACTCATGAACGTCGAGGTCTCGGCCTCCACGTGCTGCTCGTGGGAGGCCGTACGGATGAGTGTCGAGAACGAGTCCATGCCCACATCCTTGGAGGTAAGGCTTACCTAAGTCAATGGGTCCGATGATGTTTGCCGACGACCTGTCGGTAAAAGCGTACAAGAAAAGACCCGCCCCCGGCAGGGGACGGGCCTCCGGTCGCGTCACGGCAGCGTGAGGATCTCCGCGCCCGTCTCGGTCACCACCAGGGTGTGCTCGAACTGGGCCGTCCGCTTGCGGTCCCTGGTCAGCACCGTCCAGCCGTCGTCCCACATGTCGTACTCGTGGGTACCGAGGGTCAGCATCGGCTCGATCGTGAACGTCATCCCGGGCTGGATGACGGTCGTCGCGTGCGGGCTGTCGTAGTGCGGGACGATCAGCCCGGAGTGGAACGACGAGTTGATCCCGTGGCCCGTGAAGTCCCGCACCACGCCGTACCCGAACCGCTTGGCGTACGACTCGATGACCCGCCCGATGATGTTGATCTGCCGGCCGGGCCGGACCGCCTTGATCGCCCGCTCCAGGGACTCCCGGGTCCGCTCCACCAGCAGCCGCGACTCCTCGTCGACGTCCCCGACCAGGTAGGTGGCGTTGTTGTCACCGTGCACCCCGCCGATGTACGCCGTCACGTCGAGGTTGACGATGTCGCCGTCGCGCAGGACCGTCGAGTCCGGGATGCCGTGGCAGATGACCTCGTTGACGCTCGTGCACAGGGACTTGGGGAAGCCGCGGTAGCCGAGCGTCGACGGATAGGCGCCGTGGTCGCACATGTACTCGTGCGCCACCCGGTCCAGTTCGTCGGTGGTGACCCCCGGCGAGATCAGCTTCGAGGCCTCCGCCATCGCCTGCGCGGCGATCCGGCCGGCCCGGCGCATCGCCTCGATCGTCTCGGGCGTCTGCACCTCCGGCCCGGTGTACGGCGTCGGCGCGGGCTTGCCGACGTACTCGGGGCGGCGGATGTTTCCGGGCACCGAACGGATGGGGGACAGCTCCCCGGGGACGAGCAGCGACTGGCCAGACATGCCAGTGAGTCTAACGAGCGGCCGTGGGGGAACATGTCGAAGGCGAAAGGAGCCGTCATGCCCCTGTTCAAGAAGTCGACCGCCGGCAAGCCGGGCGAGTGGTACTACTGCCTGGAGCACAAGAAGGTCGAGGAGGGGCCGGAGTGCCCGGCCAAGGACCGATTCGGCCCGTACGCCAACCGCGCGGAGGCCGAGCACGCGATGCAGACCGCCCGCGAGCGCAACCTCCAGTGGGAGAACGACCCCAAGTGGCACGACGCCCCCGCGGCGGGCGCCACCGACGACGACTGATCACCCCGACCGGTCACGAGGCATCAGTCCCGGCAGACACGGCGCCAGCAGCCCCACAGCGCCCCGCCCGACCAGACGGACGTCCGCACCCTCGGCCAGGCCGCCGGACCGCCGCTGCGCACCTGGCCGACCGTCGGCCCCACGAAGTAGGACAGCAACTCGATCCCGGCGAGCCGCCCGCGCAGCTCGTCCGGGATCGGGCTGACCGTGGCGGGCGGGCCGGCTGGTCAGGCGGGGTGGGCAGACGGGTGGCCAGGCGGCTGGGCGGGTCACCAAGGGGGAGGGGGCGGTGCCGTCAGGCGTTCGGCCAGGTGGGAGAGCCGGTCGGCGAAACGCCGGCGCCCTCTCGTCGGGGGCAGCGTCTCGCCGGCGGCCGCGCTCACCAGGTGCTGCACGGTGTCCAGGTCCAGCTCGGAGCCGTCCGGCACCGCCAGCGTCTCGTGGGCCAGGGCCGTCAGTTCCCCCTCGCCCGGGCCGAGGGCCAGGATCATCACGCCGGCCCGCCGGGCGTCCGACACCCGCTCCAGGAGCGGTGCGTCCCCCGACGGCGACGCCACCAGCAGCGTCTCGCCCCGCCGGGCCGCCTCGATCCGGCCCAGGCCGACCGCCAGATGCGCCGGATCGGAAGGACGCGCGTCATGCCGTACAAGGGTCGGCGCCAGCTCCGGCGTACCCGACCACGCGGCCTCGTCCACCAGATGCGCCGCGAGATGCCAGGGCTCGTACGCCGCCGTGCCCACCAGGAGCAGCCCGCCCCCGTACGACACGACCGACCCGCGCAGCACCCCGGCGAACCTCCGGGTGGCCCCCAGCCACTCGGTCCCGGCGAGCACCTCACGCAGCAGCGCGACCCTTACGGCGTCCATGCGGCCGCATCGTGCCGCAACCGGCCGCCGTCCGCGCGGGGTTCGCCCCGCGTTCACCCGACATGACGAAGGGCCGCTCGGCACGCCCACGTAAAGTCGGCCCATGACCTCTACCGACAGTGCACAGAACGCCTCCGCGGACGCTCCGGCGAAGGCCCCCGCCA
The DNA here is from genome assembly GCF_042880655.1 of Streptomyces sp. NPDC058295. Taxonomy (NCBI): domain Bacteria; kingdom Bacillati; phylum Actinomycetota; class Actinomycetes; order Kitasatosporales; family Streptomycetaceae; genus Streptomyces; species Streptomyces sp. NPDC058295. The sequence goes on from NZ_JBHVYO010000053.1 coordinate 2,996, forward strand.
AGGACCCGTGGGACCTCCCCGACGTCTCCGGACTCGTCGTCGGCGTGCTCGGTGGGACCGGCCCGCAGGGCAAGGGTCTCGCCTACCGGCTCGCCAAGGCCGGCCAGAAGGTGATCATCGGTTCGCGTGCCGCCGACCGTGCTCAGGCCGCCGCCGACGAGCTCGGGCACGGTGTCGAGGGCGCCGACAACGCCGAGACCGCGCGCCGCAGCGACATCGTGATCGTCGCCGTGCCGTGGGAAGGCCACGGAAAGACCCTGGAGTCCCTGCGCGAGGAGCTGGCCGGCAAGCTGGTCGTCGACTGCGTCAACCCGCTCGGCTTCGACAAGAAGGGCGCCTACGCGCTGAAGCCGGAGGAGGGCAGTGCCGCCGAGCAGGCCGCCGCCCTGCTGCCGGACTCCCGGGTCGCCGCCGCCTTCCACCACCTCTCGGCGGTTCTCCTCCAGGACCCGGAGATCGACGAGATCGACACCGATGTGATGGTGCTGGGCGAGGAGCGCGCAGACGTCGAGCTCGTCCAGGCGCTGGCCGGCCGGATCCCCGGCATGCGGGGTGTCTTCGCCGGGCGGCTGCGCAACGCCCACCAGGTGGAGTCCCTGGTCGCCAACCTGATCTCCGTCAACCGCCGCTACAAGGCCCACGCCGGGCTGCGCGTCACGGACGTGTGAGCGCATGGGGGACACTGGTCGGAGCAGCCCAGCAGTGTCCCCCGACAGGAGAAACCGGACCCATGTCCTCCCTTCCCCCACCCGGCCCGACCCGGCGACTCGCCCTCTACACGCTCGTCGTCTGCGTACTCGCGGTGGCCGCGGCGGTCGTCTCCTTCGTCCAGGGCAGTCTGCTGGGCATCGTGTGGGTGCTGCTCGCCGGGCTGTCCTCCAACATGACCTGGTACTACGTGCGGCGGGACAAGCTGCGCAGGGCCGCGGGCGCCGACGTCAGCGGCTGACCGCGCAGAACTCGTTCGTGCCCGTCCAGAAGCGGTACAGCGACTGACCGCAGTACGTGTCCACGTCGCTGATCCCGAGAGCGCGCAGCACCGCGTCGACCATGTCGAAGAAGACCCCGTTGACCGACGGCACCCACAGCAGCGCGAACACGAACAGCAGCCCGAACGGCGCGAACGGCTCCACCTGCCGCTTGACGTTGTACGACAGCCAGGGCTCGACGACCCCGTAGCCGTCCAGACCGGGTACCGGAAGGAAGTTCAGGATCGCCGCCGTGACCTGGAGCAGGGCGAGGAAGGCGAGCGCGAACCGGAAGTCGGCCGGCACGCCGTCCAGCGCGTCCAGCCAGAACGGCGCCGTGCACACCACCGCGAACAGCACGTTCGTCAGCGGCCCGGCCGCCGAGATCAGACTGTGCCGCCACCGCCCCCGGATCCGCGCGCGCTCGATGAAGACCGCACCACCCGGCAGACCGATCCCGCCCATGATCACGAAGAGCACCGGCAGCACCACACTGAGCAGGGCGTGGGTGTACTTCAGCGGGTTGAGCGTGAGATACCCCTTCGCGCCGACCGAGATGTCACCGCTGTGCAGGGCGGTACGCGCGTGTGCGTACTCGTGCAGACACAGGGACACGATCCAGGCGGCCGTCACGAACAGGAACACCGCCACGCCCGGCTGCTCGGCGAAGCCCGTCCAGGTCGCCCAGCCGGTGACCGCCGTCACGGCCAGGATCCCGAGGAAGACGGGACTGATCCTCCGCTCGGCACTGCGGGTGGTGGCGGTGGTCATGGGGCTCCCTGGGCTCGTACGCGTGTGTGGAACTGCCCGACCGTACCCGGCCCGGGCATACCGGGAGAACGTCCCGTGGCCGGGGCCCGGTTCCTGGGACACGAAACGTGCGGGCAACAACCGGCTCGCGCCACCCCGCCGGAACCCCGTGACCGACGTCGATCCCACCGGAGAGAATGGCCCCCGTGCGCTACCGCATCCTCGGCACCACCCAGGCACTCCGTACGGACGGCGTCCCCGTCGCCGTCGGCGGAGCGCGGCTGCGCGCCCTGCTGGCCGTGCTGGCGCTGCGGGCCGGCCGGAGCGTTCCCGCCGGGCTGCTGGTGGAGGAGGTGTGGGCCGGTGACCCGCCCGCGGACGCGCCGGGCGCGCTCCAGGCGCTGGTCGGCCGGCTGCGCCGGGCCCTAGGGGCGGGCGCGATCGACTCCGCCGAGGGCGGCTACCGGCTGGCCGCCGCCCCGGACGACGTCGACCTGCACCGTTTCGAACGGCTGACCGGCGACGGCATCCGCGCGCTCGCCGACGGCGACCCCGCCAAGGCGGCAGTCGTCCTCGACGACGCCCTGGCCCTGTGGCAGGGGCCGGCCCTCGCCGACCTGCCCGACCGCGCCGCCGAGGCGGCCCGCTGGGAGGCCCGCCGCCTCGACGCGGTGCGCGCCCGGCACACCGCCGCGATCGCCCTCGGCCAGGCCGAGCGTTCGCTGCCCGAACTCACCGCCCTGTGCGACGCCCACCCGCTGGACGAGCCCCTCCAGGCCCTGCGGCTGCGCGCCCTGCGCGAGGCGGGCCGCATGGCTCAGGCGCTGGCCGCGTACGACGAGGTCCGCCGGCTGCTGGCGGACCGCCTCGGCGCCGACCCCGGCCCCGAACTGCGCGCCCTGCACACGGAGCTGCTCGCCCCCGGCGATCCGGGAAGCCCCGGCGATCCGGGAGGTCTCGGCGCGCCGGGAGGTCACGGGAAACCGCCCCGTTCCGTCGGGTCCGCGAGCCCGAGCCGGGCGTCCGCACCGGCTTCCCCCGCCCTGCCGCCCCCACCCCTCGGCAACCTCCGTGCCCGCCTCACCTCCTTCGTCGGCCGGGAGGCCGACATCGCCGCCCTCCGGGGGGACCTCGCGAGCGCACGGCTCGTCACCCTGCTCGGGCCCGGCGGGGCGGGCAAGACCCGGCTGTCGCAGGAGACCGCCGAGACCGTACGGGACACCGCGCGGGACGGCGTCTGGCTGGCCGAACTCGCGCCCGTCGCCGACCCGGACGCCGTGCCGCAGGCCGTCCTCACCGCCGTGGGAGCCCGCGAGACCGTGCTGTACGGCGCCGGCGCCGAGGAGATGCGGGTCGCCGCCGAGCGCCACGACGACCCCCTGGAGCGTCTGGTCGAGCACTGTGCCCGCCGCCGCATGCTGATCGTCCTCGACAACTGCGAGCACGTGGTCGAGGCCGCCGCCCGGCTCGTCGAGGAGCTGCTGGCGCGCTGCCCCGAGGTGACGGTGCTGGCGACCAGCCGTGAGCCGCTCGGGGTGCCCGGGGAGGTGCTGCGCCCACTGGATCCGCTGCCGGAGCGGGTGGCGCTGCGGCTGCTCGCCGACCGGGGCGCGGCCGCCCGACCCGGGTTCCGGCCCGACGCCGACGACGAGACCGCGGCGGCCTGTGCGGAGATCTGCCGTCGGCTCGACGGTCTGCCGCTCGCCATCGAGCTGGCCGCCGCCCGGCTGCGGATGCTGACGCCCCGCCAGATCGCCGACCGGCTCGACGACCGCTTCCGCCTCCTGACGTCCGGCAGCCGGACCGTCCTGCCCCGCCAGCAGACCCTGCGGGCCGTCGTCGACTGGTCCTGGGACCTGCTCGACGAGGACGAACGCGACGTCCTGGCCCGCCTGTCGGTCTTCGCCCGAGGCTGCGACCTCGCTGCAGTCGAGGCGGTGTGCACCCCGTCGATCCTGGCCCCCGACGCGAGCCACGGCCACAGGTCGTGTCTCGATCTGCTCGCCTCGCTGGTCGACAAGTCGCTCGTCGTCGCCGCTCCGGATCCCCGGGGTGACATGCGCTACCGGCTGCTGGAGACCGTCGCCGAGTACGCGGGCGAGCGGCTGGACGAGTCGGGGCGGCGGGCGGCGGCCGAACGGGCGCATCTGACGTACTACCGCGAACTCGCCCGCACCACCGATCCGTTGCTGCGCGGCCCCGGGCAGCGGGACGCCATCGACCGCTTCCAGCTGGAGTACGAGAACCTGCGCACCGCGCTGGGCCGTGCCGTCGCGGCACGGGACGAGCAGGAGGCGCTGTGCCTGGCCCTGTCCCTCGTCTGGTACTGGCAGATGCGCGACCTGCGCATCGAGGCCCGCACCTGGTGCGTCGAGGTCATGGCCCTGGGGCCCGACCCGTTCGCCGAACCCCTGCGCCCGGCCGCGCCGGTGTGGAAGGCCTGCACCGACGCGCCGCCGCCGATGACCGGCGAGATCCTCGCGGAGGCCCGGCGAGGCGTCCACCTGGCCCATCTCGCCTGTATGGACACCGAGTTGGAAGCCTGGCAGACCCAGACCTCGCAGACCAAGCTGCGTCTGATCGCCGCGGCCTACGAGCCCGGCATGCCGCAGACCTGCCGCGCACCCGGTCTGCTCTGGTTCTTCGCGGTGATGATGACCGGTGACCCGGAGCGCATCCGCGCCATCATCGACGCCAACGTCGAGACCTGCCGCCGGACGCCCGGCTACGAGTGGGAGCTCGCCTCCTGCCTCCAGATGCGGGCCAACATCCTCGCCAACCGCTCCGACTGGGCCGGAAGCGCGTTCCGTGACGCGGCCGAGGCCCTGGAGATCTTCCGGCGCCTCGGCGATGCCTGGGGCACCGCCGAGTCCCTCTCCGCCCGCGCCGAGGCCCATGAACGCATGGGCGCCTACCGTGAGGCCGCCGTCGACTACGAGGGCGCCATCGAGTACGCCGAACGGCTCGGCGCCCGTTCCCAGTCGGCGGTCCTCGCCGCCCGGCTCGGCAGTGTGCTGCTGGAGGTGGGTGACGAGGAGCGCGGCGAGCACATGCTCCGCGAGGTGATCGCCGGCGAGGAGCGCACGGTCAACGAGGCCATGCACATCGCCCGCCTCTTCCTGGCCGGCTGGCTCGGCGTCACCGGGCGTCACACCGAAGCGCGCGAGGAACTGCGGCTCCTCCGCGAGCAGTTCGACTTCGGTCACTTCGCGGTCTTCGACGCCTTCATCCTGGGCGCGGAGTCCTGGCTGGACGCGATCGACGGCCGGTTCGCACAGGCCCTGACCGGCATCCGGACCGCCCTGGAACGGGCCACCGAACCACTCTCCGTGGCCATGGCCCCGCACATGCGTTCCTTCTACCTCTTCATCGCCGCGACCGCCCTCGCCGGCGTGGACGGCGGCGGCCGCGCCGCTGCCGCCGCCCGCTGCCTGGGCGCCGCCGACGCGCTGCTGCCGCAGCGGCACAGCCCCCCGCGCCTGGAGCGCGAGGCCCGCGACCTGGCCCTGGCCCGGACGCGCGGCGCGCTCGGCGACGCGGAGTTCGAAAGCGCGTACGCCGAGGGCGGTGGCCTCTCCTACGAGGAGGCCACCGCCCTGGTGTGAATCGTCCCGACGCGGCAGGACGCGTACCGCCGCGTCCTGGCGTGACCCGTCCGGCGCCCCGGCTCAGGTCTTCGTGCGGAACTTGTGGATCGCGACCGGTGCCATCACCGCGGTGAGCCCTATCGACCAGGCCAGCGTCACCCACAGTCCGTGCGCGACCGGTCCGCCCACCATCAGTCCGCGCGCCGCGTCGGCGAGCGAGGACAGCGGGTTGTACTCGGTGAAGTTCTGGAGCCAGCCCGGCATCGACTGGGTGGGAGCGAAGATCGACGAGCCGAACTGGAGCGGCATCAGCACCAGGAAGCCCATCGCCTGCACGGACTGCGCGCTCTTCATCACCACGCCGAGGGTGAGGAACACCCACATCAGCGCCGAGCCGAACACCGTGGCAAGACCCACGGCGGCGAACAGACCGGGCCAGTGGGTGATGTCGAAGCCCACCAGCACGGCCACCACGACGAGGATGACGCACGCGACCAGCATGCGCATCAGCTCCACGACGATCTTGGCGAAGAGCACCGAGCCCCGTCCGATGGGCAGCGACCGGAAGCGGTCCATGACCCCGGAGTTGAAGTCCGTGTTGAAGCCGGTGCCCACGCCCTGGGCCATGTTCATCCCCATCATGGCCAGCAGCCCGGGGATGACGTACTGCACGTACGCCTCCTGCCCGCCGCCCAGCGACTGCCCGATCGAGCCGCCGAAGACGTACACGAACAGCAGGGTGAAGATCACCGGGAAGAGGACCGCGTCGAACATCGACTCCGGGTCCTGCCGGATCCACAGCAGGTTGCGGCGGATCAGCGCGCCGGTGTGCCGGAGGTGGCTGCGCACCGGGATGCGCGCGTCGGCTGTCGTGCTGATGTCGATCGTGGCCGCGCTCATACGGCGACCTCCTCGCGGGTCTCGGTGGGCTGGGCGTCCTGCGGGGCACTCGCCCGGTGGCCGGTGAGGGACAGGAAGACCTCGTCCAGGCTGGGCAGTTCGGTGGTGAGGGAGGTGAGCGTGATGCCGCGCGCGCTGACCGCGCCGATCACGGCGGTCAGCTGCTCGTCGCTGAGCACCGGCACCAGGACGGAACCGCGCTCGGCGTCCACGACGGTGGTGGCGAGCCCGGTGATGCCGAGCTCGTCGAGCCAGCTCGCCAGCGGCCGCAGCTGGAGCGGGTCGGCGGGCCGTACCCGCAGCGTCCGGCCGCCGACCCGGGCCTTCAGCTCCTCGATGCCGCCGCCGGCGATGACCTTGCCCCGGTCGACGACGGTCAGCTCGGAGGCGAGCTGCTCGGCCTCCTCCATGTACTGGGTGGTCAGGAGCACGGTGACCCCGTCCCCGACCATCGCCTTGACCTCGGTCCACACCTCGTTGCGGGTGCGCGGGTCGAGCCCGGTGGTCGGCTCGTCCAGGAACAGCACCTGCGGCCGGCCGATCATCGACGCGGCGAGGTCGAGCCGGCGCCGCATACCGCCGGAGTACGTGCTCGCGGGCCGCTTGGCGGCGTCCGTGAGCGAGAACCGCTCCAGCAGCTCGTCGGCCCGGATCCGGGCCTCCTTGCGGGGCAGGTCGAGCAGCCGCCCTATGAGGTACAGGTTCTCCCACCCGGGGAGCTTCTCGTCCACCGAGGCGTACTGCCCGGTGAGCCCGATCACCCGGCGCAGCTGCCGGGGCTGGCGTGCGACGTCGTAGCCGGCGACGGTCGCCTGCCCGCTGTCGGCGGCCAGCAGGGTGGACAGGATCCGCACGAGGGTCGTCTTCCCGGCGCCGTTCGGCCCGAGCACCCCCATCACGGTTCCGGCCCGTACATCCAGGTCGACGCCGTCCAGTGCCTTGGTCTCGCCGTAGTGCTTGACCAACCCCCGAACGGTTACAGCGCTTCCCGCGCCACTGGGGTTCTTGTCGATTCGCGTCATGACAGGAACATTCGCAATCCCCACCGACAAACCACCGACAGACCGCCGACAGCACCTACACCGCACCGACGCGGCGGCTCACCGACGCGAGCGTGCGGGCCCGGACACGCGGCAGCCCGCCGACGGGGGAAGATCGGCGGGCTGCTGTGGTGCGGTGTTGGCTCTTTTACCCGGGCGGGGCGGGTTCTAGTGGACGGAGTGTTCGTCCAGCGGGAACGTTCCGCCGACGACGTCCTCGGCGAAGGCCTTCGCCGCGTCGCCCATGACCGCACGCAGGTTCGCGTACTGCTTGACGAACTTCGGCACCCGGCCCCCGGTCAGCCCGAGCATGTCGGTCCACACCAGTACCTGGGCGTCCGTCTCCGGGCCCGCGCCGATGCCGACGGTCGGGATGTGCAGCACCCGGGTGACCTCGGCGGCCAGCTCGGCCGGAACCAGCTCGAGCACCACCGCGAACGCGCCCGCGTCCTGCACGGCCTTCGCGTCCCGCAGCAGCTGCTGGGCCGCCTCCTCGCCGCGTCCCTGCACGCGGTAGCCCATCGCGTTCACGGACTGCGGGGTCAGGCCGATGTGCGCCATGACCGGGATGCCGGACTCGACGAGGAGCTCGATCTGGCGGTGCGAGCGCTCACCGCCCTCCAGCTTCACGGCCCCGACCCCGGCCTCCTTCACCAGCCGGGTCGCCGAGCGCAGCGCCTGCACCGGTCCCTCCTGGTAGGAGCCGAACGGCAGGTCGCCGACGATCAGCGCACGGCTGGTGCCCCGTACGACCGCCGCCGACAGCATGGTCATCTCGTCGAGGGTGACGGGCACGGTCGTCTCGTACCCCAGATGGCAGTTGCCCGCCGAGTCGCCCACCAGCATCACCGGGATCCCGGCCTCGTCGAAGACGGAGGCGGTCATCGCGTCATAGGCGGTGAGCATGGGCCACTTCTCGCCGCGCTCCTTGGCGAGGGCGATGTCGCGGACGGTGATACGGCGTGTGCCCTTGCCTCCGTACAGCGCCTTGCTGCCGTCGGGGGCATTCGTGTGGGCAGCCGAAAGCTGCGTCATTGCAACGGCTCCTTACGTCATCTCGAGGCGCCCTCACGGCGTCCCCGGACCACCACCCATGGTGGCACTTCGTGCCAGGGAGGGCCAGAGCGCCCCCTGTGGGTAAAGCCTCAGTAAGAAAAACGGTAAGAGGTTCCGATACGAGACGGTCTCGTATCGGAAGCGTCCTAGGGTTGACGCCATGACTACTCCTGCCGTCCCCACCGCTCCGCGGATACCGGAAGCGGTGCACCGGCGTCGTTGGGTGATCCTCGGTGTCCTGATGCTGAGCCTGCTGATCGTGGTGCTCGACAACTCGATCCTGAACGTCGCGATCAAGACGATCTCGACGCCCGCCCCGACCGGCCTCGGCGCCACCCAGAGCGAGCTGGAGTGGGCGATCAACTCCTACACGCTCGTCTTCGCGGGCCTGCTGTTCACCGCCGGTCTCCTCGGTGACCGGCTGGGCCGCAAGAAGGTCCTGCTCGGCGGACTCGCCGTCTTCGGGATCGGCTCCGCGCTCGCCGCGGAATCCGGCTCGCCCGCCCAGCTCATCGCGTTCCGTGCGCTGATGGCGGTCGGCGCCGCCTTCGTGATGCCCGCGACCCTCGCCGTCCTGATGAACGTCTTCGAGCGCGAGGAGCAGCCCAAGGCGATCGGCATCTGGGCGGGCGGTGTGGGGCTCGCGATCGCCATCGGCCCCATCACCGGCGGTCTGCTCCTCGACCACTTCTGGTGGGGCTCGGTCTTCCTCATCAACGTGCCGATCGTGCTGCTCGCGTTCGGGCTGATGCTGTGGCTGGTGCCCGAGTCCCGCGACCCGAACCCCGGCCGCGTCGACCTCGTCGGCGTCGTCCTGTCGGTCGTCGGCCTGGTGCTGCTGGTCTACGGCATCATCAAGGGCGGCGAACTGGCCGACTTCACGGACCCGACCGTGCTGGCGACCATAGCGGCCGGCCTGCTCGTCCTCGTCGCGTTCGTGGTGTACGAGAAGCGCAGCGACCATCCGTCCGTCGACATGGACTACTTCAAGAACAAGGTGTTCTCGGCAGCGATGGCCGTCATCACGCTGGTCTTCTTCGCGTTGATGGGCGTCACCTTCTTCTCGGTCTTCTACACCCAGAGCGTGCGCGGCTACTCCCCGCTGCAGTCCGGTCTGCTCCTGCTGCCGCTGGCCGCCGCCCAGCTGATCTTCGCGCCGCGCGCCCGGCTGGTCGTCGACCGCTTCGGGGTCCGGGCCACGACCACCGCGGCGATGGTCGTCCTGGCGGCGACCCTGGTCGCCTTCGCCACGCTGGACGCCGACACCCCGATCTGGCTCCTGGAGATCGTCTTCTTCTGCATGGGCACCGGAATGGCCCACGTCATGACCCCCACCAGCGTGGTCATCATGCAGGCGCTGCCCCGGGAGAAGGCCGGCTCCGCCTCCGCGCTCAGCAACACCTTCCGCCAACTCGGCGGCGCGCTCGGCATCGCCGTGCTCGGCTCGGTGCTGTCGGCGTCGTACCGCAGCGGCATCGAGGATCACCTCGGCACGCTGCCTGCGGCCCTGCGCGACACCGCGGGCGAGTCCATCGAGGCCACGCTCGGGATCGCCGCGAAACTCGGCGACCAGGGCAAGGTGCTGGTCACCCCCGCCAACGACGCCTTCCTGCACGCCATGCACGTCACCGCCCTGTGCGGGGCCGGCGTCGCGGCCGTGGGCGCGGTCGTGGTGGCCGTGTTCCTGCCGGGCAGGCCGAAGCCCGCGCCGGAGGACGCGGCGGAGGAGGGGGAGTTGGTGCGGACGAAGCCGTAGGGGGCGGTGGCCGGGGCGGCCGGGAATCGCCGCCCCACCCGCCCGCTGGGCGACAATTCCCCCCACCGCGACGAAAGGATCGAACACGTGAGCCTCGCCGACAGGGGGACCACCGTCACGGCGGCCGGCGTGAGCGGGGAGCAGCCCGTCCGGGGGCGGCCCCGCAGCGAGGCCGTCGAACGGGCCATCATCGAGGGCACGATGAAGCTGCTGGAGGACGGGGTCTCGCTCGCCGAGATCTCCATCGAGCGGATCGCCCGTACCGCCGGTGTCGGCAAGGCCGCCATCTACCGCCGGTGGAGCGGCAAGGAGGAGCTCTTCGTCGACGTGCTGCGCGCCGCCGAACCGCAGGACCCCGAACTCCCCGGCACCTCCATGCGCGACGACCTGGTCGCGCTCCTCGACGCACTACGGCGGCGGGGTCTCGCCAACCGTTCCTCGGCGATCCTGCACAACGTCCACGCCCAGATGAAGAGCAGCCCGAAGATCTGGGCGGCTTACCACAACACGGCGATAGAACCCCGGCGCAGGATGGCCGTCGAGGTCCTGCGCCGGGGTCAGGAGAACGGCGAACTGCGCGCCGAGCTGGATGTGGAACTGGTGAACGACATCTTCGTGGGCCCCATGCTCGTCCGCGCGATCATGCGCCCCGACGCCGACCTCCCCGACGACCTTCCCGCGCGCATCGTCGACACGCTGCTCGCCGGGCTACGCCCCGTCAGTTCCTCGACACGGTAGCCCCAATGTGCGCGTTTCGTCACAGACCGGGCCCTGCGGCCCGGGACCGGAACCCGCGGGACCATGCCGGTCGTCCTCGTGCCCGTACGGCCGTCACGGGACGGCGAGAACAAAGCCGATCATCCCCTAGGGTCGTACCCGGGGGAACGGACGGTGTGCAAGGCAGGCAGTGAGGCGACGGTATGGCGCAGCAGGCGTACATGACGGAGACGGACGGCAACGGAGGCTCGGGTCCCGAGCCTCGGGGAGTTCGGCTCCGGCGCCTGATCCGCACCCTGTTCGGCCGGATCGGTGCGGGCTGGCGAGGTGATCCCCGCATCTGGCGGCGCGGTCTGGTCCTCACCGGGTTCGCGCTGGCGTTCTCCCTGGTGATGGGGCTGCATTCCCGCATCCCCAACCGCTACGGCAACCTCGGCAGTCTCACGGAGACGTTCCTGCCCTGGATCGGTCTGTTCGTGCCGGTGCTGCTGGTGCTGGCGCTGGTGCGCAAGTCGGCGATCGCGCTGATCGCCGTCGTCCTCCCGGCCGTGGTCTGGGTGAACCTCTTCGGCGGACTCCTCGTCGACCGGACCGGCAGCGGCGGCGACCTCACCGTCGCCACCCACAACGTCAACGCCGACAACCCGGACCCGGCCGGCACCGCCCGTGACGTGGCCGCGTCCGAGGCGGATGTGCTGGCCCTGGAGGAGCTGACCGCCACGGCGGTGCCGGTGTACGAGAAGGCGCTGGCGGCGACGTACAAGTACCACTCGGTGCAGGGCACGGTCGGCGTGTGGAGCAGGTACCCGCTGAGCGCGGTGAAGCCGGTCGACATCAAGCTGGGCTGGACGCGCGCGATGCGGGCGACGGTCACGACGCCGGAAGGGCAGGTCGCCGTCTATGTCGCCCACCTCCCGTCGGTGCGGGTGAAGCTCCAGGCCGGGTTCACCGCCCGTCAGCGCGACAAGAGCGCGGACGCGCTGGGCGAGGCGATCGCCGACGAGAGGCTGACCAGGGTGGTCCTGCTCGGCGACCTCAACGGCACCATGAACGACCGCTCGCTCAACGCCGTGACCTCCCAGATGCGCTCCACGCAGGGCGCTGCGGGCAGCGGCTTCGGCTTCAGCTGGCCCGCGTCGTTCCCGATGGCGCGGATCGACCAGATCATGGTGAAGGGCGTGGAGCCGGTCACCTCCTGGACGCTGCCGCAGACGGGCAGCGACCATCTGCCGGTGGCGGCGCGTGTGAAGGTCACCACACCTTAATCAGGGAGTCACCCGCTGGAATAGCGGCCCGGGGAGACTTTGTTCCGTACTTGAACATACGAAACGTATGATGAACGGATCCCACTCTCCCTGAAAGGCAAGTTCTCCATGCCCCTGGCCCTGCTCGCCCTGGCCGTGGGTGCCTTCGGAATCGGCACCACGGAGTTCGTGATGATGGGCCTGCTGCCCGATGTCGCGGACGACCTGCATGTCTCGATCCCGACGGCCGGACATCTGGTCTCGTCGTACGCGCTCGGCGTCGTCATCGGCGCGCCGCTGCTGGCCGCGGTCACGGCACGGATGTCCCGCCGGACCGTCCTGATCTCCCTGATGGGCCTGTTCGTCGTGGGCAACGCCCTGTCGGCCTTCGCCCCCGGCTACGACTCGCTGCTGGCCGCCCGCTTCCTCAGCGGTCTCCCGCACGGCGCGTTCTTCGGCGTCGGCGCGGTGGTGGCCACCAACATGGTCGCCCCGGAACGCAAGGCCCGCTCGGTGTCGCTGATGTTCCTCGGTCTGACCGTCGCCAACGTCGCGGGCGTCCCCGTCGCCACCCTCATGGGCCAGCACCTCGGCTGGCGCGCGACCTTCCTCGGCGTCGGCGTGATCGGCCTGGCGGCGATCGCCTCCCTGGCCCTGCTGATCCCGCGCGACCACACCCACGCGCCCGCCGTCGGGCTGCGCCGCGAGCTGGCGGCCCTGCGCTCGCTGCCGGTGTGGCTGGCCCTCGGCACGACGGTGGCCGGCTTCGGCGCCCTGTTCTCCGCCTACAGCTACATCACCCCGATGCTGACGGACTCCGCCGGCTACGCCGACTCCAGCGTGACGCTGCTGCTCGCGCTGTTCGGCGTCGGCGCGACGATCGGCAACCTGGTGGGCGGCCGGCTCGCCGACCACGCGATGCGCCCGACCCTGTTCGCCGGCCTGACGTCCCTGGTGGTCGTCCTGGCCCTGTTCCCGCTGCTGATGACGACCGCGTGGGGCGGCGCGCTGGCCGTGGTCCTGCTGGGCGTGGCGGCGTTCGTGACCGGTTCGCCGCTCAACCTGATGGTGATGGAGAAGGCGGCCGCCGGCCCGTCGCTGGCCTCCTCCGCCAACCAGGCCGCGTTCAACATGGCCAACGCCGGTGGCGCCTGGCTCGGCGGCCTGGCCCTCGCGGCCGGCTTCGGCGCGACCTCACCCGCGGTGGTGGGAGCGGTACTGGCGGTGCTGGGTCTGGGCGTGGCCTCGGTGGCCTACGCGGTGGACCGCCGCAGGACGACCACGACCCCGACCGGCCGCGAGCGGATCGTCGCCACCCATGTTCCGCAGCGGGCGGAGGCGGGGGCGCGTCACTGACGTCGGTGGCGGACGGGCCACCTGCCGCCGATCGACTCTCGACCGGTCGCGGCCCGCCCGGAAGACCGGCGGTCCGTCGCCAGGCGTGGCTGTGGCGCAGGTTGCCGTGGCCACCTTCGACGGGTTCGACGAGCTCGACAGCTTCCTCGCCTCCGCACTGCGGGGTGAGGGCGGTCGGTCAGCCGGTCCCGTGTCGCGGGTCGGCGTCGGGTCGGCGGACGGGCTCGCGCCGGCGGTCAGCCGGTCCGTGCGGCGATCGCCCGGGCGCAGTCCAGGGACTCGGTGTGGGTGGTGTCCACCTCCAGGTCGTACCGGACGCCCTGGTGGACCAGCTCCGCCTGGGAGGCGGCCATGCCCGGGACCCGGTCCCCGCGGGCGAGTTCGCGGCCCGCGGCGACGGCGCTGTCGCATCTGACGCCCACCCAGAGCACGTCCAGTCCGGTGAGGACCTGCCGCCACTCCTGCCGGGACGCGGCTCCGCCGAGGAAGACGTCGTCGACGATGACCCGGGCGCCCGCGCGGACCGTCGCGGCGACCCCCTCCCGCCACGCCGCCTGGAGCGTCCGGAACTCCGTCCCGACACTCACCCCGCCGTCCGCGGAGAACTCGATGCCCGCGTCCGACGTCCGCAGGGACGCGGGCATGGCTTCGAGCAGCGAGTCGACCCCGAAGGCGAGCCACGGTCCCTGCAGGACCGCCTGGAGGCACCGGACGATCCCGGACTTGCCCGAGCTGGAGCCGCCGTTCAGCACGATCACCTGAGTTGTCACCGCGCCACAGTAGGGGCGCCGCGCACCTGGCCGGAAACGGGTTTCGGAGCCGGGGAAGGGGCAGCCGTCAGACCGACTCGCGCCAGCCGTTCGTGATCGGCAGGCGGCGGTCCTTGCCGAAGCCCTTCGCCGAGATCTTCGTGCCCGGCGGGTACTGGCGCCGCTTGTACTCGGCGGTGTCCACCATGCGCAGGGTCTTGACGACCAACTCACGGTCATAGCCCGCCGCGACGATCGCGTCCGCGCCCTGGTCCCGGTCGACGTACATCTCGAGGATCGCGTCCAGGACGGGGTAGTCCGGGAGCGAGTCGGTGTCGACCTGGCCGGGGCGCAGCTCCGCACTCGGCGGCTTGGTGATCGAGTTCTCGGGGATCGGCGGGGTCTGGCCCCGCTCCGCCGCGGCGCGGTTGCGCCACTCCGCGAGCCGGAAGATCCACGTCTTGTAGACGTCCTTGATGGGGCCGTACGCGCCGACCGAGTCGCCGTACAGGGTCGAGTAGCCGACCGCCAGCTCCGACTTGTTGCCGGGGGCGAGGACGATGTGGCCCTCCTGGTTGGAGACCGCCATCAGGAGCGTGCCGCGCAGCCGCGACTGGAGGTTCTCCTCGGCGAGACCCGTCAGGCCGAGCGAGCCCATGTACGCGTCGAACATCGGCTCGATCGGAACCGTGCGGAAGTTCAGGCCGGTCCGGCGCGCCAGCTCCGCCGCGTCGCCCTTCGAGTGCTCGGAGGAGTACTTCGACGGCATCGACACGCCGTACACGTTCTGCGCGCCCAGCGCGTCGCACGCGATCGCCGCGACGAGCGCCGAGTCGATACCGCCCGACAGGCCGATGAGCACCGAGCGGAAGCCGTTCTTCGCCACGTACGCGCGCAGGCCCACGACCAGCGCCGAGTAGATCTCCTCGGCGTCGTCCAGCCGCTCCGCGTACCCGCCGCTCAGCTCGGGCTCGTACGCCGCGACGGGGTCCTGCGACACCACGACGCGGTCGATGCGCAGACCGTCGTCCACGACGCCCGTGGGCGCGTCGGCGGAGGCCGCGGGCAGGTGGAGGTCCAGGACCACGCACCCTTCGGAGAACTGCGGCGCCCGCGCCACGACCTCGCCGTCGCGGTCGACGACGATCGAGTCGCCGTCGAAGACCAGTTCGTCCTGGCCGCCGATCATCGCGAGGTAGGCGGTGGTGCAGCCGGCCTCCTGGGCCCGCTTGCGGACCAGCTCCAGACGGGTGTCGTCCTTGTCGCGCTCGTAGGGGGAGGCGTTGATGGACAGCAGCAGACCGGCCTCGGCGGAGCGCGCCGCGGGGACCCGGCCGCCGTCCTGCCAGAGGTCCTCGCAGATCGCGAGAGCCACGTCGACGCCACGCACCCGCAGCACCGGCAGGGTGTCGCCCGGCACGAAGTAGCGGAACTCGTCGAAGACGCCGTAGTTCGGGAGGTGGTGCTTGGCGAAGGTGAGGATCACCTCGCCACCGTGCAGCACCGCCGCCGCGTTGCGCGGGGAGCCGGGCGGCCGGCCGAACTTCGGCCGGTCGCTCTCGGACCGGTCGAGGAAGCCGACGACCACCGGCAGTTCGCCGAAGCCCTCGTCGGCGAGGCGGACGGCGAGTTCGCGCAGGGCCGTGCGGGAGGCCTCGACGAAGGAGGAGCGCAGGGCGAGGTCCTCGACGGGATACCCGGTGAGCGCCATCTCCGGGAACGCCACGAGATGCGCTCCCTGCTCGGCGGAGTGCCGGGTCCAGCGGAGGATCGTTTCGGTGTTGCCGACGAGGTCGCCGACGCGCGAGTCGATCTGGTTCAGAGCGAGACGAAGTTGAGGCACGCGCAACAGTGTAATCGTCAATGCGACGCGATGGGGGGCGCGGGGTGTCGGATACCCCACGCCCCCTCCGTGTCCGACGTGCGCACGGCACGCGGACGACCTGCTCAGCGCCGTCGGTACGACTCCACGTAACCGTTTGCGGGCGTACCCACGCCGGTGACGTCGTCGTAGCCCTTCACGGCGGACAGTGAGCTGTCCTTGCCGAGGCTGCGGACGGAGGTCAGCAGCCCGTCCGCCGCGTCGTAGCCGTTGGCGAAGTCGACGCGCGCGACCGCGAGCCCGGACCCGGTCGGGTTGTCCGTGACGTCGTGGTAGACCCGCGAGCCGTACTTGGCGTAGATCGTCGGGTTGGCGAAGCCGATCGCCCTGCCGCCGCGCGCCTCCTGGCCCAGCGCCTGCACGGCCGCGATGACCGGCGCGGCCAGCGAGGTGCCGCCGATGCGGTACTCGCTGTACTGCTCGGTCCCGTCCGGGAAGGTCTGGGTCTGGCCGACCCGGAAGCCGGTGTTCGGGTCGGCGATCGCCGAGATGTCCGGGACGACGCGGTTGCCGGCGGCGCTGTTGGCCGTGGCGAGCGTCTTCGGGACGACACCCTTCTGGTAGTACGGCTCGGCGACCGTCCTGCTCGTACCGCCGCCCGCGCCCGAGGTGTACGCGCCCGGGAAGTCCGTCCAGCTCTTGCCGTCGGCCGACAGCGAGGCCTTGTCGGTGCCCCAGCCGGTCTCCCACAGGTACTTGTCGTTCTTGCCGACCGCCAGCGAGGTACCGCCGACCGCCGTCACCCACGCGGAGTTGGCCGGGGTGTCGACCTGCTTCGTGCCGGTGTTGGCGACCTCGTCGCCGTTGTCGCCGGAAGAGAAGTAGAAACCGATTCCCTCGACCGCGCCGAACTGGAAGACCTGGTCGTAGGCGGCCGCGAGGTCCGGCGTCTGGTTGGCCTCGATGTCGCCCCACGAGTTGGAGACGATGTCGGCCAGGTGGTTGTCGACGATCTTGCTGAGCGAGTCGAGCAGATCGTCGTCGTAGCAGGACGCGGCGCCCACGTACGTGACGTTCGCGGCCGGTGCGACCGCGTGCACGGCCTCGACGTCGAGGGTCTCCTCGCCGTACCAGCCGGCCGCCCCGCACTCCTCGGTCCGGGTGTAGTCCGACGGCAGGACCTGGGTCAGCTGCCCGGTCTTCCAGCGCGCGTCGCCGTGCGCCTTCGCGTAGGTGGCCGCGTCGTAGGCGATCGTCGGCGAGGCGTACGCGTCGGTGATGGCGATGCGCACCCCCTTGCCGGTGTAGCCGCCCGCGCCGTACGCGGCCCGCAGCTGCTTGCCGGTGTACCCCTGCACGGCGTACGGGATCTTCTTGCCGTACGCCGAGGGGAGGGTGCTCGCGGTGTTGGAGCCGTAGTACGAGGAGAACGGCCCGGAGTTCTTGAACACCGCGTCCGGTGGCGGGAGCTGGTCCTTGGACGCGGCCTTGTGCGGTGCGTTGTCCAGGCCGGTGACGGTCAGGACGGCGCCGTCCAGGCCCGCGGGCGCGGAGGCGGACTTCGAGGGCGCGCGATAGGTCTTCGTGCCCTTGGCGTAGTTGTGCAGCTGGGTGCCGAACGCCTTCTCGGCGGCGGCCACGTCACCGCTGACGGACACGTAGTGCGCGCTCGTGCCCGTCACCTTCAGACCGGCCGCCGTCAGCCACGACTTGACGGCCGCCACCTGGGCCTTCGTCGCGCCGAAGCGGGCCTGGGACTGCGCGGCGGAGAGGTACTTGCCGTAGGCGGGCGAGGCGGGGTCGGACACGGCCTTCGCGTACGCGGCGAGGCCGGCGGCGTCCCGTCCCGCGAGGTAGACGCGGGCGGAGACCTGGGCGGTGTCCGAGGTCGAGCCCTTGTCCGCCTTGGTCGTGGCCCACGCGGGCTTGGTCCCGGCCAGCGTGTCACGGGTCGGGCCGTCCGCGGCGTGCGCGGCGGGTATACCGAGCGCCAGCGCGCCGGCGATCATGGGCAGTGTCGCTGCCATGCTCGCTCCGGCGCGCAGCGCGGCGCGGTTGGATCTCATAGGACCCCCTGTATGTGGTTCGACGCGAGTGGATCACTCGGCGTGCTGGCCACTCTTGCGATGAACCGTTCATGCCAGGGGAATGCGAACACCAAGAAGCGCCCAAGTGACCGCTTGCTGGGCTGATTTGACGGAAACGTCCGTGAAATCGAGGGAAAACCCTATGGGTTGCGGGGCGTTGCGTCGGGGTGGCTTCGTTTCGCCTTGAGTTGGTCGGGATCGGGAGGGGTGGGCGGGGCCCGAGGAGTCCGCTAGGGCTTGGCTCCGCGCGCCTTCAGCAGGTCCGTCATCAGGTCGATCTCCGACTGCTGCGCCTCGACCATGCCCTGCGCGAGCCGCTTCTCCACCCCGACGGAGCACTTGGCGACACACCCCTCGGCCATGTGGATGCCGCCCTTGTGGTGGTCGGTCATGAGCTGGAGGTAGAGGATCTCGGCCTGCTTGCCGTTGAGCGTGCCGAGCTTCGCCAGCTCGGTGCCGGTGGCCATGCCGGGCATGAGCGCGCCGTCCTCGCCGTCGGCCATCGGGCCCATGCCCATCCAGGACATGGGCCCGTCGGACGACACCTTCGGCAGACCCCACAGGTCCAGCCACCCGAGCAGCATGCCGCGCTGGTTGGCCTGCGTCTGCGCGATGTCGTAGGCGAGCCGCCGGACGTCCTCGTCGGTCGTCCGGTCCCGCACGATGTACGACATCTCGACGGCCTGCTGGTGGTGCACCGCCATGTCCCGGGCGAACCCGGCGTCGGCGGAGTCGGCGGCGGGCGCTGCGGTGTCCGCCGCGCCGTCCTCGGCGACGGAGTAGGTGACGGCCCCGGCGGCGACGAGCACTCCGGCCACGGCCACCGCCACTCCCGCGTACCTCACTTCGCCAGACCACCCGTGCAGGCGGCGCCCGGCTCGGGCGTCTGCTCGCCCTGCACGAACTTCTCCAGGAACGTGTCCACGTTCGCGTCGCTCGCGCTCGTCACCGTGCGCTGGTGCCCCCACGCGGTGAGCATGATCGGGTCGGCCTGGGCGTCGTCCGGGCTCATGAGCGTGTAGGGCGTCTTCTTGACCTTGGCGGCGAGGGCGTCGACGTCGGCCTTGCTCGCCTTGCTGTTGTACGTCACCCAGACCGCACCGTGCTCGAGCGAGTGCACGGCGTTCATGTTGTCGAGGGCCTCGGTGTAGACGTCACCGTTGCAGTTCATCCAGACCTGGTTGTGGTCCCCGCCGACGGGGGGCTCGGTCGGGTACTTCACGGTCTTGGTGACGTGGGTACGCCCGAGCTTGCCCTTCCAGGTCTTCACCCCGTCCGCACCGGTGACGAAGTGACCCGAGGCCGCCTTGCCGTCGGCGGCGGTGTCCTTGTCGTCGCCGGACTGCGACTTCACGACGAACACACCACCGGCGACCAGCGCGACCACGGCGACGACACTGCCGCCGATCACGAGAAACCGGTTACGCCGCTCGCGGACCTGCTCGGCCCGCCGCATCTCCTCTATGCGCGCCTTGCGCGCCGCGCTGCCGGGCTTGTTGGCGGAACCCATGAGGCCTGTCCTTCTGGGGAAAAGGGGCGGGACGGTCGGGGTGTGCGAGTCCGCTGATCGTAATGGGGAGTGGGAGAAAGTCGTAGACGGGTCACAGCCAAGAGACGGGGACGGTCACGGTGGAGCCGGAAGGGGCGGGCAGGACCATGCGTGAGGGGAGGGGAGGGGAGAGGAGCGGAGCGGAGGGCAGCCGGGGGAGGGGGCTGCGGGCGAGGGCGAATAATTTGAACCGGAGATGCGCATTATCTACGCTTCCTCCCATGCGGCTGTTGCGATCCACCGACCTGGCACTGCGCGTCCTCATGCGACTCGCGGTGGCGGGCGACACCCCGGAGGCCACCCCCACGACCCGTGACGTGGCCGCCGCCATGGAGGTCCCCTACACCCACGCGGCCAAGGTGGTCGCCGAGCTCCAGCACATGGGCCTGCTGGAGGCCCGTCGGGGCAGGGGTGGCGGCCTGGCCCTCACCGAGCGGGGCCGCGCCGCCTCCGTCGGTACGGTGGTCCGCGCCTTCGAGGGGGACGGGGACGTCGTCGACTGCGAGGGCGCCACCCCCTGCCCGCTGGCCTCGGCCTGCCGGCTGCGCGGCGCCCTGCGCCGGGCTCAGGAGGCGTTCTTCGCGTCCCTGGACCCGATCACGGTCGCGGACATCGTGGCGGAACCGACGGGCCCGCTGCTGCTGGGGATCTCGCGGCTCGCCTGATTCCACGGGCGGCGCGCGGGCCGGCGACGAGGCCGGTCCCGCGTCCCACGTCGGCGTCCCGTGACGGCCGTACGGGCACGAGGACGAGGACGACGGGCATGGTCCCGCGGGCTCCGGTCGCGGCCGCAGGGTCCGGCTGTAAGGCGGGCCGCCGTCGGACGCCCGCCACCTCGCCGGCGGGGTGGTCTCGTACGAACCGGGGGCGAGGGCGGACGCCGAGGGCGAAGAGGCCCGGCCGTCGGCCCGCGACCGGAGGCGGATCCGTGTCCGCACCCACCCACGTCAGCCGCGGTCTACGGGTCCCGCCTTGCCCCATCCTTCACGCTTCCTCCTGGCAATGCGGTTGTCGCCACATCGCCGGGCCGGATTGGATGGCCCGATGGAACGCATCGAAGCAGAGCTGTTCACCGCCGGCGGCAACAACGCCGTAGTCCGCCTGCCGGGCCGACGCTTCCCCGGGGTTCTGGTGCAGGGCGACTCCCTGCACATCCTCCGCACCGACATGGCGGAGCTGGTGGAGGCGTGCGACCGCGGTGACCTGGGCGACGCCCGTGACGCCGCCGGGCTTCTCCTGGCCGGCCTCGACGCCCTGCTGGAGCGCTACGGCGCCGCGTTGGACGAGCACGAGATACCGCGGCCGTACTGAGCCGGGCCGCCCGCACCGTTCCCCTGGCCGTTCCCTGCCCGAGGGTGGGTCGAATGACCGGCGGGCCCTTTGTCAGGCCCGTGCCAGCCACAGGTCCGGGCCGAACACCTCGTAGTGCACGTCCGCCGGGGCGACCCCCTTCTCGATCAGCTGCGCCCGCACCGCCCGCATGAACGGCAGCGGACCGCACAGGTACGCGCGCGTGCCCGGCGCGACGGGGACGTCCGTGAGGTCGGCCAGACCCGTCCGGGCGTGGGACGGGGCCTCCCGCTCGTACCAGAGGTGCACGGACGCGTCCGGCAGCTTCGCCGCGTACGCCTGGTGGTCCGTGCGCAGGGCGTGGTCCGCGGGGGAGCGGTCGGCGTGGACGACCGTGACCGGTGCGTCGTGGCCGGTGGCGGCGAGGTGGGCCAGCATCGCCACGATCGGGGTGACGCCGATGCCGGCCGAGGCGAGGAGCAGGGGGGTGCCCACGGCGTCGGCGAGGACGAGATCGCCGTACGGCTCGGAGAGCTCCAGCACGCTGCCCTCACGCACGCACGCGTGGAGGTGGTTCGAGACCTCGCCCTCCGGTGTCGTCGCCCCGCCGGGCACCCGCTTGACGCTGATCCGGCGCACCTCGGCCCCCGGGGCGCCGGAGAGGCTGTACTGCCGTATCTGGCGGGCTCCGTCGGGCAGGTGCGTGCGGACGGACACGTACTGGCCCGCGCGGAAGTCCCGTACCGGTGCGCCGTCGACCGGGCGCAGACCGAAGGTGACGACGTCCTCGGTCTCCCGGACGCGTTCCACGACCTCCCACTCGCGCCACGCGTCGCCTCCGCTCTCCTCGTACAGGCGGCGCTCGATCGCGATCAGCGCGTTCGCCATCAGCCAGTAGACCTCGTCCCAGGCCGCGGCGACCTCGGGGGTGACCGCCTCGCCCAGGACGTCGGCGATGGCGGCGAAGAGGTGCTCGTGGACGACCGCGTACTGCTCGGGCGCGATGCCGAGAGAGGCGTGCTTGTGGGCGATCCGGGTGAGCATCGCGTCGGGGCGGTCCTGCGGGCGATCCTGCGCGGGCTGGACGAGCCGGGTGGCGAAGGCGGCTATGGATCCGGCCAGCGCCTGGCGCTGGGTGCCCGCCGCCTGGTTGCCGCGGTTGAACAGGTCTCGGAGGAGGTCCGGATGTGCCGCGAAGAGGCCGGCGTAGAAGCGCTCGGTGATCTCACCGATGGCCGCGCCCACGGCGGGGAGGGTGGCGCGGACGGTGGCAGCGGACTGTTCGGACAGCATCGGGGCTCCTCAAAGCTCTCTCGGTGTTCTGCTGTCCGGCACGCTAGTTAAACTTGCATCTGAGATGCAAATTAAATGGGTGTGGCGGGACGGAGGGGGTGGGGCATTACGGATGTCGGTGCGAGCAGGCAAGATGGGCAGCAGAGCAGTACGCCCGCCGGACGTGAGGCAGTACATCTGCCGAACGTGCGGCGTTCAGGCCCGGGTCGCCGAGGCGATCATGGTCGGCAACGCGCATGAAATGGTGTTGTGGTGTGATGCTCGGGTGCCCGACCGCCTCTCCGTGGGACGGGAAACAGGCGGCCTGACCAGCAAGGATGGGGAAGCGCAAGATGGACAAGCAGCAGGAGTTCGTGCTCCGGACGTTGGAGGAGCGCGACATCCGGTTCGTACGGCTGTGGTTCACGGACGTGCTGGGCTTCCTCAAGTCCGTCGCCGTGGCCCCGGCCGAGCTCGAACAGGCCTTCGACGAGGGCATCGGCTTCGACGGCTCCGCGATCGAGGGCTTCGCCCGGGTCTACGAGTCCGACATGATCGCCAAGCCGGATCCGTCCACCTTCCAGGTGTTGCCCTGGCGTGCGGAGGCCCCCGGTACCGCCCGGATGTTCTGCGACATCCTCATGCCGGACGGCTCGCCGTCCTTCGCGGACCCGAGGTACGTGCTGAAGCGCGCCCTGGCGCGCGCCTCCGACCTGGGCTTCACCTTCTACACCCACCCGGAGATCGAGTTCTTCCTGCTGAAGAACAAGCCGACCGACGGCTCCCGTCCGACGCCCGCCGACAACTCCGGCTACTTCGACCACACCCCGCAGAACGTGGGTATGGACTTCCGCCGCCAGGCGATCACCATGCTGGAGTCGATGGGTATCTCGGTCGAGTTCTCCCACCACGAGGGCGCCCCCGGCCAGCAGGAGATCGACCTGCGCTACGCCGACG
Organism: Streptomyces sp. NPDC058295; assembly: GCF_042880655.1. Classification (NCBI taxonomy): domain Bacteria; kingdom Bacillati; phylum Actinomycetota; class Actinomycetes; order Kitasatosporales; family Streptomycetaceae; genus Streptomyces; species Streptomyces sp. NPDC058295. The sequence goes on from NZ_JBHVYO010000053.1 coordinate 26,096, forward strand.
CGCTCTCCACGGCCGACAACATCATGACGTTCCGCCTGGTCATGAAGCAGGTCGCGCTGGAGCAGGGGGTCCAGGCGACCTTCATGCCGAAGCCGTTCTCCGAGCACCCCGGCAGCGGCATGCACACGCACCTCTCCCTCTTCGAGGGTGACCGCAACGCGTTCTACGAGTCGGGCGCGGAGTACCAGCTCTCCAAGGTCGGCCGGTCCTTCATCGCCGGTCTGCTGAAGCACGCCGCCGAGATCGCCGCCGTCACCAACCAGTGGGTCAACTCCTACAAGCGCATCTGGGGCGGCTCCGAGCGGACGGCCGGCGCGGGCGGCGAGGCGCCGTCGTACATCTGCTGGGGCCACAACAACCGCTCCGCGCTGGTCCGCGTGCCGATGTACAAGCCCGGCAAGACGGGCTCCGCGCGCATCGAGGTCCGCTCCCTCGACTCCGGCACCAACCCGTACCTGGCCTACGCCATGCTCCTCGCGGCCGGTCTCAAGGGCGTCGAGGAGGGCTACGAGCTTCCGCCGGGCGCCGAGGACGACGTCTGGGCCCTGTCCGACGCCGAGCGCCGCGCGATGGGCATCGAGCCCCTGCCGCAGAACCTGGGCGAGGCCCTGGGCCTGATGGAGCGCAGCGACCTCGTCGCCGAGACCCTCGGCGAGCACGTCTTCGACTTCTTCCTGCGCAACAAGAAGGCGGAGTGGGAGGAGTACCGCTCCGAGGTCACCGCCTTCGAACTGCGGAAGAACCTGCCGGTGCTTTAGGGGCAGTCGAAGCGGGTTTCCCGCTGTGACGACGCGTGGGGCCGACGGTCATCAACCGACCGTCGGCCCCACGGCGTCTCATCGCCCCTGGGAATCCGTGCCGCCGACCTGCCCGCCCCGCCGGGGGCTCAGCGGGCTCGACGTGCCTGGTGGGCGCCGTACGCTTCGATGAAGGCCTGGATCGACGGCAGGTCGTTCGCGAAGGACGTGGAGCGCCACTTCGACTTTCCGCCGTCGCGATGGGTCAGGTCGATCCATACGGCGATGCTCACCGAGGAACTGTCGGAGAAGCTCTGTCCGTTCACCCGGAGTGCGATCCCGGCCAGAGCGTGGAAGTCGACGATCGTCAGCGGCTTGCCTTCGTTCGCGTACTCGACGGCGCCGTCAGGGGTGATGACCAGCAGCGGGTCCGGGTCGTGCGAGGTCCCGCGCAGGAACCCGGAGAGTTTTCCCCGCCTCTTGGTGAAGACGCGCCAGTCCGCCGGAACCGGACCCTGACGCGCCTGCCAAAGGATCGTTCGTGGATCGGGCGGCATGAGCCCGCACCCCGCCGGAGCCCTACGAGGCCGTCAGTTTCGCCAGGACCTGGTGGAGCGGTTCCGTCTCACGCCTGCGGTACTCCTGGATCGCCCAGCCGTTGCCGTCCGGGTCCTTGAAGTACATGAAGGTCGCTCCGTCCTGCGGTGCGAACTGCTGGGGTTCGCTGACGTCCAGGCCGCGGGCGGTCAGTTCCTCGTACGCCGCCTTCGCGTCCGTCACGCAGAGCTGCATGCCGTGGTAGGTGCCCGGCTGCGGGGTTCCCGTCGGGACCTGGAGGCCGTCGACCAGGGCGATCGAACAGCCGGAGCCGGGTGGGGTGAGCTGGACGATGCGTACGCCCTCCATGACCTCGCCGTCGAGGTCGACGTGGAAGCCGACCTTGTCGCGGTAGAACTCCTTGGCCCGGTCCACGTCGGACACCGGCAGCAGGATCACTTCTAGGGTCATGTCCATGGCTTGACTCCCTTGTCGCGGCCGTCGCACTGGCGGTACAGAACCGAGGTCCTGCGGCACCGAAGTCCCGCAGAACCCGAAGTACCACAGAACCGGAAACCGCGCCGGGGCGCCACCGAAAGGGCCGGGTTACGCTCAGGTGCGTACGACCTTGATCCGAGGGAGGGCCGGGGATGATGGCGCCGGGGCGCAGGAGCAGCACCTTCACACGGCTGCTGCGGCACGGCTTCACCGACCCGTCCGCCGCCGAGCGGCTCCTGGACGGACCCGAGCTGTCGCCGGTGCGCGACGATCCCGTTCTGCTGGAGGCCCTCGGCGCCACCGCCGATCCTGATCTCGCCCTGCACGGCCTCGTCCGGCTGCTGGAGGCCCAGCCCGGTCCCACCGCCCGCCGCGAGCTGCTCGACACGCTGATAGCGGCCAAGCCGCTGCGCGACCGGCTGCTCGGCGTGCTGGGGGCGTCCGCCGCCCTCGCCGACCACCTCGCCCGGCATCCGCGGGACTGGGAGGAGCTGGTCACGTACGAGCCGCGGGACCTGCATCCCGGGGTGGAGGAGTTCGAGCGGGGCCTGGCCGAGGCCACGGATCCCGTGTCGCTGCGCGTCGCCTACCGGCGCTGCCTGCTCTCCATCGCGGCACGTGACGTCTGCGGGACGACCGATCTCGCCGAGACCGCCGCCGAGCTCGCCGATCTCGCCACCGCCACGCTGCGGGCCGCCCTGGAACTTGCCCGGGCCGCCGCGCCCGACGACGCCGCGATGTGCCGGCTCGCCGTCATCGCGATGGGCAAGTGTGGCGGGCACGAGCTGAACTACGTGTCCGACGTCGACGTGATCTTCGTGGGGGAGGCCGTCGAAGGGGCCGACGAGGGCAAAGCGCTGCGGGCCGCCGCCAAACTGGCCGCGCACCTGATGCGGATCTGTTCCGAGACCACCGTCGAGGGGTCCATCTGGCCCGTCGACGCCAATCTGCGGCCCGAGGGGCGCAACGGGCCGCTGGTGCGGACGCTGTCCAGCCATCTCGCCTACTACCAGCGGTGGGCCAAGACCTGGGAGTTCCAGGCCCTGTTGAAGGCGCGGCCGGTGGCCGGCGACCTGGCACTGGGGGCCGAGTACGTCGCCGCCGTGGGGCCCCTGGTGTGGCAGGCCGCCGAGCGGGAGAACTTCGTCGTCGACGTGCAGAAGATGCGGCGGCGGGTCGTCGAGAACATCCCGGTCGCCGAGGTCGAGCGTGAACTGAAGCTGGGGCCCGGAGGGTTGCGGGACGTCGAGTTCGCCGTACAGCTGTTGCAGCTGGTGCACGGGCGGGCCGACGCGTCGTTGCGGAGCGGCACCACACTCGACGCCCTCCAGGCACTCGCCGCGGGGGGTTACGTCGGGCGCGCCGACGCCGAGCAACTGGACCTCGCGTACCGCTTCCTGCGCTCCATGGAGCATCGGATCCAGCTCTACCGGCTGCGGCGGACCCATCTGGTCCCCGAGGCCGAGACCGACCTGCGGCGGCTGGGCCGCTCACTCGGACTGCGCACCGACCCGGTCGCCGAGCTCGGCCAGGAGTGGAAGCGGCACGCCGCCGTGGTGCGCCGGCTGCACGAGAAGCTGTTCTACCGGCCGCTGCTCGACGCCGTCGCCCAACTCGCGTCCGGTGAGACCCGGTTGAGCCCGAAAGCGGCCCGGGAGCGGCTGGTCGCGCTCGGGTACGCCGACCCCGCGTCCGCGCTGCGCCACCTGGAGGCGCTGGCCTCCGGCGTCACGCGCAAGGCGGCCATCCAACGCACCCTGCTGCCGGTTCTGCTCGGCTGGTTCGCCGACTCCGCCGACCCGGACGCGGGCCTGCTCAACTTCCGCAAGGTGTCGGACGCGCTCGGCAAGACGCCCTGGTATCTGCGGTTGCTGCGGGACGAGGGCGCCGCCGCGGAGAACCTCGCCCGGGTGCTGTCCGCCGGGCGGCTCGCCCCCGATCTGCTGATGCGGGCGCCGGAGGCGGTGGCGCTGCTCGGCGACGGGGACGGCGGCGGGCTCGCGCCGCGCGGACGGGCGCAGTTGGAGCAGGAGATACTCGCCGCGGTGCGACGGGCCGACGGCGTGGTGCAGGCGGTCACCGCGGCGCGTGGGGTCCGTCGGCGTGAGCTGTTCCGCACGTCCGCCGCCGACATCGTCGCCTCCTACGGCACGGAGGCGCAGCCGGTCGAGGCGGATCAGGGCGCCCTCGTGGACCTGGTGGGCGGGGCCGTGTCGGACATCACGGCCGCGACGCTGGCCGGCACCCTGCGCGCGGTCGTGCGGGACGGCTGGGGCGACACGCTCCCGACGTCCTTCACCGTCATCGGCATGGGCCGCTTCGGCGGTCATGAACTGGGCTACGGCTCCGACGCCGACGTCCTGTTCGTGCACGAGCCCCGGGACGGCGTCGACGAGCGCGAGGCCGCGGAGGCCGCGAACAAGGTCGTCTCCGAGATGCGCCGGCTGCTCCAGATCTCCAGCGCCGACCCGCCGCTGCTCATCGACGCCGACCTGCGCCCGGAGGGCAAGTCGGGGCCGCTCGTGCGCACGTTGAAGTCGTACGGGGCCTACTACCGTCGCTGGTCGCTGGGTTGGGAGTCGCAGGCGCTGCTGCGGGCCGAAGTCGTCGCCGGTGACGAGGAGTTGGGGCGTCGGTTCATCGAGTTGATCGACCCGCTGCGGTATCCGGCGGACGGTCTCGGCGAGGAGGCCGTCCGGGAGATCCGGCGGCTCAAGGCCCGCATGGAGTCGGAGCGGATGCCCCGGGGTGCCGATCCGAAGCTGCACACCAAGCTCGGCCCCGGCGGTCTGTCCGACGTCGAGTGGACCGTGCAGCTGGCCCAGATGCGGCACGGTTCGACGCATCCGGGGCTGCGGACCACCCGCACCCGTGAGGCCCTCGCCGCCGCGCGCGACGCTGGCATCGTCCCGGCCGAGGACGCGGCGACGCTGGACGAGGCGTGGGTCCTGGCGACCCGGGTGCGCAACGCGGTGATGCTGGTGCGCGGGCGGGCCGGGGACACGTTCCCGTCCGACCCCCGGGAACTGGTCGCGGTGGGGCGGTACCTGGGGTACGGGCCCGGCCGGGTGGGCGACATGCTCGACGACTACCGGCGGACCGCGCGCCGGGCTCGGAGCGTGGTGGACGAGCTGTTCTACGGCGGTTAGGTGTATTGATCACGAGCGTTGTTGACGCGGGTCGGTGCTGAGCACGCTGCCAGTGCTGCAAATGCTGTGAGCGCCGTCCGGGGTGTCAGTGCTGAGCGGCGGGCCGTGCCGCAGCGTCGTGCCGCGCGTCCGCCGGCCCGCGCGTACGCGACGTCGTGTTCCGCCGGGTCAGCCCCACGCCCACCAGCACCACCGCCATGCCCGCGAGAACGCGTACGCCGATCTGCTCGTCCAGGACCGCCGCGCCCAGCGCGACCGACACGACCGGGAGCAGGTAGCCGACCGTCGCCGCCGTGGTGGGGCCCTCGTCCGCTATCAGGCGGTAGTTGAGGTAGAAGGTCACGCCCGTGCCGAGGACGCCCAGCGCGGCGACGGCGAGCAGGGCGGTGGCGTCGGGACGGAAGGGGCCGGCCGCGGGGAGGGCCAGGGTGCTCCAGGCCGTGGCGGCGAGGAGTTGGGCCGCCGACATGGCCATGGGCGTCTCCGACGCCGTCAGGTGCCGGGCCATGTAGGCGAAGGCCACCGCGTAGCTCGCCGCCGCGCCGAGCAGGTACAGGGCGGGCAGGCTGAGCAGGCCCTCGTGGTGCCAGGGGGCGAAGATCAGGACCGTACCGGCGAAGCCCAGGACGAGACCGGCCAGCCGTACTGGACGCAGCGCCCGGTCCGTGCCCAGGCCGATCCCGATGAGGAGCGACCAGAGAGGGGTCGTCGCGTTGAGGACGCCCGCGATGCCCGAGTCGAGGTGCTGCTCGCCCAGGGCGAAGAGGGCGAAGGGCAGCGCGTTGCAGAACAGGGCGGCCACGGCGAGATGGCCCCAGGTGGTCCGGGACCGGGGGAGGCGCTGGCCTGCCCGGCGGGCCAGGAACAGCAGGACGGCCGTGCCCAGGACGCACCGGGCGATGGTGATCTGGGCGGGGGTCAGACCGTGGGTCAGGGCCAGCTTGATCCAGAGGAAGCCGGAGCCCCAGAAGAGGGCGAGCGCGGCCATGCGGAGCGTGGAGGCGAGGGGCATGTCCCTACGGTCGTCTGATTGATCTGTGAGGACAAGTGAAATGTTCTGGATGGTTCGTTAAGCTGTGCTGCATGCTTGATGTGCGGCGGATGCAGGTGTTGCGGGCGGTCGTCGGAAACGGGTCCGTGACGGGGGCCGCGGCCGTGCTGGGGTACACGCCGTCCGCCGTCAGTCAGCAGATCGCCGCCCTGGAGAAAGAGGCGGGGGCCGCGTTGCTGGAGCGGGTCGGGCGGGGCGTACGGCCCACGGCTGCCGGACTGCTGCTCACCGAGCACGCGGAGGCCATCGGGCGGCAGGTCGCCGAGGCCGAGGCGGCGCTCGCCGACCTGCTCGCCGGGCGGACCGGACGGCTGGGGGTGCGGTACTTCGCCACCGCGGGGGCCGGGCTGGTGGCGCCGGCCGTGGCGCGGCTGCGGGAGGCGCATCCCGGCGTCCGGATCGAACTGAAGCTGACGGTCGATCCCGAGGATCCGGTGGCGGAGGTGCGGGAAGGGCGGGCCGATCTGGCGCTGCTGGTGACCAGGCAGGGGCGGCAGGACAGCGGCGTACGGCTGCTGCATCTGCTCGACGATCCCTATCTCGCCGTCCTGCCGCGCGGACACCGGCTCGCCGGGCGGCGCAGTGTGCGGCTGGCGGAGCTGGCCGACGAGGCGTTCGTGGGCAGCGAGTGGCCGGGGCCCTGTCTCGACGCCCAGCTGGACGCGTGTGCGGTGGTCGGGTTCCGGCCCCGGTTCATGGTGCAGAGCGAGGACTACGTGACCGCCCAGGGGTTCGTCGCCGCCGGGCTCGGCGTGAGTCTGGTGCCCCGGCTGGGGCTCGGCAGCCGGCATCCGGGGGTCGTCGTGCGGGAGGTGCGTGACCCGATGCCGGTGCGGGCCATCCAGGCGGTGGTCCGCGAGACGGCGCCGCCGCAGCCCGCGCTGGACGCGTTCATCGACGCCCTGAGGAGTGCCGCCAGCGCGCCGTGAGGTGTCCCGCACCGGACCGCCGCGGCTTGAGCCGCAAGCCGCAAGCCGCAAGCCGCAAGCCCCAAGCCGCGGCGCCGGGTGGCCGTACGTGTCGCCGAGCGTCAGGCCGTGCCGCCGAAGGGCAGGCCTTCGTGCCGAGGGTCAGGCCTTCGTGGGGAGCAGGGGCCTGCCCTGTCCCTTCGGCGGCACCCTTCTCGGCAGGGCGTACGGCAGGGTCCCGTACCAGACGCGGGCCACCGCGAAGCCGAAGGCCAGGCAGAGGGCACCGCCCACGGCGTCCAGCCAGAAGTGGTTGGCCGTCGCGACGATCACCACCAGGGTCGCCGTCGGGTACAGCAGGCCGAGGATGCGCACCCAGGGCAGCTTGGCCAGCGCGAACACGGTCAGACCGCACCACAGGGACCAGCCGATGTGCATGGACGGCATCGCCGCGTACTGGTTCGACATGTGCTTGAGGTCGCCGGAGGCCATCGAACCCCAGGTCTGGTGGACCATCACCGTGTCGACGAAGTCGGCGCCCGGCATCAGCCGCGGGGGCGCCAGTGGGTACAGGTAGTAGCCGACCAGGGCCACGGCCGTGGTGGCGAAGAGCACCAGGCGGGTCGCCGCGTAGCGTCCCGGGTGGCTGCGGTAGAGCCATACCAGGACGGTCAGCGTGACGATGAAGTGCAGGGTGGCGTAGTAGTAGTTCATGCTCACGATGAGCCAGGTCACCGAGTTCACCGCGTGGTTGAGCGACTCCTCGAAGGCCAGGCCGAGGTGGTGCTCCGTCCGCCAGATCCAGTCCGCGTTGCGCAGCGCCTCGGCCCGTTGCTCCGGGACCGCGTTGCGCACCAGCGAGTACGTCCAGTAGCTCACCGCGAGGAGCAGGATCTCGAACCAGAGGCGGGGGCGGCGGGGGCTGCGCGGCCGGTGCAGGCGGCGCTGCCGGGGCGCGGTCGTGACGGGGTCTGGAAGGGCCTGGTCACGGCCTTCCAATGGCGTCACAGTCGGTTCACCCATGGACACAAAGTCTGCCAGAAAAGACCTCTTCGCCCGATCATCCCTCGGTCGGGTTCGGCCCGCACTTTCTACGCCGGCCGGACCGCTGCGTCTACTCCCGGCGTACCGGGGGGAACCCGGACGTCTCCGCCCTACGGACGATTCCGGTCCCCGGGAGCCGAAGCGGTCGAACCGCGCACCACCAGCTCCGGCATGAACACGAACTCGCTGTGCGGCGCCGGTGTCCCGCCGATCTCCTCGAGGAGCGTACGGACGGCGGCCTGGCCCATCGCGGGGACCGGCTTGCGGACGGTCGTCAGGGGCGGGTCGGTGAAGGCGATCAGCGGGGAGTCGTCGAAGCCGACCACCGAGATGTCCTGGGGCACCGCGAGACCGCGCTGCCTGGCCGCCCGTATCGCGCCCAGCGCCATCATGTCGCTGGCGCAGACGATCGCCGTACAGCCCCGGTCGATCAGGGCCGTGGTCGCGGCCTGGCCGCCTTCGAGGGTGTAGAGGGAGTGCTGGACCAGGTCGGTCTCGATCGTCTCGGGGTTGAGGCCCAGCTGTTCCTGGACCGCCCTGACGAAGCCCTCGATCTTGCGCTGGACCGGCACGAAGCGCTTGGGGCCGAGCGCCAGTCCCACCCGGGTGTGACCGAGCGAGACGAGGTGGGTGACCGCCAGGGTCATCGCCGCCCGGTCGTCGGGGGAGATGAACGGTGCCTGGACCTTCGGGGAGAAGCCGTCCACCAGCACGAAGGGGACGCCCTGGGCCCGCAGCTGCTCGTAGCGCTGCATGTCGGCCGTGGTGTCCGCGTGCAGGCCCGAGACGTAGATGATGCCGGCGACCCCGCGGTCGACCAGCATCTCGGTCAGTTCGTCCTCGGTGGAGCCGCCCGGTGTCTGGGTGGCGAGGACCGGGGTGTAGCCCTGGCGGGTCAGCGCCTGGCCGATGACCTGGGCCAGGGCCGGGAATATCGGGTTCTCCAGCTCCGGCGTGATCAGGCCGACCAGACCCGCGCTGCGCTGGCGCAGGCGGACGGGGCGCTCGTAGCCCAGGACGTCCAGAGCGGCGAGCACGGACTGGCGGGTGGTGGCGGCGACACCGGGCTTGCCGTTGAGAACGCGGCTGACGGTCGCTTCGCTCACCCCCGCCTGCGCAGCGATGTCGGCAAGCCGTGTGGTCACAGGGGTGGACTGTACCCGTCGGGTGCTGACTTGCACACCAATCGGACGCCGTGGGCGACCGGTTGAACGGCCCGCGGGCTGCTGCGTCATCGCGCTCCCTCATGAAAGTGATGGCAAGAGCTTGCAGAGTCTTGCACAGCGGCTCCGTGCCCCGCTGCGAGGCCCCTCAACCGCGACAACAACGGTCTCACGGCGGTCGAGGGGAGGTCACGCAGGGATCACGTGCGGATAACTTCGGTGATGTCTTGCACTTTTTTTCTGCAAGGTCTTTCGTGCCGCTTACATCGCTGTTACGTTCACGTCGCCCGACGGCAGCAACGGCGCGGTCGGAGTCGGCAGGACAGCGGACGGGACCGCTTCCTGTAGCTAAACGGGCTCTCACCCTCAAGGAGAAACTCATGCGGCGTGGCATAGCGGCCACCGCGCTGGTGGCGTCCTTCGCCCTCGCGGCGACGGCCTGCGGCGGGGACGACAGCGGCAGCGACAACTCGTCCGGGCCGGTCACCATCACCTGGTGGGACACCTCCAACGCCACCAATGAGGCGCCGACGTACCAGGCCCTGGTCAAGCAGTTCGAGGCCGCCAACAAGGACGTCAAGGTCAAGTACGTCAACGTTCCCTTCGACCAGGCGCAGAACAAGTTCGACACGGCCGCCGGTGCCTCCGGCGCCCCGGACGTGCTGCGCTCCGAGGTCGGCTGGACCCCCGCCTTCGCCAAGAAGGGCTTCTTCCTGCCGCTGGACGGCACCGAGGCCCTCAAGGACCAGGCCAAGTTCAAGTCCAACCTGATCGAGCAGGCCAAGTACGAGGGCAAGACGTACGGCGTGCCGATCGTCACCGACACGCTCGCGCTGGTCTACAACAAGGCGCTCTTCGCGAAGGCCGGCATCGAGGCCCCCAAGACCTGGGACGACCTGAAGACCGCCGCCGCCACCGTCAAGGCGAAGACCGGCGTCGACGGCTACTGGGGCTCCACCCAGGCCTACTACGCCCAGTCCTTCCTCTACGGCGAGGGCACCGACACCGTCGACGCCGACGCCAAGAAGATCACCGTCAACTCGGCGGAGGCGAAGAAGGCGTACGGCACCTGGCTGGGCCTCTTCGACGGCAAGGGCCTGCACAAGGCCGACACCACCGCCGACGCGTACGCCCACATCCAGGACGCGTTCGTCAACGGCAAGGTCGCCGCGATCGTCCAGGGGCCCTGGGAGATCACGAACTTCTACAAGGGCAGTGCCTTCAAGGACAAGACCAACCTCGGCATCGCGACCGTCCCGGCCGGCTCCGCCGGTACGGCCGGCGCTCCGACCGGCGGCCACAACCTCTCGGTCTACGCCGGCTCGGACAAGGCCCACCAGGCCGCCGCGCTGAAGTTCGTCAACTTCATGACCTCCGCGTCGAGCCAGGCGACCATCGCCCAGAAGAACTCCACGCTGCCGACGCGCGACGACGCCTACACCGCCGCCGTCAAGGCCGACCCGGGCATCGCCGGCTACCAGACGGTGCTGTCCGCCGCCCAGCCGCGCCCGGCGCTGCCGGAGTACAGCTCCCTCTGGGGCCCGCTCGACACCGAACTGCCCAAGATCGCGGGCGGCAAGGAGACCCTCGACAAGGGCCTGAGCGCCGCTGAGCTCGCCATCGCCAAGCTGGTGCCGGACTTCAGCAAGTGAGCCGGCGTGGCCGCCGGATCTCCCGTACCTGGGGGGAGAGATCCGGCGGCCACCGTCCTGTGAGCCGAACCACCCCGTCGAAGATCCAGCGTGAAGATCCAGAAGGTGTCGAATCATGACAGTCGCCATCGACCGCGCGACCGGCAAGCGCCGCGGTGACCGTGAGCCGAAGCCCGGGCCGGCCGGGCGCCTGAGGCGCGGCTACCAGAAGCACTGGTACGCGTACGTGATGATCGCCCCGGTGGCGGTCGTCCTCGGCGTGCTCGTGCTGTACCCCCTGGTGTACGGCCTGTACCTGACGCTGACCGACGCCAACAGCCTGAACACCGCGCGCACGATCGGCGTCAACCACATCGACGCCACCTACCAGTTCATCGGCCTCGACAACTACGCCGACATCCTCTGGGGCCCGACGGCCTACGACCGCTTCTGGTCGCACTTCATCTGGACGATCGTCTGGACGGCGGCCTGTGTCGCCCTGCACTACGGCATCGGACTGGGCCTCGCGCTCCTGCTCAACCAGAAGCTGCGCGGGCGGACCCTGTACCGGCTGATCCTGGTGCTGCCGTGGGCGGTGCCCACCTTCGTCACCGTCTTCGGCTGGCGGTTCATGCTCGCCGACGGCGGCATCATCAACTCCGCGCTCGACGCCCTGCATCTGCCCTCGCCCCTGTGGCTCGAGGACACCTTCTGGCAGCGGTTCGCCGCGATCATGGTCAACACCTGGTGCGGTGTGCCGTTCATGATGATCTCGCTGCTCGGCGGCCTCCAGGCCATCGACGCCTCCCTCTACGAGGCGGCCGAGATGGACGGCGCCAGCGCCTGGCAGCGCTTCCGGTACGTCACCCTGCCGGGCCTGCGGTCGGTCAGCTCCACCGTCGTCCTGCTGGGCATCATCTGGACCTTCAACCAGTTCGCCGTGATCTTCCTGCTGTTCGGCAACACCGCCCCCGACGCGCAGATCCTCGTCACCTGGGCGTACTACCTCGGATTCGGACAGCAGCCGCGTGACTTCGCCCAGTCCGCGGCCTACGGCATCCTGCTGCTGGCCATCCTGATCGTCTTCACCTCGTTCTACCGCCGCTGGCTGAACCGCAATGAGCAGCAGCTCGCGATCTGAGGCAGGAGTTCCCATGAGTAGCACCACCGCCGAGACCTCCGCCCCCGTGAGCGAGCAGCGTTCCAGGACCCCGCGCGCCCGGCGCCGCGGCGAGAACACCCTCGCCGGCACCCTCGCCTCGCACGGCGTCCTGATCGTCGCCAGCGTCATCGCGCTCTTCCCGATCGCGTGGCTGGTCTATCTGTCCCTCGGCCCGGACACGGACGACTATCTGCACCCGGGCGGCATCTGGGACAAGATGACGTTCGACAACTACACGTTCGTCCTCCAGCACACCCAGTTCTTCGACTGGCTGAAGAGCTCGCTCATCGTCACGCTCGGCACCACGGCCATCGGCGTGCTCATCGCCGCCACCACCGGCTACGCCGTCTCCCGGATGCGCTTCCCCGGCTACAAGAAGTTCATGTGGGTCCTGCTGGTCACCCAGATGTTCCCGGTCGCCGTGCTGATGGTGCCGATGTACCAGATCCTCTCGGACCTGCAGCTCATCGACAACTACTTCGGCCTGATCCTCGTCTACTGCACGACGGTCATCCCGTACAGCGCCTGGCTGCTCAAGGGGTACTTCGACACCATCCCCTTCGAGATCGACGAGGCGGGACGCGTGGACGGGCTCACCCCGTTCGGCACCTTCTTCCGGCTGATCCTGCCGCTCGCCAAGCCGGGCCTCGCGGTGGCCGCCTTCTACAACTTCCTCACCGCCTTCAGCGAGGTCGCCTTCGCGTCGACGTTCATGCTCAGCGACGACAAGTACACCCTCGCCGTCGGGCTCCAGTCCTTCGTCAGCGAGCACGACGCCCAGCGCAACCTCATGGCCGCCACCGCGGTACTGATCGCGATACCCGCCGCCGTGTTCTTCTACCTCGTGCAGAAGAACCTGGTGACCGGCCTGACGGCGGGCGGTACCAAGGGCTGAGCCCCTGCGAGACTCCCGCGCGCCGAAAGACGCGCGGGTGGCGGCCGCGGTGTCCATCCGACCCCGCCGGCACCGCGGCCGCCTCATCCACCCGCCTCGTCGACCCGTCTCGAGACCACTCGCCCTCGACCACGAAGCCGAGCCCCAACTCCATGTCAACAGCACCGTTACGTACCAAGGACGCCATGAGCCAGCAGCCCGCAGCCCCGGCCCCCACCCCCACCTCGGCTGTCGCCACCGTCGCCAAGCGCCGTGACTGGTGGCGGGACGCGGTGATCTACCAGGTGTACCCGCGCAGTTTCGCCGACAGCAACGGCGACGGCATGGGCGACCTGGAAGGCGTACGCTCCCGTCTCCCGTACCTGCGCGACCTCGGCGTGGACGCCGTGTGGCTCAGCCCCTTCTACGCCTCCCCGCAGGCGGACGCCGGTTACGACGTCGCCGACTACCGCGCGGTCGACCCCATGTTCGGCAACCTCCTCGACGCCGACGCGCTCATCCGGGACGCCCGTGAACTGGGCCTGAGGATCATCGTCGACCTGGTCCCGAACCACTCCTCCGACCAGCACGAGTGGTTCAAGCGGGCGCTGCGGGAAGGCCCCGGCTCCTCCCTCCGGGACCGCTACCACTTCCGGACCGGCAAGGGCGCGAACGGCGAACTCCCGCCCAACGACTGGGAGTCCATCTTCGGCGGCCCCGCCTGGACCCGGGTCACGGAGCCGGACGGCACCCCCGGCGAGTGGTACCTGCACCTCTTCGCCCCCGAGCAGCCCGACTTCAACTGGGAACACCCGGCGGTGGGGGACGAGTTCCGCTCCGTCCTGCGCTTCTGGCTGGACATGGGCGTCGACGGCTTCCGTATCGACGTGGCCCACGGCCTGGTCAAGGCGGCCGGTCTGCCGGACCTCGGTGCCCACGACCAACTCAAGCTGCTGGGCAACGATGTCATGCCGTTCTTCGACCAGGACGGCGTCCACGAGATCTACCGCCAGTGGCGGCTCATCCTCGACGAGTACTCGGGCGAGCGCATCTTCGTCGCCGAGGCGTGGACCCCGACGGTCGAGCGCACCGCGAACTACGTCCGCCCCGACGAGCTCCACCAGGCCTTCAACTTCCAGTACCTGTCCACGGAGTGGGACGCGGAGCAGCTGCGCGAGGTCGTCGACCGCACCCTGGAGGCGATGCGCCCGGTCGGCGCCCCCGCCACCTGGGTGCTGTCCAACCACGACGTGACGCGGCACGCCACCCGCTTCGCCAACCCGCCCGGCCTCGGTACCCAGATCCGCACCGCGGGCGACCGCGAGGCCGGTCTGCGGCGGGCGCGGGCGGCCACGCTGCTGATGCTGGCGCTGCCCGGCTCGGCGTACGTCTACCAGGGCGAGGAGCTCGGCCTGCCGGACGTCGTCGACCTGCCCGACGAGGTGCGCCAGGACCCGGCGTACTTCCGCGGCGCCGGCCAGGACGGCTTCCGTGACGGCTGCCGGGTGCCGATCCCGTGGACGCGCGAGGGCTCGTCGTACGGATTCGGCGACGGCGGCAGCTGGCTGCCCCAGCCGTCCGGCTGGGGCGAGTTGAGCGTGGAGGCCCAGCAGGGCGTGCCCGGTTCGACGCTGGAGCTGTACCGCTCGGCCCTCGGTATCCGTCGCTCGCGGCCCGACCTGGGCGCGGGCGACGCGGTGGAGTGGCTGAAGGCCCCGGCGGGCGTACTGGCCTTCCGGCGCGGTGAGTTCGTGTGCGTGGCGAACACCACGGGGGAGTCGGTGACGGCACCGGCCCACGGACGGGTGCTGCTCGCGAGTGGTGAGGTGACCGAGACGGACGCCGGCGAGGCCAAGCTTCCGGCGGACACGACGGTGTGGTTCGCGACCGCCTGACGCTCCACTACGAGGTCCGCCGCTCTTGGGGGAGCGGCGGACCTTTCGTGTTTCACGATGCCTTCTCCGACTCCCTGTTCTTTCAGCCACCGAGCCATTAACATCGCGCCACTGCAAGGTTTCTGAAAGATTGCAGCAAGAGCCTTCAACGGAGAAGGAACCCCCACATGGCAAGCAGCAGACCCCTTTCGGGCGCCCTCGCCCTGGCCGCCGCAGCCGTCGTCATGGCCCCCACCGCCGTGTCCGCCACCCCGCCCGGCACCAAGGACGTCACCGCCGTCCTCTTCGAGTGGAACTTCGCCTCGGTCGCCAAGGAGTGCACCAACACCCTCGGCCCGGCCGGCTACGGCTACGTGCAGGTCTCCCCGCCCGCCGAGCACATACAGGGCTCGCAGTGGTGGACGTCGTACCAGCCCGTCAGCTACAGGATCGCGGGCCGGCTCGGCGACCGGACGGCGTTCCAGAGCATGGTGAACACCTGCCACGCGGCCGGTGTGAAGGTCGTCGTCGACACGGTCGTCAATCACATGGCCGCGGGCAGCGGTACCGGCACCGGCGGCTCGTCGTACACGAAGTACGGCTACCCGGGCCTGTACTCCTCGTACGACTTCGACGACTGCACCTCCCAGATCGGCAACTACGCCGATCGCTGGAACGTCCAGCACTGCGAGCTGGTCGGCCTCGCCGACCTGGACACCGGCGAGGAGTACGTCCGCAAGACCGTCGCCGGGTACATGAACGACCTGCTCACCCTCGGGGTCGACGGCTTCCGCATCGACGCGGCCAAGCACATCGACACCGCCGACCTCGCCAACATCAAGTCGCGGCTGACGAACCCGGGCGTGTACTGGAAGCAGGAGGTCATCTACGGCAGCGGAGAGGCCGTCCAGCCGACCGAGTACACCGGCAACGGAGACGTCCAGGAGTTCCGTTACGCCTACGACCTCAAGCGGGTCTTCAACAGCGAGAACCTCGCCTACCTGAAGAACTACGGCGAGGGCTGGGGCTACCTGAACAGCTCCGTCGCGGGCGTCTTCGTCGACAACCACGACACCGAGCGCAACGGCTCCACCCTCACCTACAAGGACGGCGCGAACTACACGCTCGCCAACGTCTTCATGCTCGCGTATCCCTACGGTTCTCCGGACATCGACTCCGGGTACGAGTGGTCGGACGCGGACGCCGGGCCGCCCGACGGCGGTGCGGTGAGCGCCTGCTGGCAGAACGGCTGGAAGTGCCAGCACGCCTGGCCGGAGATCATGCGCATGGTGGCCTTCCGCAACGCCACGCGGGGCGCGGCGATGAGCGACTGGTGGGACAACGGGGGCGACGCGATCGCGTTCGGGCGGGGAAGCAAGGGGTACGTCGCGATCAACCACGAGAGCGCCGCCCTCAGCCGGACGTACCAGACGTCCCTCGCCGCCGGCACCTACTGCAACGTGCAGGGCAACACCACGGTGGCGGTGGACTCCAGCGGTCGGTTCACCGCCACCCTGGGTGCGAACACGGCGTTGGCGATCTACGCCGGCAAGTCGAGCTGCTGAGCGACGGCCCTCGCTGCTTCCAGGTGTCACTCGAGGAGTACCCGGACGAACTGCCCCTCGTGTAGGAGCGGTTCGTCCCGGACTCCCGGGTGACGTTCCCGGAGCCGCCCTGTTGTACTCCCACAGGTTGGCGATCACATCGCCGGAGGTCGTGGCGTCCGCGTGGGCGGGTCCTGTGGGCAGGGCGATCGCTCCGGCCAGGGCCAGCGCGGCGGCACTCGCGGTGCGCCGGCGGACACCCGGGGGTGGTCTCTGATGGTCATCTGCGGCTCCGAAAGGGGTTTCCTCGGGGGGTTCGGGTTTCAACAAGGGGTGTGGGTGGGGCAGTTGAGAAGGGCCCGTCAAGGCATTCGTGAAAGTTCTTGCCGTGAGTTGCAAGCCTCTTGCTGCAACCCTTTCGTCAGCGATACGGTCACGCGGGCGCCCGGCGACGAAGCCGTCCCGCGGCGTCGGGGTCGGACCCGATTGAGCCGTAATCGCAAGGAGTTCCCGCCTGTGATACCGAGATGGCCGGCGCCCCCGACGCGCCGCACCGCGCCACCAGCCCGAAGGATCGCGGCCGTCGCCGTGGCCGCGTTGGCCGCAGCCCTCGTGCAGCCCCTCGCGGCGCACGCGGACAGCCCGCCCCCACCGCCGTCCGACGCGAGGCTGGCCGCCGCCCCGGCCCGCCACGACGACACCCGTGAGCAGTTCTACTTCGTCATGCCGGACCGCTTCGCCAACGGCAGCACCGCCAACGACGAGGGCGGACTGACCGGCTCACGCCTCACCACCGGTTACGACCCCACCGACAAGGGCTTCTACCAGGGCGGTGACCTCAAGGGCCTGACCCAGCGGCTCGACTACATCAAGGGCCTGGGCACCACCTCCATCTGGATGGCGCCGATCTTCAAGAACCGGCCCGTGCAGGGGACCGGCAGCGACGCCTCGGCCGGCTACCACGGCTACTGGATCACCGACTTCACCCAGGTCGACCCGCACTTCGGCACCAACAAGGACCTGGAGACCCTCATCTCCAAGGCGCACGCCAAGGGCATGAAGGTCTTCTTCGACGTCATCACCAACCACACGGCCGACGTCGTCGACTACGAGGAGAAGTCCTACGACTACCTGTCCAAGGGCGCGTTCCCGTACCTGACGAAGGACGGCGAGCCCTTCGACGACGCCGACCACGCGGACGGCGGCTCGAAGTTCCCGGCCGTCGACGCCGGCTCCTTCCCGCGCACCCCGACGGTCACCGCCGCGCAGCAGAAGGCGAAGGTCCCGTCCTGGCTCAACGACCCGACGATGTACCACAACCGCGGCGACTCGACCTACGCCGGTGAGTCGACCACGTACGGAGACTTCTCCGGGCTCGACGACCTGTGGACCGAGCGGCCCGAGGTCGTCAGCGGGATGGAGAAGATCTACCAGCGCTGGGTGCGGGACTTCGACATCGACGGCTTCCGGATCGACACCGTGAAGCACGTGAACATGGAGTTCTGGACCCAGTGGGCCACGGCCCTCGACGCCTACGCGGCCCAGCAGGGCCGGGACGACTTCTTCATGTTCGGCGAGGTGTACTCCGCCGACACCTCGATCACGTCCCCGTACGTCACCCAGGGCCGCCTCGACGCCACGCTCGACTTCCCCTTCCAGGAGGCGGCCCGCCAGTACGCCTCCCAGGGCGGCAGCGCGCGGAAACTCGCCTCGGTCTTCGCCGACGACTACAAGTACACGACCGACAAGGCCAACGCCTACGAGCAGGTCACCTTCCTCGGCAACCACGACATGGGCCGCGTCGGGTACTTCCTGAACCAGGACAACCCCAAGGCCACCGACGCCGAACTCCTCGCCAAGGACAAGCTCGCCAACGAGCTGATGTTCCTCAGCCGCGGCAACCCGGTCGTCTACTACGGCGACGAGCAGGGCTTCACCGGCTCCGGCGGCGACAAGGACGCCCGCCAGACCATGTTCGCGTCGAAGACCGCCGACTACCTCGACGACGACGAGATCGGCACCGACCGCACCCACGCGAGCGACGCCTACGACACCGGCGCCCCGCTGTACCGGCGGATCGCCGCGCTGTCCAAGCTCCGCCAGGCGAACCCCGCCCTCACCGACGGCGTCCAGACCGAGCGCTACGCGGCCGACGGCGCCGGCGTCTACGCCTTCTCCCGCAACGGCACCGGCAAGGACACGACCGAGTACGTCGTCGCGTTCAACAACGCCGGCACCGCGCGGGAGGCGACCTTCGAGACCGGTTCCGCGAACACCGCGTTCCGCGGGATCTACGGCACCGACAGGACGGTTGCCGCCAGCGCCGACAAGAAAATCACCGTAACCGTTCCCGCGGGCTCGGCCGTCGTCCTCAAGGCCACCCGCAAAATGCCCGCCCCGGCCGCCGGGCCGACCGTCGCCCTGCACGCCCCCGCCGCCGGCGCGACCGGCACCGTCGAGCTGAGCGCCGACGTGGACGGCGGTCAACTCAACCGGGTCGTCTTCGCCGCCCAGACCGGCAACGGCAAGTGGCGGACCCTCGGCTCCGCCGACCACGCCCCCTACCGGGTCACGCAGACCGTCGACGCGGACGTACCCGCGGGAACGGCCCTGCGCTACAAGGCGGTCGTCGTCGACTCGGCCGGGCGCACGGCGAGCGCCACCGCGGCCTCCGTCACCGGCACCCCGCCCGCCGAGGAGATCCCCACCGCCTCCTCCCGGGACTACGCGATCGTCCACTACCAGCGCACCGACGGCGACTACGCCGACTGGGGCCTGTACGCCTGGGGGGACCTCGCCGACGGCGAGGCGACCACCTGGCCGGACAGCCATCCCTTCGTCGGCCGGGACGCGTACGGCGCCTTCGCCTACGTCAAGCTGAAGCCGGGCGCCTCGTCCGTCGGGTTCCTCGTCATCGACGAGGACGGCAACAAGGATGTCTCCGCCGACCGCACGATCGACGTCACGAAGACCGGCGAGGTCTGGATCGAGCAGGGCAAGGAGGGCGTCCGCACGGAGAAGCCCGACGGCCCGGCCCAGGACACCACCAAGGCCGTCCTGCACTACCACCGGGCCGACGGCGACTACACCGGCTGGGGTCTGCACACCTGGACCGGCGCCGCGAACCCCACCGAGTGGTCGAACCCGCTGAAGCCGACCACGACCGACGCGTACGGCGCGGTCTTCGAGGTGCCGCTCACCGCCGGCGCCACCAGCCTCAGCTACATCCTCCACAAGGGCGACGAGAAGGACCTCCCGACCGACCGGTCGCTGGATCTGACGAGCAACGGCCACGAGGTGTGGCTGCTGAACGGCCAGGAGAAGTACCTGCTGCCGCAGCCGGCCGGCTCCGCGGCGGCTCTCGACCCGACCACGTCCAAGGCGGTCTGGATCGACCGGAACACCGTCGCCTGGAACGGCTCCGAGGCCGCCGCCTCGACCCAGCTGCTGTACAGCGCGAAGGGCTCGATCGCGGTCGCGAACGGCACGCTCACCGGGGCCGCCAAGTGGCTGCGGCTGACGAAGACCACCCTCACCGACGCCCAGAAGGCCGCGTACCCGCACCTCAAGGCCTACACCGCCTGGTCCGTCGACCCGCGCGACCGGGACCGGGTGCGTGAGGCGCTGAGCGGTCAGGTCGTCGCCTCCCAGCGGGCCGTGAACGGCGCGGTACTGGCGGCTACGGGTGTCCAGATCGCGGGCGCGCTGGACGACCTGTACAGCGGTGCGACCAAGGCCCGGCTCGGGCCGACGTTCCGCGACGGCCGTCCCACGCTGGCCGTGTGGGCCCCGACGGCCCAGCAGGTCTCCCTGGAGCTCGGCGGCTCCACCGTGAGGATGAAGCGCGACGACACCACCGGCGTCTGGTCCGTCACCGGTCCCCCGTCCTGGAAGAACAAGCCCTACCGGTACGTCGTCACGGTGTGGGCGCCCAGTGTCGGCAAGGTCGTCACCAACAAGGTCACCGACCCCTACTCGGTGGCCCTCACCACCGACTCCGGGCGCAGTCTCGTCGTCGACCTCGACGACAAGGCCCTCGCCCCCGGCGGCTGGTCCAAGCTAACCAAGCCGAAGGCCGTCCCGCTGAAGGACGCCCAGATCCAGGAGCTGCACGTCCGGGACTTCTCCGTCGCGGACACCACCGTCCCCGCCCGGGACCGGGGCACCTACCTGGCCTTCACGGACCGGGACAGCGACGGCTCGAAGCATCTGCGGGAGCTGGCGGCGGCGGGCACCTCGTACGTCCATCTGCTGCCCGTCTTCGACATCGCCACCATCGCCGAGGACAAGGCGGCGCAGTCGACCCCCGACTGCGACCTGGCCTCCTACCCGGCCGACTCCGACAAGCAGCAGGAGTGCGTGGCCGCGACCGCCGTCAAGGACGCCTACAACTGGGGGTACGACCCGTACCACTACACGGTCCCCGAGGGTTCCTACGCCGGTGACCCGGACGGGGCCGCCCGCACCGTCGAGTTCCGCCGGATGGTGAAGTCGCTGAACCAGGAGGGCCTCAGGGTCGTCATGGACGTCGTCTACAACCACACGGCGGCGAGCGGCCAGGCGGCGACCAGCGTCCTCGACCGGATCGTCCCCGGCTACTACCAGCGGCTGCTCGCCGACGGCTCGGTGGCGAACAGCACCTGCTGCGCGAACACCGCGACCGAGAACGCGATGATGGGCAAGCTGGTCGTCGACTCGATCGTCACCTGGGCCAAGGAGTACAAGGTCGACGGCTTCCGCTTCGACCTGATGGGACACCACCCCAAGGCCAACATCCTGGCGGTGCGCAAGGCGCTGGACGCGCTGACCCCCGCCAAGGACGGCGTCGACGGCAAGAAGATCATCCTCTACGGCGAGGGCTGGAACTTCGGCGAGGTCGCCGACGACGCCCGGTTCGTCCAGGCCACGCAGAAGAACATGGCGGGCACGGGCGTCGCGACCTTCTCCGACCGGGCGCGCGACGCCGTGCGCGGCGGCGGGCCGTTCGACGAGGACCCGGGCGTCCAGGGCTTCGCCTCCGGGCTCTACACCGACCCCAACTCGTCCACGAACAACGGCACTTCGGCCGAGCAGAAAGCCCGGCTGCTGCACTACCAGGACCTGATCAAGGTCGGGCTGAGCGGCAACCTCGCCTCGTACGGCTTCACGGACACCGACGGCAAGGAGGTCACCGGCGCCGAGGTCGACTACAACGGCGCCCCGGCCGGCTACGCGGACGCGCCCGGCGACGCCCTCGCCTATGTCGACGCGCACGACAACGAGTCGCTGTTCGACGCGCTGGCGTACAAGCTGCCGGGGGACACCTCGGCGGCCGACCGCTCCCGTATGCAGGTCCTCGCCATGGCCACCGCCGCGCTCTCCCAGGGCCCGGCCCTGTCCCAGGCCGGCACCGACCTGCTGCGCTCCAAGTCCCTGGACCGCAACTCCTACGACAGCGGGGACTGGTTCAACGCGATCCACTGGAACTGCGCCGCCGGCAACGGCTTCGGCCGGGGACTGCCGCCGGCCGCCGACAACGCCTCCAAGTGGCCTTACGCCAAGCCGCTGTTGACGACCGTCGGGGTCGGCTGCCCGCAGATCACCGCCGCCTCCGCCGCCTACCAGGATCTGCTGAGGGTCCGCACCACCGAGAAGGCGTTCTCCCTCGGGACCGCCGAGCAGGTGCAGTCGGCGCTCTCCTTCCCGCTGTCCGGGAAGGACGAGACGCCCGGCGTGATCACCATGGAACTCGGTGACCTCGTCGTCGTGTTCAACGCGACGCCGACCGCGCGGAAGCAGACCGTCGACGCGCTCGCCGGGACCGGATACCGGCTGCACCCGGTGCAGGCGGCGGGGTCGGACCCCACCGTCAGGACCGCGTCGTACGTGACGGAGTCCGGCACCTTCGCCGTGCCGGGCCGGACCGTCGCGGTGTTCTCCCGGACCACCCCCTAGACAGGGGGATTACCTTGGTGGAGCAGGCCTTCCATCCGGCCTGCTCCACCGGTGAGTCCGAGGACCGACAACACATGAACGCCGACGTCAGCGACAGACGGACCGACACGACCGTGCTGGTCGTGGACCGTACGGCGGCCGGCCGGTTCGCCCTCGGTGTGGTGCTGCGCCGCGCCGGTCACCAGGTCGTCGCGGTCGGCACCGGCCATGAGGCCCTCGTCGAGCTCGACGTACGGCGGCGCAAGGGCGCCCTGCCGGACGTGGCCCTCGTCGACGTGGAGCTGCCGGACATGAGCGGCTTCGAGCTGTGCCGCCGGCTCAAGGCGCGGCCGCACATGGCCGGGCTGCCCGTCGTGCACTTCTCGGCCGGTGACGTGGCCCCGGGCGACCGCGGGCAGGGGCTGGACGCGGGCGGCGAGGCCCACCTGGCGATGCCCGCCGAGCCCGAGGAGATCGACGCGGTGGTCCGGGCGGCCGTGCGGGCCGCGCGGCTGCGCGCCGACGACCAGGCGGCGGCCCGGCGGCTGTCACTGCTGTCGGAGGCCATCGTCGGCATCCAGGCGGCGCGCTCCCCGCAGGAACTCGCCGACGCCGCCGCCGAGGGCACCGCGCGGCTCACCGGCTCTCCTGCCGCCGTCTTCGTCCTCGGCCCGGACGACGTGCTGCACCGCGGCACCTCCAGGAACCGCACCTCGCTCGCGCTGCCGGACCAGGAAGCCCACCAGGCCGTCGTCGCACTGCTGCGGCGGCTCACGCACGGCCAGGCGGGGGTGCGCATCACCACAGTGGCCGCGCCGCTGTGGCCCGCGGGGTTCTTCCGGCCCGGGGTGCCGCACGACGCCCGGCTGGTGCTGATCCCCACCCAGGACGGCACGTCCTCGGTGTGTCTGGCCACCCCCACCCGAGGGGTCCGCCGGGTGGACCCCGAGAGCGAGTCCCGGCTGGCCCGGCTCGCCCAGGCCACCGCGCTCGCCGCCGAGCCGCTGCTGATGTACCAGGCCGAGCGGCACGTGGCGCTCACCCTTCAGCACAGCTTCCTTCCCCGGCCGCAGCGGCTGCCCGAGCTGCCGGGCGTCGACGTCGCCGTCCGCTATGTGCCCGCCTCCCGGGAGGCGGAGATCGGCGGTGACTTCTACGCCGCCCTGCGCACCGGGGAAGGGGTGCTGGCCGCGGTCGGCGACGTGGTCGGGCACTCGCTCGAGGCGGCCACCGTCATGGTCGAGATCCGGCACGCGCTGCGCGCCTACTGCGTCGACGAGAGCGACCCGGCCGTGCTCGCCGAGCGCCTCGACCGGATGCTCCAGCTCTACCACCCCGAGGTCACGGCGACCGTCTGTCTGGTCCTGATCGACCCCGGAACCGGGCGTACCCGGATCGCCAACGCGGGGCACATCCCGCCGCTGATCGTCCGGGACACCGACGGCGCCGACTACGCCAAGGCGGCCGGCCCGCTGCTCGGCCTGGGCGTGCCCCACCCGGCGCCCACCGAACTGTTCCTCGAGCCCACCGACCGGCTCCTCATGGTCACCGACGGTCTGATCGAGACCCGGGGCACCGACCTCGCGGTCTCGATGGAGCAGCTGCGCGCGGCGGCCATCGGCGCCATGCCGGGCCTGGACGCACTGTGCGACACCCTCCTCACCAGCTTCGGCCACGACCGGGAGGACGACATCGCGATGCTGGCCCTGCGGCTGACGACTTAGGCTGACCCTTGTTTCCCTGGAACAGGAGTGCCCATGCCGCAGATCACCGTCGACTACTCGACCACGATGGCGTCCGCCTTCGACCGGAACGGGTTCGCGCGGGCCCTGCACACCTCGGTCGTCGAGATCGCGGCCGCCAAGCCGGAAGCCTGCAAGACCCTGTTCCGTCCCGCCGAGTTCACCGCGTTCGGCTACGACGATCCCGAGGAGCGGGGGCACGCGGTCGTCCACGTCACGCTGGGGCTCCTGGCGGGACGCACCGACGAGACGAAGTCGAAGCTGACCGAGGCCGTACTGGAGCTGCTGCGCGAGCACGTGACGGGGGACGGTTTCGTGCTGCACGCCTCCGCCGAGGTGCGCGACCTCGACCCGTCGTACCGCAAGTACGAGAGCTAGAGCTGGAGCTGGAGCGAGGGCGGGTGCCGGGCGGTCTCAGGAGGCGAGGGCGATGAGCCGGGTGACCAGGTCGCCGAACGGCCCGTCGGCCGGCTCGCCGCCCAGCACGGGGCGCAGCAGTGTGCGCAGCTCGTCGTCGTGGGCCGCGCTGACGGCCGTCAGCGCGGCGAAGTCCTGCACGAGCTGGACCTCCAGCTCCTCGCGCGGGATGCGCCGCCCGTCCAGCCAGATCAGCGCGGTCGACTCGGCGAGCGAGATCCAGGAGCGGACGATCAGCTCCAGGCGCGGGGGCGCGTCGGCGATCCCCAGGTGCGACAGGATCTGTTCGTAGGCGTTCTGGCGTACGGAGTCGATGAGGGCGTTCGTGGTCGAGGAGCCGACCGCCGGGCCGCCGCGCATGAGGGCGGAGAAACCCGGGCCGTGCGCGTCGACGAAGTCGAAGTAGCGGCGCATCACGCGGAGCAGCCGGGAGCCGAGCGGTCCTTCGTGCGGCTCGGCGAACCGGCCCGCCAGATCCTCCGAGGCCCGCTTCAACGCGGCCTCGTACAGGCTGATCTTGCCGGGGAAGTAGTGATAGACGAGGGGGCGCGAGATGCCCGCGGCCGCGGCTATCTCGTCGATGGAGACCTCGTCCGGCGAGCGCTGGGCGAACAGTTCGAGGGCGACGCCGATCAACTGCTGCCGACGCTCCTCGACTCCCATTCTGCGACGAACCCCGGTAGTCATGCGAACACCTTACCGATCGGTTCCGGCCCAGAACGGACCGGACCGGTGCAGACGTTCACCCCATCCGTCACTTAACCGACCACTTGTCCGGTCACATGTCAGTCATCTTTCGCCCCGTCCTTCACCTGTCGCTCCGCGTGTCGAGTGGAGCGCGGGGCCGCGTGCCGGATCACATGTCCAGCACCAGGCGTTCGCCGCGCGCCCGGGAGACACAGATCAGCATGGAGTCGGCGCGCTCCGCATCGGTGAGCAGCTCGTCCCGGTGTTCCACCTCGCCCGCCAGCACCCGCTGTTGGCAGGTTCCGCAGAAGCCCTGCTCGCACGAGTAGAGGGTGTTCGGCAGTTCGGCGCGGACGGCGGCCAGGACGGTCGAGTCGGCCGCGACCGTCACCACCCGCCCGGTGCGCCTGAGTTCGACCTCGAAGGGGTCGCCGTCCCGGACGGTACGCGCCGTGAACCGCTCGAGCCGGACGTGCGGCACCCGCTCCTCCACCGCCGCCATCAGCCCCGCCGGGCCGCAGGCGTAGACGGCCGCGCCCTCGGGCGGGTCCATGAGCAGCGCGTCGAGATCGGGCCGTCCGGCCACCACCGTCACCCGGCCCCGGTTCTCCCCGCCGAGCCTCGCGACCTCATCCAGGAACGGCATCGAGGCCCGTGTCCGGCCGGCGTACAGCAGCCGCCACTCGGCGCCTTCGGGGAGGGCCCGCAGCATGGGCAGGATCGGTGTGATGCCGATGCCCCCGGCGACGAAGACGTACGAGGGTGCCTCGACGAGCGGGAAACGGTTCCGGGGCCCCCGCACCTCGACCTCCATCCCCTCCCGCAGCTGCTCGTGCACCTCGCGCGAGCCGCCCCGCCCGTCCGTGACGAGCCGCGTGGCGACGGTGTAGGAGGAGGTGTCCTCCGGGTCCCCGCACAGCGAGTACTGCCGTACCAGGCCCGAAGGCAGCACCAGGTCGAGATGCGCACCCGGCTCCCAGCGCGGCAACTCGCGTCCCTCCAGCCGCAGTTGGACGACACCCTCGGCCGGCTCGTGCCGTGCGGTGACCAGCAGCCGCAGCGCCCGCGACCGGGGCCGGCCGGAGACGGGTTCCGCCAGCGCGGGCATCGGCCACAGCGGCGAGACCTGGATCCGGCGGCGCAGCGCCCGCCGGACGAGCAGCGCCGCGCCCGCGACGGCCACGGCGGTCAGCGGCTTCGGCATCACGACGCCCTGTCTTCCGCGGCGAGCGCGGCCAGCGCGGCGGGGGAGGAGGCGAGATAGGCGACCGCCTGCTCGGTGGAGCCCTCCTGCGAGGGGTGGTACGCGCGGCTCAGATAGCGCGGGACCGACCTCAGCAGGTCGCCGGTCGCGGGCAGCGTGCCCCGTCTGCCGCGGACGTAGAAGTCCTTGAAGGAGGCGCGGCCGTCGGTCAGGGTCGGGTCGTTCGCCATGAAGAAGCGGGTCCCGCGCTGCCACAGGAACACCAGCGCCGCGAACGCCGTCGCCCAGGTCCGCACCCGTCGCCGGTAGCCGCCGTCGACGTGGGTGAAGAGGTCGAAGGCGACGGACCGGTGCTCGACCTCCTCGGCCCCGTGCCAGCGCAGCAGGTCCAGCATGGTCGGGTCGGCGCCTCGCCGGTCGAGCTCCTCGGCGTTCAGTACCCAGTCGCCGAGGAACGCGGTGTAGTGCTCGATGGCCGCGATCAGGGCCACCCGCTCCATCAGCCACCAGCGCCGGGCCCGGCCGGGCGGCAGCGTCCGGTCACCGAGGAGCTTCTCGAAGAACCAGTCGACCTGCGCGGTGTACGGCGTCGGGTCGAGCCCCTGCTCCCGCAGATGCGGCAGCACCTCGTCGTGGGCCTGGGAGTGCATCGCCTCCTGCCCGATGAACCCGATGACGTCCTCACGCAGCCGCTCGTCCCGGATGTACGGGAGCACCTGCCGGTAGACGTGCACGAACCAGCGCTCACCGGCCGGCAGCAGCAGATGCAGCACGTTGATGGTGTGTGTGGCGAACGGGTCCCCCGGCACCCAGTGCAGCGGGGTTCCCTTCCAGGAGAAGGACACCTTGCGTGCCTTGAGCGGGACACGCTCGTCCGGCCGCCCTTCGGGCTTGTTAGACATGATGTCAATGTACTGACGGGTAGGGCGGGGGTGAACCCCTGTGCGACAACTCGCCCGCCCTACCTGCCAGGCCGGCTTGCTCACACGGCTTGCTCACCCGGTTCGTCCACGCGGTTCGTCCACCCCGTTCGTCCACCCGAGGTGCCCGCGGACGGGTCAGCGCAGTCCGCTGATCGACCGCCCGTCCTTGAGCCTGCCCTCCAGGCCGGCCTGCGCGCCCTGCTTCGTCGGTACCGCCAGCAGGTTGCCCTGCCCGGACCCGGTCACCCCGCCGGTCGCCCGGACGGACGCCGTCGCCTTGTCGCCGGCGGCGAGGAGGTACCAGTCGCCGCCCTTCGACTTCCACAGCACCCCGGCCAGCACATGCGGATCGCGCGGCCCGCACGCCGGTACGTCCCCGGCCTTCGCCACGGCCGCCCCGAACAGCCCGCCCGGTGTGTGGAACTGGGCCAGCACCCTGCTGCCGTCGCCCCGCCAGGTCTCGGCCCGGGTGCACACCCAGGTCGCCGCTCCGTTCGCGTCGGGCAGCAGCTGCCGGGTGTAGCCCCAGGCGTTGACCGTCCGTACGCCCTGTCCGCGGGCGTCGGCCAGCGAGCAGGCGAACGGCGCCCAGGTCCGCAGCGCCGCCGCGCCGCTCGCCTCCTTGGGCGCGGCCGGGCGCCCCGCGGTGAGCCGGGCGGGGACGAGCTCACCGAGGTCGCTGAGCAGATGGGTGCCGGAGGCGTCCGTCAGCTGGAGCACGTTCCAGGTCGTGCACGTGCCGGTGTGGGTGGCCGGGCTGGACAGCGGCGAGGTGATCCCGTCGGTCAGCGTCAGGTCCATCACCCCGGCGCCCGGCTTCGACAGGTCCCGCTCGCCGGCCTTCGTCACCCAGGGGGCCGTCAGATAGCGCACGTTGCCGTCCGCCCGGCCCAGCACCAGCGCGCCCGCCTCGGGGCCGGTCGCGCCGTCGACCCGCGCGAAGTCGAGGGCCGCCCCGGCGGTGCCGTCCTTCGGCTCGGCGTAGCGGGCGATGCGCAGACCGTCGTACAGGATCACCACGCGCGCGTTGTCGACCTCGCCCGCGTAGAGGAGCTGGGGCGGTCCGGCGGGGCCGCCGAACGGGGTCTCCGGGGTGGCGGAGACGTGCACGGCCTTCCCGGGGCGGGCCCAGACGGCCAGGGCGCGGCGCAGCAGCGCGTTGTCGCGGGTGAGGGGTCCGCGCGCGGGCCAGACGGAGAAGTCCGTGCGCGCGGAGGTCTTCCAGGCGGCGGGGGACACCTTCACCAGCCGCCCGGGGTCGAGGGCGGCCTCGGCGGCCGGGTTCTGCGCGTACAGCGGGGCGGCCGCGCCGTCGGCTCCCCAGCCGCCGCCGGGCAGCGCGACCAGGGCGCCGCACACGGCGAGCGCGGCCGCGGCGGCCAGCGCGGCCCTGGTGTGCCGGCGGCGGCGCATCAGATCGGTGGGGCGGACCTGGAGCGAGCAGGCGTCGAACTCGGGGGAGTCGAGCAGGGTGTACTGGGCGGCGGGGACCTGGCCGGCCTCGCGCAGGGCCGCCGTCACCTCGGCGCCCGGGACGCCGGACCCGGTCAGCACCTCGCGGACGTCGCCGTCGGGGAGCCGCTCCAGACCGCGCAGCACATAGGCGGCCCGGGCCGGCCCCGACAGGGTGGCCAGGCGCTGGTCCAGGGCGAGCTCGTCGGCGCCGCCGGAGCGGGGGAAGAGCCGCAGGCCCCACACCTGGGGGAGCAGCGGCGGGAGCTGGGCGCGCCTGCGCCGGGCCCGGAGCCGCAGCGGCAGCCCCGCCTCCAGCGCCGAACGCACCACCTGGAGGCGGATGTAGGCGTACCCGGGGTCGCCGTCACGGCCGTCCCCCGCGCCCCCGTTCTGGGCCGGGATGACGGGGGTCGAGGCGCTGCCGCGGGGCAGGGCGCGCTGGGCGAGGGCGTGGGCGGTCAGGACGCGCCGACTGCGGCCGAGGCCGGGGGGCAGCACCAGATAGGCGAGCCGGACGAGCCGCGGGTAGTGCTCGACGAGCGCGGCCTCGGCCTGCTCGACGTCGACGGTCCGGTCGGCGGTGGATCCGGGTGCGGGGCGCGGGGCGACATCCTGTGACTGCACGTCCAGCAGAACGAGCGAAACGGAGGATGGTCACCCCGGGCGGGTCAGCCCTCCGTGAGCGCCTTCGCGTAGTTGGCCATCGACCTCTGGTAGCGCGGCAGATGGGGGGCCAGGGCGCCGAGCACCAGGGACAGGCCCTCGCGGTCGCGGCCGAGACTCGACAGGCACAGGGCCAGACAGGCGCGTACGGCGTCGTCCAACTCGTCCGACGGGGCGTCCAGTTCGGGGGTCAGCAGCTTGACGCCCTCGTCCGCCTGGCCGATGTTGCGCAGGGAGCTGGAGAGTTGGATCTTGGCTCGCCGGCCCTTGTAGCCGCTCACCTCGCTCAGTCCGCGCGCGAGCGCGTCCCGGTACAGCGGGGCGGCCCGGTCCGAGTGACCGGTCGAGTCCCAGGCGCAGGCCCGCTCGAACGGGCCCAGCGGACTGCCTTCGGGGAGTTCGGCGACCAGCTTGTCGATCAGGGCCCGGAACTCCGCCGCGCGCTCCTCCGGATACTCGTCGAAGCTGGCCCAGGCGGCGGTCACGCGATCTTCCCAGTCTTGGTTCACCGGCACACTCTCGCACGGCTGTGCCCACCGGGCAGGGGTATTTTGAGCGCACCGCGCGTGAGAGCCGTATCCAGTGCGAGGCTCTTGCAGGGAGGAACGGATG
Organism: Streptomyces sp. NPDC058295; assembly: GCF_042880655.1. Classification (NCBI taxonomy): domain Bacteria; kingdom Bacillati; phylum Actinomycetota; class Actinomycetes; order Kitasatosporales; family Streptomycetaceae; genus Streptomyces; species Streptomyces sp. NPDC058295. Next base: position 55,884 of record NZ_JBHVYO010000053.1, read on the forward strand.
AAGATGACCCGACCGATGCTCGCGGTGGCCGCCGCCGCGGCGGCGCTGGTGCTGACGGGCTGCGGTTCCGACGGGGCCGAGGAGACCGTCCCGGTGACGGCGACCGGCAGCCTGGAACACCTGGCCGCCGAGGTGAAGTGCACGCCCGACATGCAGACCGACGCCGACGAACTCCGGCAGGCCCTCTGCAAGAACGGCGACGGCAAGTTCATCCTGCTGACCTTCGCCACCGACCGCGGTCAGCGCGAGTGGATCAACGGGGCCAAGGACTACGGCGGCCACTACCTGGTCGGCCGCAAGTGGGTGGCCGTGGGTGAGGAGACCAGCACCGTGACGGCGTTGCGGGAGACGCTTGGCGGTGACATCGAGGAGGGCACGGACCACTCCGCGCACGTGTCGGGCGAGCCCTCCGAAGGCGCTTCGCACTCCGGTCACTGACCCGGAACCCCCGCGCGTCCCACGTGCGCACGCGCGCAGCGCACACCAGAAGGCCGGCGGTGAGGAATCC
>NZ_JBHVYO010000054.1:0-53562 GCF_042880655.1 Streptomyces sp. NPDC058295
CCCCCGACACCTCGGGGGACCGCCCTTCCCGCGTGCGGCTGCGGGCCGAACGCGGTTACGCGCCGATCTTCTGCTTCACCTGCGCCAGCGACGGGTTCGTCAGCGTGGAGCCGTCCGGGAACAGCACGGTCGGAACCGTCTGGTTTCCGCCATTGGCCTTCTCCACGAACGCCGCGGACTGCGGGTCCTGCTCGATGTTGATCTCGGTGTATCCGATGCCCTCGCGGTCGAGCTGCTTCTTCAGCCGCTGGCAGTAGCCGCACCACGTGGTGCTGTACATCGTCACAGTGCCCAGCATGTCTTTTGTGCTCCTTCGGCGGGTCGGGGGCAGGTGGTCGCAGTGGAAGAACGTACTTGAAAGGGCCACCATTCCCGCCGGCCCCATTTCCGCCCGCCACCGGTCCCGAGGGCGCGTTCCCTCGATGCACGGACCTCCGAGGGTGACGCTCGCCGCATTAGTACGACTGCGACGGCCCACCTGTGGACAACCGGCTCGCCCGTCTCCGCCGACCTGGCAGCATGGCCATGTGACAGCAGCAACGCACTCCCCCCTCTTCCCGCAGGTACCGGACTCGGCCGACGCGGTGCTCGAAGGGCTCGACCCCGAGCAGCGCGAGGTGGCCACCGCCCTGCACGGTCCGGTGTGCGTGCTGGCAGGAGCGGGCACGGGCAAGACCCGGGCGATCACCCACCGCATCGCCTACGGGGTACGCGCCGGCATCCTGCACCCCTCCAGTGTGCTGGCCGTCACCTTCACCAACCGTGCCGCCGGGGAGATGCGGGGCCGGCTGCGCCTGCTCGGAGCCCAGGGCGTCCAGGCCCGCACCTTCCACTCCGCGGCCCTGCGTCAGCTTCAGTACTTCTGGCCGAAAGCGATCGGTGGCTCCCTGCCCCGGCTCGTCGACCGCAAGATCCAGCTCGTCGCCGACGCGGCAGCCGCGTGCCGTATTCGTCTCGACCGGGGCGAGCTGCGGGACACCACCGCGGAGATCGAGTGGTCCAAGGTCACCCAGACCGTCCCCGCCGACTATGCCCTGGCCGCCGCGAAGGCGGGCCGCGCGATCCCCCGCGACCCGGCCGAGATCGCCCAGCTCTACGCGGCCTACGAGGACCTCAAGCGGCAGCGCGGTGTCATCGACTTCGAGGACGTCCTGCTGCTGACCGTCGCCGTCCTCCAGGACCGGCAGGACATCGCCGAGCAGGTCCGCGCCCAGTACCAGCACTTCGTGGTCGACGAGTACCAGGACGTCAGCCCGCTCCAGCAGCGCCTGCTCGAACTGTGGCTCGGCGAGCGGGACGACCTGTGCGTGGTCGGGGACGCCAGCCAGACGATCTACTCCTTCACCGGAGCCACCCCCGACCACCTCCTCGACTTCCGCACCCGCCACCCCGGCGCCACCGTCGTCAAGCTGGTCCGCGACTACCGCTCCACCCCCCAGGTCGTCCACCTCGCCAACGGTCTGCTCTCCCAGGCCCGGGGCCGCGCCGCGGACCACCGTCTGGAGCTCGTCTCCCAGCGCGGCCCGGGGCCCGAGCCCGGCTACGGCGAGTACCCCGACGAGCCCGCCGAGGCCGAGGGCGCGGCCCGCCGGATCCGCGAGCTTCTCGACGCCGGCGTGCCGGCCGCGGAGATCGCCGTCCTGTTCCGCACCAACGCGCAGTCGGAGACCTACGAGCAGGCCCTCGCCGACCGCGGCATCCCGTACCAGCTGCGCGGAGCGGAGCGCTTCTTCGACCGTCCCGAGGTCCGCAAGGCGGGCGTGGCCCTGCGCGGCGCGGCGCGCTTCGGCGGCAACGACACCCTCCTTGAGGACGCCGTCGACCTGCCCTCCCAGGTACGTGCCGTCCTCTCGGGGGAGGGCTGGACCCCGCAGCCACCGGCCGGCTCCGGAGCCGTCAGGGAACGCTGGGAGTCGCTGGCCGCGCTGGTCGGCCTCGCGCAGGACTTCGCCGCCGCGCAGTCCGGCGCCACCCTCGCCGACCTGGTCGCCGAGCTGGACGAACGGGCGAACGCCCAGCACGCCCCGACCGTCCAGGGCGTCACCCTGGCCTCCCTGCACTCCGCCAAGGGTCTGGAGTGGGACGTCGTCTTCCTGGTCGGCGTCGCCGAGGGCATGATGCCGATCACCTACGCCAAGACCGACGAGCAGATCGAGGAGGAGCGCCGCCTCCTCTACGTCGGAGTCACCCGGGCCCGGGAGCGCCTGTATGTCTCCTGGGCGCTCTCCCGCTCACCCGGCGGCCGTCCGAGCCGTCGGCCCAGCCGGTTCCTCGACGGCCTGCGTCCCGGTTCGGGCGCCGCCGCCGGCCGCGGTGGCAGCGGAGGCAGCGCGGGCACCGGAGGCATCGAGCGCGGCTTCACCGGTGCCGCGGCGGGCGCCCCGGTCGAGCGGCGCCGGACCCAGCGGACCCCGGCCCGCTGCCGGGTCTGCGGGCGCACCCTGACCGACGCCGGCGAGATGAAGCTGATGCGCTGCGAGGAGTGCCCCTCCGACATGGACGAGGGGCTGTACGAACGGCTGCGCGACTGGCGGGCGGTCCAGGCACAGCGGGCGGGCCAGCCCGCGTTCTGTGTCTTCACCGACAAGACTCTGATGGCGATCGCCGAGACCGTCCCCGAGGAGGAGGGCGAACTCGCGCGTATCCCGGGGGTCGGCGTCCGCAAGCTCAACCGCTACGGAGCCGATGTGCTGGCCATCTGCGCAGGCCAAGAGGTCGACGGGGACGACGAGGGGGACTGAGGGCGGACGGCTGGGCAACTGATCCGAACTCGTCGGAAAAATAGTTTGCGCATGCCCCGGCAATCCCCATAGGTTCTTAGACACGGGAACGGCGGCCTTCTCGAAGGCCCTGATTCCGTGCTGTACTTGCATACCCGCCGGACCGGATTCACCCCGGTACCCCGAGACGCCGAGAGGAGGCGATTCCAGTGATCATCATCAATCGCAGCTCCACCGCCAAACTGACCGATCCCTCGGTCGTCTCCGTGTGCATGCTCGACGCCTCGATCCTGGGCACCGGTCTGTCCGGCATTCGTGCCGACCGGCCGTCCTCCTCCGTTGTCTCCGCGGTTCTTCCCAGCCGCGAGCGCAATGAGCGACCGACCGAGGCACTGGAAGCAGTAGGGGCACAGGCGCACGCCTATGCCTTTGCGGCAGCCGGTGCCGGAGCCCGGAAGCAGACGACGCAGCACCACCTGATGTGGGCCTTCCGTGGGCCAGAACCCTGGAGTGATCCAGCCTGATCGACGATCAGGCCGGCGCCTTCAGGGCCGCGGAACCCACCCGGGATCCGCGGCCCTTCTGTTTGCCCCGAAACACGGGGACAGCGGAGCGAAGGGGCCTCGGGACAAGAAAAGAACCCGGTACCCAGCCGACACCCGGTCCTACAGGACCGGACCGACAGACGAGGAAAGACGAACCGTGCAACTCGAAGCGCACGCCCCGTCAGTACCGCCTTCCGAAACGATCCCCCCGCCCGGCCTCACGGAGGACTCCACCTTGACCCCGCTCACGGCGCTCACCGCGCTCGACGACGCCATCGAGAACCTCGGCGTACCCGTCCCCTGCCGTTCCTACGACCCGGAGGTCTTCTTCGCCGAGTCGCCGGCCGACGTCGAGTACGCCAAGTCCCTCTGCCGCACCTGCCCGCTGATGGAGGCCTGCCTCGCCGGCGCCAAGGAGCGGCGCGAGCCCTGGGGCGTCTGGGGTGGCGAGCTGTTCGTCCAGGGAGTCGTCGTCGCCCGGAAGCGGCCGCGTGGCCGCCCGCGCAAGAACCCGGTCACAGTATGAACACCGCCGGAACAATCGACCGCCCCCTCACGCAAGACCCCAAGAAGCAGGCCCCGATGAAGCCGTTCCCCAGCGAGCCCGCAGGCTCCGCGATCGAAGACATCACCACCACCGGCGCGTACGACTCGCGTCAGAACAGGACACGCGAGATGCAACTCATCCCAGAAGCCCTGGCTCGTGCGCATATGCACGACCGACTGCACGAGGCCGAGCGGGAACGCCGGGCACTGCGCCTGGCGACCGCTCGCCGGATGCAGCGACGGGCCGAGCGCGCCTCGCTGCGCGCCCGGCGGGCGCTCGCCATGGCCGTGATGCAGTAACCACACCCACCTGAAGCGGTGGCCTCCCGACGGGGGAGGCGAAGCTCTCACCGCGGGGGCCGGTCCGTCCGAACGGACCGGCCCCCGCGGTGCGTTGTGCGGAGGACCACCGCCCCGGGACTATCGTCCCGAAGATGACGAGTCCTCCCGGAGACGGTGACCGAGGCGCTTCCCCGACGGAGCCCCGCCCCCTCGCGTGTGCCCGCTGCGGCGCCCGGGCCGAGGAGCCCCCACCCGTCACCTGGACCTGCTCCGTGGAGAACGGCGTCCGGCGCTACTTCTGCGAGACCTGCGCCCGCGAGAACCTCAGGGCGATCGAAGGCCGACTGGACCCGGAGTGGTGGTGAATCGCGTCACAGTCCGGTCGGGAGGTCCAGGCGCTCACGCCTCCGCGACCGACTCCTCCGCCCCGAAGGCCTCCACGACTTCCGCCGCGAGAAAGCCGGGCAGCCACTCCTCCAACTCCTCGCGCAGCCGCACCGTCGCGCCGAGCTGGCACAGCACGCCGATCGTGCTGAGCGTCACCCGGTGTATCAGCAGATAGGCCGGCGGCAGGTTCAGCTGCTTGCCCAGCTGATGCGCGGGGGAGCGGGGGTCGGCGATCCGGGCCGCCTGGCTGCGCATCCAGCCACGGCTGAACGTGAACTCCTCCACCTGGGCCGGCTCGATGATCGGCAGGAGGTAGTCGAGGACCGCGTCGGGATCCAGCTCTATGGAGTCCTTGACGAAGCCCTCCGTGCGCAGGAGTTCGTAGACCCCCTCCGCGTCACCGTCGAGGGTCATGCGCAGGGACTCGCCGATCGGGTCCGGCAGACCGCCCGGGAGCCGGTCCACCGTGCCGAAGTCCAGGACGCCCAGGCGCCAGTCGTCCTCGCCGTCCGGTCCGCCCGGCAGGAGGCGGAAGTTGCCGGGGTGCGGGTCGGCGTGGAGCAGGCCGGTGCGGGCCGGGCCGGAGAAGAGGAACCGGGACAGCAACTGGCCGGCCCGGTCGCGCTGCTCCTGGGTGCCGTCGGTGATCACCTGGGACAGGGGCACGCCGTCGATCCACTCGGTGACCAGGACCTGTTCGCGCTGGTGGACCACCGCCGGGATCACCACGTCGGGATCGCCGGCGAACTCTTCCGCGTGGGCCTGCTGAGCCTGTGCCTCCAGGCTGTAGTCGAGCTCCTCGGAGACCCGGTCCTTGAGCTCGGCGATCAGCGGCTTGACGTCCATGCCCGGGATGAGGGGACCCAGCAGACGTGCGAAACGGCTGAGTTGGTTTAGGTCGGACAGCAAGGCCTCACCCGCCCCGGGGTATTGGACCTTGACCGCGACCTCCCGGCCGTCGTGCCACACCGCTCGGTGCACCTGGCCGATCGAGGCCGCCGCGGCCGGCTTGTCGTCGAACTCCAGGAACAGCTCGGACCAGTTCTCGCCGAGCCGCTCCGCGAGCACGGAGTGCATCGTGCGGGTCGGCATCGGCGGCGCCGCGTCCTGGAGCTTGGTGAGGGCCGCGCGGTAGGGACCGGCGACCTCCTCGGGCAGGGCGGACTCGAAGACGGACATGGCCTGCCCGAACTTCATCGCACCGCCCTTCAGCTCGCCCAGCACCTTGAACAGCTGCTCGGCGGTGCGCTGCTGCAGTTCGCGGCCGACGATCTCCGCGGACTCGCCCACGATCCGCTTGCCCAGACCCCAGGTCGCCCGCCCGGCGAAGCCGAGCGGGAGCGCGGCGAGTTTGGCGGTCCGGGTGACCGCCTTCCGGGGAAGATCAGACATGCGCCCTCCAAGTACCGGCCAGCCGCGCGGCGTCCGTCGTACGGCAGAACTCCTGCGAATGCTGCACTGCCATTGTCGCGTGCGTTCCCCCGTCCTCGGAGATGTGTTCCTGCTTACCTTTCTCCGCGGCCCCGCACGGGCAGGCGGAATGGGGATATACCGGACGGGCGTGCCACTGGAGGGCGGGAACGGAAACCTCCCAGCGGGCGCCGGCGCTCGACGGGGTCCGGCCGTCGAGGAAGGTGAGCGCGTGGGCGGCCGCCAGTCCGGCGACGGTTGTGGCCAGCGTCACATCGCAGGCGCGCGCCGCGCGCCTTCTCCCGGAGTGCCACTGGGCGACCAGCCGCGGCCAGGCCGGGTCCCGGTCGGCGCGCTCCTGATGGAGACAGCCCGCGCAGCCCGTCTCGCCCGGCAGTACGAGCGGGCCGACGACGCCCGTCCCCTCAACGACCCCGGCATAGAGGTGTGGTGTGCCCGAGGCGATCAGAGGCTCGGCCGCCGAGGGGGCGGGCGCGTGCACGGACACGTCGTCCCGCGGGGCGATGACCACGAGCGAGAAGCCGGCTGTGTCCGCCTCGGCCGGTGACCCCGGGCCTCTGCGGGGTGCGGGTGCCGGGGCCGCCCGGCGTACGGCGCGGCGGGCGGACTCGTCCCGACGTTCGCCGACCGACTCGGCGGGCAGGCCGCCCGGTGCGATGTCCCCCGGCTCGACCCGGCCGCCGTCCCGCACGTCCACCTCGCCGACCCCCGCACCGGAGAGCAGCGCCGCCAGTGCCACGCCGACCCGGCCCGCGCCGCGCACCTGGACCCGCAGCCGGCGGCGGACGGCCAGGTGCTCGATCGCGTCGCCCGGCTCCGAGGTGAGGAGGGACAGCGCGGCGAGGTCGGGGCGCAGCCGGTCCAGGACCTCTTTCCGCTCCCGCAGATCGGCGGCCTCCGGCCCGCCGCCGCGCGCGTCGTCGAGCAGCCCCGACCGCGCCAGCCGCTCCACCAGCCGGTCGACATGGCCGTCGGGCAGGGCCATGCGGCGGCCCTCCTCGCGCAGCAGCTCCAGCCCGCGGGTGCCGTCCAGCAGGTCGAGGAAACTGCCCGTCGCCGTGTCCACCGGACCGAGTGTCAGCGCGTGCGCCGGTGTCATCCCGAACTGCACCGTGTTGAGGTCACGCCAGCCGCGCCGCAGCGCGGGCTTCACCATCGGATGCATCAAAGGCCCCCGTATGCCTCATGCCTGGAAACTCCCCGTCACATCGGCGGAGCGGGGGCGTGGGGATGTCCTCGCTCCGCCGACGACTGCCAGCATGCCCGGGCCCGCTCGAGCGTGCCGAAAGTTGTCCACAGGCGGGGGCGTTCATCGTACAAATCCGTCGTACGAGGCAAACAGGGCGCGACGGATCGGAACCTGACCGTCCCGGAGTCGGGACTTCCCCCGTGTGCAGCGGGTAACGTCGGGGCGTGTCCGCCGACCCATTGCACCGCGCCGGAACACCACAGCGCAGCACGACGAGCCAGCCGCCGAGCGGCTCACGAACGAGCGCGATCGAGGTCCGCAGAAGCGCCCGTCGACGTCGGACGGTCTCCGCGTACCGCGAGGGCGATCGCACCATCGTGCTCATCCCCGCCCGGATGTCCGAGGCCGAGGAGCAACGCTGGGTGAGCGTCATGCTCGACAAGCTCGCCGCCCAGGAGAGCCGGCGCGTCCCGGGCGACGCCGAATTGGCCGAGCGCGCCGAGCGGCTGTCGGCCCAGTGTTTCGGCGGCCGGGCCCGGCCCGCCTCGGTGCGCTGGGTGACCAACCAGAACACCCGCTGGGGCTCGTGCACACCGGCCGAGGGCAGCATCCGCCTGTCGCACCGCCTGAAGGGCATGCCCGAGTACGTCATCGACTACGTCCTCGCCCACGAGCTCGCGCATCTGCTCGTGCCCGGTCACGGCCCCGACTTCTGGCGGCTGCTGGAGGCGTACCCGCGCACCGAGCGCGCCCGTGGCTACCTGGAGGGCGTCGTCGCGGCCGATCGGCTGCCCCACCTGCCCGCCGCCGGCGAGGAGTGACCTGCGGCTGACGTGGTGAGCCCGTCCCCCGGCACCTGACGTTGGTTGTGTACCGGGTCTGTACCGACATCGTGCGTTGTCCGACTTTGCCGTTAGCCTGACGCGACGCATTCACAATCGGGATGGGGGACGGTCGTTACGCATGCCCAGGGAATTCCAGCGCGGCCACAAGGCCAGGATCAGTGACCTCACCGCGGGCACCGATCTGTACGTAGGCGTGCAGATCACCGCTCCCGGCCTGACCTTCGACATCAGCTGCTTCGGCCTGGACGCCGACGAGCGGCTCTCGGACGACCGGTACTTCATCTTCTTCAACCAGCCGAAGTCGCCCGAGGAGTCCATCCAGCTCCTGGGCGCCCAGGCGGGCGACACGGAGTCCTTCCGCATCACCCTCGACCGGATTCCGCCGCAGATCCAGAAGTTGTCCTTCACGGCGACCCTCGACGGCGCCGGGCAGATGTCGCAGATCAACCCCGGCTATCTCCGCATCGTCGCGGGCGGCGAGGAAGTGGCCCGCTACGCGTTCAACGGCTCCGAGTTCTCCAGTGAGCGGGCCGTGATGCTGGGTGACTTCTACCTGAAGGACGTGTGGCGGTTCGCGGCCGTCGGACAGGGCTTCGACGGCGGTCTGGACGCGCTGCTGAAGAACTTCGGCGGCGAGGTCGCGGAGGAGGAAGCGCCCGCCGCGCCGCAGCAGCCGCAGGCCGGTGGCGCCACTCCCGGCTTCGCCCCGCCCGCGTTCGGCGCACCGCCGGTGCCCGCTCCGGCCCATCCGCAGCCCGCCGCGCAGGGCTTCGCGCCCCCGCCCGGCGCGACCCCGCCGGCTCCCGCCCCGGCGCCCGCGCCCTCGGTGCACGCCGCGCCGACCATCGTCGCGCCGCTGACCCCGCCCGGCGGCGGCCAGGTGCCGCCTCCGGCCCCGGCCCCGGCGCCCTACGGCCAGCCGCCGCAGCCGCAGCCGTACGGTCAGGGCCCCGCGCCCACCGCACCCATGCCCCCCGGCTACGGCCAGCAGCCCCAGGCACCTCAGGCGCCGCAGGCCCCACCCGGCTACGGTCAGCCGCCCCAGCCGCCCGGCTACGGTCAGCAGCCCCCGTTCGGGCAGGTCCCGGGCCAGCAGGCCTATGGCGCACCGCAGGGCGCGCCCCAGGGTGGAGCCGGAGTGGCCGCGGCGCTCCAGCAGTTCAAGGAGACGCCCACCGGACAGCGCTGGACGCAGCAGAACAAGAAGCTGGTCCGCGTCGACCTCGGGATGGGAGGCCAGCCCGTGCTCGCCCGCCAGGGCAGCATGGTCCTCTACCAGGGCAAGGTCGACTTCAGCTACAAGGGTGCCGGGTTCGCGGGCCGGATCGTCGGCAACGCCACCGGTCAGGAGATGCAGCTGATGCGCTGCACCGGCCAGGGACAGGTGTTCCTCGCCGAGAACTCCACGATGCTGCATCCCATCGAACTCCAGGGTGACGGCATCTGCGTCTCCGCGGAGAACGTCCTCGCCTTCGACGAGAGCCTCCAGTACGAGGTCCGTCGCATCGAGGGGCACGGCATCCCCGGCGGCGCCCTGTTCACCATGCAGTTCACGGGTACCGGCACGATCGTCGTCAAGACGCACGGCACGCCCGTCGTCCTGCCGGTCACTCCCACCACGTTCGCCGACTGCAACGCCGTCGTCGCCTGGTCGTCCGCCGCCCAGGTGGTCGTCTCCAGCCAGGTCCGCATGCGCCGCAACGCCTACCCCGGCGACACCGGGGAGAGCGTCAACCTCCAGTTCCGGGCCGCTCCCGGCAACTTCATCGTCGTCCAGCCGTACGAGGTCTGAGGGAGCCCGTCATGAACCAGCCACTCGCGGGCTACGCCCCCGCACCCGTCACCGCCCGTATGGAGAACCACGGCAACCACATGCTGAAGGTCGCCCTCCAGACCGGGACCGACCTTCTCGCGCGCGTGGGCTCGATGGTCGCCTACGAGGGCTTCGTGCAGTACGAGCCCAACCCGCCGGCCGTGCGCCAGATCGCGCGCGACTGGATGACCGGCGAGGGCGCGCCCCTGATGAAGTGCTCGGGCGACGGGCTGCTCTACCTCGCCGACTACGGCGCGAACGTCGTCGTGATCAACCTCAACGGCGACGGCATCTCCGTCAACGCCACCAACCTGCTCGCCTTCGACGCGCACCTCACCTGGGGCGTCGAGCGCGTCAAGGGGCTCGCGAAGTTCGCCGGCCAGGGCCTGTGGAACACCAAGATCTCCGGACAGGGCTGGGTCGCGCTGACCTCCCGGGGCAAGCCGATCGTCGTCGACTGCGGCGGCGGCGAGGACGAGACGTACGTCGACCCCGACGCGCTCGTCGCCTGGTCGCCGAACCTCAAGGTGAAGGGCAAGCGCAGCTTCAAGGCGCAGTCGCTCATCGGCCGGGGCAGCGGCGAGGCCTACCAGATGGCCTTCTCCGGCCAGGGCATCGTCGTCGTCCAGCCCAGTGAGGACAGCACCGACCGCCTCCGGGTCCGGGGCTGAGGGGGAGCCAGAACGCCATGCAGAGCTCACTTTTCGCGCACAACGACTCGCAGACCCAGGAGCGCTGGAGTCTCCAGAACAAGCAGATGCTCCGGGTCAGCATCGAGGGCCACGACGACATCCTCGCCCGCAAGGGCACGATGGTCGCCTACCAGGGCCTGATGGAGTTCGACGCCGAGTACCAGAACAACCAGCAGGGACGCGCGCGTGCGCACACGGGTGAGGGCCTGGACCTGATGCGCTGCCACGGGCAGGGCACGGTGTACCTCGCCAACCTCGCCCAGCACGTCCACCTCATGGACGTGGAGCAGGACGGCCTGACCGTGGACAGCAGCTACGTCCTGGCCATGGACTCCTCGCTGCACCACGAGGTCATCGCCGTCGACAGCCTCTACGGCATCTCCGGCTCCGGGAAGTACCAGCTCAACATCACCGGCCGCGGCAAGGTCGCCCTGATGACCTCGGGCGCACCGCTGATGATGCAGGTCACGCCGGACAAGTACGTCAACTGTGACGCCGACGCCATCGTCGCCTGGTCCACCGGGCTGCGGGTGCAGATGCAGGCCCAGACGCACTCCTCCGGAGTCTGGCGCCGGCGCGGCAACACCGGTGAGGGCTGGGAGCTCAGCTTCATGGGCTCCGGCTACGCGCTGGTCCAGCCCAGCGAGCTGCTGCCGCCGCAGAACGCCCAGGTCGGCTCCGGGCTCGCCGCCCAGTACGGCATGGGACAGCAGGGCGTACGGCAGCAGAACCAGGGCAACGCCTGGAGCTGACCGTCCGGAAAGCAGACGTAAGGGGCGGCCGCCTTGGAGGTCGCCCCTTACCCGTCTCGGCTCACGGCCGCCCGTCACCCACCTTCCGGCTCACAGCAGCCCCGCCGGCCGTCTTCCGGCTCACAGCCGCGCGCGCGTCTCCCGCAGCAGGCGTACGACCGACTCGTCGGCCACGCCCGCGACCTCGTCATAGGCGAACCAGCGCAGGTCGAGGGACTCGTCGCTGATGGCCTCCACGGCCCCGGCCGGAGCGAGTGCCGCGTACTGGACGTCGTAGTGCCACGCGCACGGCGTGGGATGCCGGTCCAGGCGCACGGGGCCGCCCGGGAGCAGGGCCAGCCCCCCGATGCCGGACTCCTCGGTCGCCTCGCGCAGTGCGGCGGCCCGCACGGTCTCGTCGGCCGGCTCGCAATGGCCTCCCATCTGGAGCCACATCCGCATCTTCTTGTGCAGGGTCAGCAGCACCCGGCCGCGCTCCGGGTCGATCACCAGCGCGCTCGCCGTGATGTGGCCGTCCCCGCAGGCCTTCCACATGCCGTCCGGGTGCGCCCCGAGATGGTCCAGATAGGCCTGGCGCAGCTCTTCCTGCTCTTCCGGGCCCTCGTGCCCCTTCAGGACGAGGACCGCGTCGTCGTACAGGCTCACTCGGTGTCGTCGTCCTTGGAGTCGGTCCCGGGGTCGTCCTTCTTCAGGTTCGGCTTGTCGCCGGAGCCGCCGCTCGCCGCCTCGCCGAGCATCTTGTCCAGCTCGGAGAAGTCCAGCTGCTCGCGGTGCACGAAGCCGTCCGGGTCGTCCAGGTCGGACGCCGTGGGCAGCATGTCCGGGTGGGCCCACAGGGCGTCACGGCCATCGACCCCGCGCGCGTCCGTGAGGGACGCCCACAGGCGGGAGGCGTCACGCAGGCGGCGCGGACGCAGCTCCAGGCCGATCAGCGTCGCGAACGTCTGCTCCGCAGGACCGCCCGAGGCGCGACGCCGGCGCAGCGTCTCGCGCAGGGCGTCCGCGGACGACAGACGGGGTTTCGCGGCCGCGTGCACCACCGCGTCCACCCAGCCCTCCACGAGCGCCAGGGCGGTCTCCAGACGGGCCAGGGCGGCCTTCTGCGCCGGGGTGTCCTCCGGCTGGAACATGCCCTGCTGGAGCGCGTCCTGCAACTGCTCCGGGTTCTGCGGGTCGAACTGACCGACCACGTCCTCCAGCTTGGCCGTGTCGACCTTGATCCCGCGCGCGTAGCCCTCGACGGCGCCGAACAGGTGCGAGCGCAGCCACGGCACATGCGCGAAGAGACGCTGGTGGGCGGCCTCGCGCAGCGCGAGGTAGAGCCGCACCTCGTCCTTCGTCACGCCCAGGTCCTTGCCGAACGCCTCGATGTTCACCGGCAGCAGCGCGGCACGCCCGGCCGGGCCGAGGGGCAGGCCGATGTCGGTCGAGCCGACGACCTCGCCCGCGAGCACGCCCACGGCCTGGCCGATCTGCGAGCCGAACATCGCGCCGCCCATCGAGCGCATCATGCCGATCAGCGGGCCGGCCATGGCCTGCATCTCCTCCGGCAGGACATCGCCCATGGCCGCACCGACGCGCTCGGCGACCGGGTCGACGAGCTCCTTCCACGCGGGCAGGGTCGCCTCGACCCACTCCGCGCGGGACCAGGCCACGGCCGTGCCCGCGCCGGACGGCAGGGACGTCGCGTCGTCCAGCCAGAGATCGGCCAGCCGGACGGCCTCCTGGACAGCGGTGCGCTCGGAGGGACCGACGCTGGCGTCCTTGACGCCGTCGGCGGTGCCCTGGGCGACCGTCTGGCGGGCGATCTGCTTGGCCATGTCCCAGTTCACGGGGCCGCCCTCGTAGGAGAGCATCTGGCCCAGCTGCTGGAAGGCGGCGCCCAGGTCGTTGGGGTTCAGGGAACCGAACATCGCGGCGAGCGGGTTGTCCGCACCGGGGGCGCCAAAGCCTCCGGCGCCGGGCAGCCCGCCGAAACCGAACGGGTTGGCCGGTCCCTGACCACCGCCGCTCTGCGGGTCCTTCTTCTTGCCCTCGTCGCCGTCTTCCGGCTCCTCCGGCGGAAGGCCGAATCCGAATGGGGTGTCACTCACGGGGTTCCTCGGCTGGTAAGGCCACCGGTTCTCGGCCGGCGGCGACTGCCCTGCAACACCACCCAGCGTAGACACCCCGGCTCGATCGGGCCTCGGTGCTTCGCCGACTCCTGGCCTGCGGCAGGATGGATGCCACCTGGTACGTACGCTTCACTCGCGCCCGTATGCCAAGACAACCGCTGGAGACACCTGGTGAGTTCCCCAGATCCGCAGGTTCGCGCAGCGCGAAACCACTCAACCCCGGCCGGCGCGCGCGGGCCCGTCGTGGCCGTGACCGGCGCCGCGACCGGGATCGGCGCGCTGCTGACCGAGCGGCTCGCCGCGTCGGAGGAGGTCAAGCAGGTCGTCGCCATCGACGAGCGGCGCGGCGATTGCGACGCGGCGACGTGGCACATCCTCGACGTCCGTGACCCGGCGATCGCCGACAAGCTGCGCGGCGCGGACGTCGTGGTCCACCTCGCGCTCGACCTCGACCTGGGGAGTGACGCCGCCGCCCGGACGGCCTACAACGTGCGCGGCACGCAGACCGTGCTGACGGCCGCCGCGGCGGCCGGGGTGCACCGGGTGGTGCTGTGCACCTCCGCGATGGTCTACGGCGCGCTCGAGGACAACGAGCTGCCCCTCTCGGAGGACGCGGAGCTGCGGGCCACGGCGGAGGCGACCGGCGTCGGGGACCTCCTGGAAATCGAACGGCTGGCCCGGCGCGCGCCCCGGGCGCATCCGGGGCTCAACGTCACCGTGGTGCGGCCGGCGGTGCTGGTCGGCGGTACGGACACCGCGCTGACGCGGTACTTCGAGTCGCCGCGGCTGCTCGTCGTCGCCGGATCGCGGCCCGCCTGGCAGTTCTGCCATGTCGAGGACCTGGTGAGCGCCCTGGAGTACGCCGTCCTGGAGAAGGTCGACGGCGAGCTGGCCGTCGGCTGCGACGGATGGCTGGAGCAGGAGGAGGTCGAGGAGCTCAGCGGGATCCGGCGCATGGAGCTGCCCTCGGCGGTCGCGCTGGGCGCCGCCGCCCGGCTGCACCGGATCGGGCTGACGCCGTCCCCCGCCGGTGACCTGGCCTACACGATGTACCCCTGGGTGGTGAGCGGGAGCCGGCTGCACGACGCGGGGTGGCGGCCGGGGTGGACCAATGAGGAGGTCCTCGCGCAGCTGCTGGAGGAGGTGGCCGGGCGGCACACCGTCGTCGGCCGGCGGCTCGGGCGCAAGGACGCCACCGCGGCGGGTGCGGCGGGTGCGACGGTCGCTCTGCTGGGTGCGGCGGCCGTGGTGCGGCGGGCCCGGAAGGCCCGGCGGCGGTGAGTCCGGGGGTGCGCGGGGCGCTTTTTTCGCCCCCGCCGCCCCTTCCCCTCCCCCTTCCTCTCCCTGGAAGGGGAAGAGGCCCCGGACCCCCTTTCGGCCCTGAACGGGCCCCGTTCTCGAACGCCGGACGGGTCGACTTTGGAGGTCGCTCCAAAGTGGCACGCGTGTGTGCCGGGTGATCACGGTATTTCGCCTGCTTCCCGGGGTGCGGCACGATGGGGGTATGGCAGCCATCGACGACCATCCCGGCGAGCGGGCAGCGCAGGATCCCATCAAGCTGATCGCCGTCCGTGACACCGCGCTCTCCCTGGACGAGGTCTTCAGGGCCGTCGGGGACGACGCGGCGGGCGGGATCGCGCTCTTCGTGGGCACGGTGCGCAACCACGACGGCGGCGCCGACGTCGACGCCCTCGGGTACTCCTGCCATCCCGGCGCGGAGGCGGAGATGCGGCGGGTCGCGGAGAAGGTCGTCGCCGAGTACCCGGTGCGGGCGCTGGCCGCGGTGCACCGGGTCGGCGACCTGGGGGTCGGTGATCTCGCCGTCGTGGTCGCCGTCTCGTGTCCGCACCGCGGCGAGGCCTTCGAGGCCTGCCGCAAGCTGATCGACGATCTCAAGCACGAAGTGCCCATCTGGAAGCACCAGAAGTTCTCGGACGGTACCGACGAATGGGTCGGAGCCTGCTGAATCCCCTCCGGTTGCGTAACCGCACCCCTGCCGTGAGCGTTGTCGGTGCGGATGGTTAATCTGC
Source organism: Streptomyces sp. NPDC058295 (assembly GCF_042880655.1). Classification (NCBI taxonomy): domain Bacteria; kingdom Bacillati; phylum Actinomycetota; class Actinomycetes; order Kitasatosporales; family Streptomycetaceae; genus Streptomyces; species Streptomyces sp. NPDC058295. The sequence goes on from NZ_JBHVYO010000054.1 coordinate 15,347, forward strand.
TGATCTGTCAGTTGTGGTGGCTCATAGGGGTTGGGAGGTCGGCATGGCGGCACTCGTCTGGTTGCTGATTCCGCTTGTCGCCGCTATCGGCGCCGGTCTGTGGGGCACTTGGGCCAACCGGACCCGCAAGGCCCGCAGCGACGGCCCTGAGCTGGACGGATATGCCCGCTTCCGGGCGGCCATGGAGAAGCCCCACTCGCGTACGTGACCCAGGTGGCAGCCCTGACGGTGCGCTGACAGAAGCGTCCCGTACTGTCGAGACATGCCACGCCGCACCGCGACGATGCTCGCCTCCACCCTGATGCTGATCGCGCTCCTGTGTGCGGGCGTACTCATCCCCGTGCCGTACGCGGAGATGTCCCCCGGGCCGACGGTGAACACCCTGGGCGATCACGGCGGCGAGCCGGTGCTCCAGATCTCCGGGCGCAAGACCTACACGACCAGCGGTCACCTGAACATGACCACCGTGCGGGTCACCAGCGCCGACTACCGGATGAACCTGGTCGAGGCCGTCTACGGCTGGCTCGCGCACGACAACAAGGTCGTGCCGCACGACACGCTGTACCCGGACGGCAAGACCGAGGAGCAGTCCACCCAGGAGAACGCCGAGGAGTTCAGCCAGTCCCAGGAGAGCGCCAAGGTCGCCGCCCTGGAGGAGCTGGACATCCCGGTGACGTCCTGGGTGATCGTCTCGACGGTGGTGAAGGGCTCCCCGGCGGAGGGCCGGCTGCACGCCGGTGACGTGATCAAGGCCGTGGACGGCACCGCGGTGAAGGAGCCTGGCGACGTCGCGAAGCTGGTGACCAAGCACAAGGCGGGGGAGAAGGTCGTCTTCCGCATCGTCCCGGCGAAGGACCAGGCGGCCGCCGAGAAGGCGAACAAGACGGCGACCAAGACCCAGGACGTCACCATCACGACCGCGACCTCCGACGACAGCGGCGAGAAGCGGGCCATCGTCGGGATCTCGGCCGGGACCGACCACACCTTCCCGTTCACCATCGACATCAAGCTCGCCGACGTCGGCGGCCCGAGTGCCGGTCTGATGTTCGCGCTCGGCATCTACGACAAGCTCACCCCGGGCAGCCTGACCGGCGGCAAGTTCGTCGCCGGCACCGGCACCATCGACGACGCCGGCAAGGTCGGGCCGATCGGCGGCATCGAGATGAAGACGGTCGGCGCGCGCAGTCAGGGCGCCCAGTACTTCCTGACCCCCGCGGAGAACTGCGCGGCCGCCGCCAAGGACACCCCCTCGGGGCTCAGGCTCGTCAAGGTGAACACCATCGACGACGCCCTCGACGCCCTCAAGGACATCCGTGGCGGCGACACCGCGGACCTGCCGAAGTGCACGAAGTAGCCGGAGGGGCTACTCCGCGAACGTCACCGACAACGCCTCGGCGAGGCCCGGCACCAGACCCGCCCCGGTGAGGACCTCCGTCGGGGCGTCCTTCTCGCGCAGCCGGAGGGCCGAGTCGCGGGTGCCGTCCCGCAGGACACCGACCGTGATCCGGACCTCCTGGCGGTCAGGGTGCTCCGCGACCCACTTCGTGAGCTTCTTGTCGCTCAGGCCCTGCGGGACCTGAGCCTCGGCGGACGGGGGCAGCATCAGACGCTCCACGGTGAGGGCGCAGCCGACCACCGCGTCGGGCCAGGCGATCGTGGCGAGGAACTCGTCGAGCGGCTTGTCCGTTGGCACTTCGTCCTGCTCGATCGGGGTGAGACCGGTGGTCTCGGGCTCGTCCTGAAGGCCGAGCTGGGCGGCGAGCGACGGTTCCTGCGTTCGCAGCCGAGCGGTGTCTACGAGGGCGAAAAGGCGGGCGGGCTGGTCCCAGCCGAGGCCGGAGGCGTACTCGTCGATCTCGAGTACGGCCCGGGTGAGCGGGCTCGCCGCCATGGGAGTGTTGGACATGGTCACAATCCTGCCTCGTTCAGGGGTGGAATCGGGAACCGAGTAAACGGTGAGTAAGTTGCATAGGTGTGGGCCCCCGATCACCGGGGGCCGCGAACGGTCCACGAACACGCGGGCCTGATGGATCAACTGCGACTTTCGAGGTGCGCACCTTGGCTTTCCAGATGCCGGACCGCGGCGGAGGCCCCACGGGGCCGCGGATCAGAGTGGGCCGCCCGTCCCGGCGCGTCCGGACCCTGCTCATGACGCTGGGCGTCCTAGCCGTGATCGGCATGGCGTTCACGATGTTCGCGGGGTTCTGGACGGACTGGCTCTGGTACCGCTCGGTGAACTACTCGTCGGTCTTCACGACCACGTTGTGGACCAAGATCGGGCTGTTCTTCGTCTTCGGCCTGCTGATGGCCCTCGCGGTCGGCTTCAACATCTGGCTGGCGCACCGGCTGCGGCCGCCGCTCAGCGCGATGTCGGTGGAGCAGCAGAGCCTCGACCGCTACCGCATGGGCATCGCGCCGTACAAGACATGGCTGCTGCTCGGCATCACCGCCCTGGTCGGCCTGATCGCGGGCGCCTCGGCGGCGGGTCAGTGGCGGACCTGGCTGATGTGGGTCAACGGCGTGCCCTTCCACCAGAAGGACCCGCAGTTCCACCTCGACGTGTCCTTCTTCGCGTTCGACCTGCCCTGGTACCGGTTCCTGCTCGGCTTCGGCTTCGCCGCCACGATCCTCTCGCTGATCGCCGCCGCGCTCACCCACTACCTGTACGGCGGGCTGCGCGTCACCAGCCCGGGCGCGCGCGCCACCGCCGCGGCCACCGGCCATCTGTCGGTGCTGCTGGGCATCTTCGTCACGCTGAAGGCGGTCGCCTACTGGCTGGACCGTTACGGCCTGGCCGTGAAGTCCAGCGACTTCAAGGCGACGGACAACTGGACGGGCCTGCGGTACGTCGACGCCAACGCCTACCTGCCGGCCAAGACGATCCTGTTCTGCATCGCCGTCATCTGCGCCCTGCTGTTCTTCGCCACCCTGTGGCGACGCACCTGGCAGCTGCCGGTGATCGGCTTCGGCCTGATGGTGCTCTCGGCGATCCTCATCGGCGGGCTGTACCCGGCGATCGTCCAGAAGTTCCAGGTCCAGCCGAACGAGCAAGCCAAGGAAGCCCCGTACGTCGAGAAGAACCTCAAGGCGACACGTGAGGCGTACGGCATCGACGGCGCGCAGGTCACCGAGTACTCGGGTACCAGCACCACCAAGGACAAGACGACGCTGCGCGACGACGTCGACGCCACGGCGAGCATCCGCGTCCTGGACCCGAACATCGTCTCCCCGACGTACCAGCAGCTCCAGCAGATGCGGAAGTACTACGCGTTCCCGACCAACTTGGACGTGGACCGCTACAACGTGAACGGCGCCGACCAGGACACCGTCATCGGTCTGCGCGAGCTGAACCTCGCGGGCGTGGACAAGCAGAACTGGATCAACAACCACTTCCGCTACACCCACGGCTACGGCGTGGTCGCCGCCAGGGGCACCACCTCCGACGCCGAGGGCCGCCCGCTCTTCACCGAGTCCAACCTGCCCTCCGAGGGCGACCTGGGCACGTACCAGCAGCGGATCTACTACGGCGAGAAGACGACCGCGTACTCGATCGTCGGCGGTCCCCAGAAGGAGATCGACTACTCCGACGACGCCGGTGAGAAGACCACCAGCTACACCGGCAAGAGCGGGGTCAACCTCTCCAACCCGATCAACCGGGCCGCGTACGCGGTGTCGTTCGGTGAACCGCAGATCCTGTACTCCGGCGCCATCGGCGAGGGTTCGCGGATCCTGTACAACCGCACGCCCAAGGAGCGCGTCGAGGCGGTCGCCCCGTGGCTGACCATCGACGGCGACGCCTACCCGGCCGTCGTCAACCACAAGATCCAGTGGATCGTCGACGCGTACACGACGACGAACGGCTACCCGTACGCCTCCCGTACGACCCTCGGTGACACCACGGCCGACTCGCTGACCGCGACCAACGACAACCGCGCGGTGGTGGCCCAGCAGAACCAGGTCAACTACATCCGCAACTCGGTGAAGGCGACCGTCGACGCGTACACCGGCGAGGTCAAGCTCTACCAGTGGGACACCAAGGACCCGGTCCTGAAGACCTGGATGAAGGCGTTCCCGGGCACGGTGAAGTCCAAGTCGTCCATCTCGACCGACCTGATGGCCCATCTCCGGTACCCGCAGGACCTGTTCAAGGTCCAGCGCGAGCTGCTCACCCGCTACCACGTGAAGGACGCGACGACGTTCCTCAGTGGCAGCGAGGTGTGGCAGGTGCCGGACGACCCGTCCAACAAGTCGGGTGACGCGGTCCCGCCGTACTACCTGAGCATGAAGATGCCGGACCAGAAGGCACAGGCGTTCTCGCTGACGACGACGTTCACGCCCAACGGCCGGGACAACCTCAGTGCGTTCATGGCGGTCGACTCCGAGGCGGGAACTCCCGACTACGGCAAGATCAGAGTTCTGAAACTGCCGACCAGTACGACCGTCGACGGACCCAAGCAGGTGCAGAGCCAGTTCAACTCCGAACAGGACATCGCCGAGTCCATCAGGCTCCTGAAGGGCGGCGACTCCGACATCGAGTACGGCAACCTGCTGACGGTGCCGCTCGACGGCGGTCTGCTGTACGTGGAGCCCGTCTATGTGCGCGGTGGCGGACTCAAGTACCCGCTCCTGAAGAAGGTGTTGGTGACCTACGGAGGCAACACCGCCTTCGAGGACACCCTGGACGAGGCCCTCAACAAGGTCTTCGGCGCGGAGGGCGCGACCCCGCCACCGGCGGACGAGGGCGGCGGTACGACCACACCGCCGACCACCTCCAACCCGACGGTCCGGGAGGCGTTGGCCGACGCCCAGAAGGCGTTCACGGCCGGCCAGGAGGCTCTGAAGAAACCCGACTGGGACGCGTACGCCAAGGCGCAGAAGGATCTCGAGGACGCGCTGAAGCGGGCCGAGGACGCGCAGGCCGAGGCCGACAAGGGCGCCAAGGCGAGCAGCAGCCCGAGCCCGACGAGTTCGGCGAGTCCTAGCGGTGGCTCCGGCGGCGGCTCCGGCGGCGGCTCCGGAGGAAGTACCGGTAGCAGTCCGAGTCCGAGTCCCAGTCCCAGCGGCTGATCTTGCCCACCCCGCGTCGTGATACGGTTGTGGAACACGACGCGGGGTGGAGCAGCTCGGTAGCTCGCTGGGCTCATAACCCAGAGGTCGCAGGTTCAAATCCTGTCCCCGCTACTGAATACGAAGGCCCGGATCCTGAAATGGATCCGGGCCTTCGTGGTGTGCGAACGCATGTGCCGGGGGGACTGGTGGCCGCGCCGCTGTGGGGAGTTGAGCTATCTGTGTTTGACTTGTCTCTCTGTGGGCATGTCGACAAAACGCTGAAGTGACCTTACGGGCCGCGGTATACCAGGTGTACCCGGGTTGCGGGTGGTGCGACGATGGACGTTATGGGGGACAAGGCAACTCTGTTCGAGACAGGGCGGTTTGTGCAGCCTTCCGGTGAGGAAGCGACCCCGGACGAGAGCCGGGACGAGACGGCGGACGCCGTCGAGACGGGGGAGGCCGTCGAGGAGATGAGCCTGCGGCTCGCGGCGCAAGCCGGCGATGTCGAGGCCGTCAGCGTCCTCGGGGCCATGTTGCTGCGCCGCGGTGACCTCGACGGAGCCGAGCCCCATCTGCGTGCCGCCACCGCGGAGGGCGACCGGGCCGCCGCCAACAACCTGGGCGTCCTGCTCCACCAGCGCGGTTACCCCGACGAGGCCGCCGGCTGGTGGCGGGTCGCCGCCGTCGCCGGTTCCGCCGCCGCCGCGCACGCCCTGGGCCGCTACCGCCGTGAGTGCGGCGACGAGCCGGCCGCCGAGTACTGGCTTCGCCAGGCCGCCGAGCAGGGGCACGCGCTGGGCGCGTACGCCCTCGCCGACCTGCTGGAGCACCGTGGGGACCCCGGGGCCGAGCAGTGGATGCGGGCAGCCGCCGAGCGGGGGCACCGGGAAGCGGCGTACCGGCTGGCCCGAGCCCTCGACCACCAGGAGTGCAGGGGCTCCCACACGGACGGCGACGCGGACGGGTGCGAACATGACAACGGTGTCATCGTTCGTGCGGAGGCCGAGCAGTGGTACCGCCAGGCCGCCGCGCGCGGACACCGGCGGGCCGCCCTGCACCTCGGGACGATCCTGGAGCGGCGCGGCGACCTGAAGGAGGCCGGACGCTGGTACCTGACGTCCGCCAAGGACGGCGAGGCACGGGCCGCCTGCGCGCTCGGTTTCCTGCTGCGCGACGCCGGCGACACCGAGAGCGCGGCGATCTGGTGGCTGCGGGCCGCGCAGGAGGGCGACGGCAACGCGGCGAACGCACTGGGCGCGCTGCACGCCGAGCGGGGACAGACCCAGACCGCCGAGCGCTGGTACCGGGCCGCGATGGACGCCGGGGACGACAACGGCGCCTACAACCTCGCCCTGCTCTGCGCCGAGCAGGGCCGCACCGTGCAGGCCGAGCAGTGGTACCGGCGCGCCGCCTACGCGGGGCACCGGGAGGCGGCCAACGCGCTGGCCATCCTGCTGCTCCAGGGCGGCGACACGGCCGGGGCCGAGCCCTGGTTCTCCAAGGCGGCGGAGGCGGGCAGCGTCGACGCCGCGTTCAACCTCGGGATCCTGTTCGCGGGGCGGGGCGAGGAGGCCGTCGCGCTGCGCTGGTACGAGCGGGCGGCGGCCGCCGGGCACACCGAGGCGGCGCTCCAGGTCGGGATCGCGCGCCTGCGCGACGGGGACGAGCAGGAGGCCGAGCGGCATCTGCGGTGCGCGGCCGGCGGCGGGAGCGCGGAGGCGGCGTACCGGCTGGCGGCCGTGCTGGACGCGCGGCGGCCGCCGCAGCCCGCGCACGAGCTCGGGGAGACCGTGCACGAGAAGACCGAGTGCGAGGAGTGGTACGAGCGGGCCGCGACCCAGGGACACCGGCGGGCACAGGTCCGGGTCGGGATGCTGGCCGCCGCGCGCGGGGACGTGGTGGAGGCGGCCCGGTGGTACCGGACGGCCGCGGAGGCCGGGTCGCGCAACGGCGCGTTCAACCTCGGACTGCTGCTCGCGCGCGAGGGGAGCGAGCCCGAGGCGGCTGTGTGGTGGACGCGGGCGGCCGACGCCGGGCACGGGCGGGCGGCGTTGCGGCTCGCCCTGGTCTACGCGCGTCGCGGTGAGCTGGCCGAGGGGCAGCGGTGGGCGGACCGGGCCGTGTCGCTGGGGCCGGGAGAGGTGGCCGAGCGGGCGGCTCGGTTGCGGGACGCGTTGCGGGAAGAGCTGTCCGCCTGACGGCGTCTGTAGCGGGGCGGGGGTGGGTGGGACCGGCGGCGGGTCCCGTACAGCGGTCTGTCGCCCCCGCCGCCCCTTCCCGTCCCGATCCGTCCTCGAGGGCTGCCGCCCCCCGCACCCGCTGTCGGCCCCGGGCGCTCGCTGTCGGCCCTGGCCGGGCCTCGTCCTCAAGCGCCGGACGGGCCGAGGCGGAGGCGTTCTGACCTGGAGCGACGGGTGGTGGTCAATGGATTTGCCTTTGTCCTTGGCCTTCACGTAACGTTGCATTCAACGGCGCGGGGTGGAGCAGCTCGGTAGCTCGCTGGGCTCATAACCCAGAGGTCGCAGGTTCAAATCCTGTCCCCGCTACTAAAGGCCGAGGGCCGGAATCCGAAAGGGTTCCGGCCCTCGGTCGTTTGCGGGCCCGCCGCGCCCCGCCGCGATGCGCGACAGGGTTCCCGCGTACGGGAAGGGCGTTACGCCGCCGCGCAGTTCGGGCAGATCCCGCGGTACGTCACCTCGACGTCCGAGACCGTGAAGCCGAAGCGCTCCGAGTCGGGGAGGTCGGCCAGCGGGTTGCCGCCCGGGTGGACGTCCTTGATCGCCCCGCACCGGGCGCAGACCAGGTGGTGGTGCGGGCGGTGCGCGTTCGGGTCGTACCGCTTGGCGCGCTTGTCGGTGGCGACCTCGAGCACCTCGCCGAGCGAGACCAGCTCGCCGAGCGTGTTGTAGACGGTCGCCCGCGAGATCTCGGGCAGCCGGACGACGGCCCTGGAGTGCACCTCGTCGGCGGTCAGGTGGACATGGTCACCGTCGAGCACCTCGGCCACGACGCGCCGTTGGGCGGTCATCCGCCATCCGCGTCCGCGCAGTCGTTCCAGGAGATCACTCATGGAATCAGCCTAGCAGCTACAGGGACCAGGTCCCGAACAGGTGTGACTTTAGATCTCTAATGGAATTGGATGAAGTCCACTGTAGGATCAAGTCGACAGAATCCACGGCGAGCGGCTGGAGGTCGCGGGGCAGGCCCTGCGCGGCCGACGGCACTGGACCGCTCGTCGTGGGCGAACGGGCCGGGCTCCCCTTCGGGGCCCGGCCCGCCCCTCCGCCTTCCGCAGCCTCGTTCGCTCAGGCCGGTACCTGCTGCCGCGCCGGCGCCCAGCAGCGGATGATGTCCCGGACCGACACGATGCCGGCCGGTTCGTCGCGGTCGAGGACGATCAGATGCCGGAAGCCGCCGTGGGCCATGGCTTGGGCCGCCTCCTCCAGGGTCCAGCTCGGAGCGGCGAAGACGACGTCGTTGGTGGTGTGGGCGTGGGTGCGTTCCGTGTCCGGATTCTGCCCCAGGGCCACGGAGTTGAGGATGTCCCGCTCGGTGAGGATGCCGATGCCGCCGGCGTCCGGGTCGAGGACGATGGCCGCGCCGACGCGGCGGGCGGACATCAGGGCGGCGGCCTGACGGAGGGTGTGTGCGGGGCCGATGGTGAGGACCACCGTGCTCATGGCGTCGCGGACGAGCATGGCTGGAGCCACCTCCTAAGAATCCACGGTTGTTCATGGATTCACAAGTTCACAAGTGGGGGGTGCTGTCAGCGTGGCAGGTAAAGCGGGGGTCAACAAGAGGGCGCGCGCAGCCAATTGAGGGCGCGCGCGCTCATGTGAGTCTCAGGCGGGTCTGTCAGTGGCGCTCGTTGAGGTAACCCAGCAGTTCCTCGTGGAGCAGGCCGTTCGACGCGGCCGCGTTGCCGCTGTGCGGACCCGGGCGGCCGTCGAGGCCCGTGAAGGTGCCGCCGGCCTCCGTCACGACGATCGCCGTGGCCGCCATGTCCCAGAGCGAGAGCTCGGGTTCGGCGCACAGGTCGATCGAGCCCTCGGCGACCATCATGTACGGCCAGAAGTCGCCGTACGCGCGCGTGCGCCACACCTCGCGGGTCAGGTCCAGGAAGCCGTTCAGGTGCCCGCGTTCCTCCCAGCCGGTCAGCGAGGAGTACGCGAAGGAGGCGTCCGAGAGTTCCGAGACCCGGGAGACGCGCAGCCGGGAGGCGGAGGTCAGGCTGCGGCCGGTGAAGGCGCCGTGTCCCTTCGCGGCCCACCAGCGACGGCCCAGCGCCGGGGCGGAGACCACGCCGACCACGGGCTGGTAACCCCCCTCGCCCGCCTCCGTCAGCGAGATGAGGGTGGCCCAGACGGGAACGCCCCGCACGTAGTTCTTCGTGCCGTCGATCGGGTCGATCACCCAGCGGCGGGGGCCGGTGCCCTGGACGCCGTACTCCTCGCCGAGGATCGCGTCGCGTGGACGGGCCCGCTGGAGCTGACCGCGGATCAGCTCCTCGGCGGCCTTGTCGGCCTCGCTCACCGGGGTCATGTCCGGTTTGGTCTCGACCTTGAGGTCGAGGGCCTTGAAACGGTCCATGGTCACGGCGTCGGCGGCGTCCGCGAGGACGTGCGCGAGTCGGAGGTCGTCGTGGTAGTCCGGCATGGGACGAACCGTATCCGCCGAAGGTGAGAACGGGCCACAGGGGACCGCGGGGTGGACGTGGAGAAGCCGTGGACACGGCCGGTGAACCATGGGCGGCCGCCGCGAACCCTTGACAGTGCCCCCGTCCGCGTCAAACCTGGGCGCAGAGCCGCTCGCCCCAGGGAGGCGATGATGCCTGCAGCGCGGGAATCCCTACTGGACGCCGCCTTCGAGGCGCTCGCACTACGGCCGTGGGCCGCGGTGCGGATGGTGGACGTCGCCGCGGCAGCCGGGGTGTCCCGGCAGACGCTGTACAACGAGTTCGGCAGCAAGGAGGGCCTGGCCCGGGCGCTCGTGAGGCGCGAGGCCGACGGCTACCTCGCCGGGGTCGAGCGGGCGCTGGCCGTGCACGGCGACGCCCGGGAGAGACTCACCGCCACCGCCGAGTGGACCACCTCCGCCGCCCGCGACAACGTCCTCGTCCGGGCCGTCCTCACCGGCTTCTGGAGCGAGCGGCTGCCCTCGCCGACGCTCTCGGCGGTGCCGTCCTCCTCCGCCGTGCCCGCCCAGCGCCGGGCCGACGGGCCGCTGCCCTCGCCCGGTGACCTGGTGGGCGCCGTCCGCGACCGGGCCGTGGCCGTGCTCTCCGGTCCCGGCGCCGTCCGGGCCGACGCCGCCGACCTGGCCCGCTCCTGCGAACTCGCCGTCCGGCTCGCCCTGTCCTGCGTGGCCGCGCCCCCGCCGGGTGAGGACGGCGTCGCGGAGCTGGTACGGGGGGCGCTCCAGCGGCATCCGGCCGACCGGCCGGGTCAGTGAGCCGACCCCGACAGCTGGAGCCCGATCACTCCTATGATCACCAGGCTGATCGAGACGAGCTTCAGGACCGACACCAGGTCGCCCAGGAAGACCATGCCGTAGATCGCGGTGCCCGCCGCGCCGATACCCGTCCACACGGCGTAGGCGGGGCCCACGTCGAGCTTCTTCAGGGAGAGGGTCAGCAGACCGAAGCTCCCCAGGGCGAAGGCGCAGAAGGCGATGGTGGGCCAGAGCCTCGTGAAGCCGTGGGACAGCTTGAGGCACACGGCGAAACCGGTCTCGAGCAATCCGGCCACGACGACCAGCAGCCACGCCATGTGCTGTCCCTCCGTTCGCCCGGCCCGGTCCGGCTCCGGCTCGGTGCGATTATGCACTTACCGGGCCCGGGGGGACGCAAACAACGCGGTGGTCAGCGGGTGGATCAGCCGCTGGTCAGCCGGTGGATCAGTCGCCTTCCGTGCGCTCACGGGTGGCGAGCAGGCGGCGCAGGGAGTAGAGCCGCGCCGGATCGGCATGACCCTCGGCCACCCACGCGTCCAGCGCGCAGTCCTTCTCGTCGTGACTGCACGCGCGCGGGCAGCCCTCCGTGCCCGGCACCAGGTCGGGGAAGGCGAGGACCACCCGGGACGGGTCGACGTGGTGCAGGCCGAAGGACCGCACGCCCGGGGTGTCGATCACCCAGTCGTCCGTGCCCGCCAGGGGCAGGGCCAGCGCCGAGGTCGTGGTGTGGCGGCCGCGGCCGGTCACCGCGTTCACATGGCCGGTCACCCGTCGCCGCTCCTCCGGGACCAGCGCGTTGACCAGGGTCGTCTTCCCGACGCCCGAGTGACCGACGAACGCCGTGATCCGCCCGGCCAGGAACGCCCGCACCCGGTCCGCCGCGTCGCCGTTCTCCAGCTCGTCGCGGCTGGTGACGACGTACGGGATGTCGAGATGGCCGTACAGCTCCAGCAGCTTGTCCGGCGAGGCCAGGTCCGACTTCGTCATGACCAGCAGGGGGGCGAGGCCGGCGTCGAAGGCCGCCACCAGGCAGCGGTCGATCAGACGCGGGCGGGGCTCGGGGTCGGCGAGGGCGGTGACCACGGCGAGCTGGTCGGCGTTGGCCACGACGACGCGCTCGTAGGGGTCGTCGTCGTCCGCGGTGCGGCGCAGTGCCGAGGTGCGCTTCTCGATGCGGACGATACGGGCCAGGGTGTCCTTCTTGCCGGACAGGTCGCCGACGATCGCGACCCGGTCGCCCACGATCGCGGCCTTGCGGCCCAGCTCGCGGGCCTTCATCGCCATCACGATCCGGTCGTCGACCAGGCAGGTCAGCCGGCCCCGGTCGACGGTGAGGACCATGCCCTCGGCGGCGTCCTCGTGCTTGGGGCGGATGTGCGTGCGAGGTCGGTTGCCCTTGCGGTTCGGGCGGCTGCGGATGTCGTCCTCGTCGGTGTTCTTGCTGTAGCGGCGCATGGCGAAAGTCCCTATACCCCGAGCATTCCGGTCCACAGTTCCGGGAAGTCCGGCAGGGTCTTCGCCGTCGTCGCCACGTTCTCGATCTGCACGCCCTCCACCGCCAGGCCGATGATCGCGCCGGCCGTCGCCATGCGGTGGTCGTCGTAGGTGTGGAAGATCCCGCCGTGCAGCCGGCGCGGGCGGATGTGCAGACCGTCGGCGGTCTCCGTCACATCACCGCCGAGCTCGTTGATCTCCTTCGTCAGCGCGGCCAGCCGGTCCGTCTCGTGCAGGCGCAGGTGGGACACGCCCCGCAGGGTGGACGGGGAGTCCGCGAGGGCGGCGACCGCCGCGATGCCCGGGGTCAGCTCGCCGACGTCGCCCAGATCGACGTCGATGCCGTGGATCGAGCCCGAGCCGGTGAAGACCAGGCCGTAGTCGGCCAGTTCACAGGAACCGCCCATCTCGGTGAAGATCTCGCGCAGCCGGTCACCCGGCTGGGTGGTGCGGGCCGGCCAGTCCGGGATCAGCACCCGGCCGCCCGTCACCAGCGCCGCCGCCAGGAACGGCTGGGCGTTGGACAGATCCGGCTCGATCGTCAGGTCCCGGCCCAGCAGGGCGCCCGGGGTGACCCGCCAGACGTTCGGCTCGCCGCCCGACTCCGGGGTGTCCACCTGCGCGCCGACCGCGCGCAGCATGTCGACCGTCATCCGGATGTGCGGTACGGAGGGCAGCGTGGCGCCGGTGTGGCGGACCTCCACGCCCTGGTTGAAGCGGGGGGCCGACAGGAGCAGGGCCGACACGAACTGGGACGAGGACGAGGCGTCGATCTCCACCGTCCCGCCGTCCAGCGCGCCTCCGCCGTGCACGGTCAGCGGCAGCGTGCCGCGGCCGTCGTCGTCGATCCGGGCACCGAGGACCCGCAGCGCGTCGACCACGCCGTTCAGGGGTCGCTCGTACGAGCGCGGGTCGCCGTCGAAGTGGACGGGGCCGTCGGCGAGGGCGGCGACCGGCGGCAGGAAGCGCATCACCGTGCCCGCGTTGCCGACGTCGACCGTGGCAGGTCCGCGCAGCCCCGCGGGGAGGATCCGCCAGGCCTCGCCGGTCCCGTCGGGGCTCCCCGCGCCGGAGGAGCTGGACGACACGGTCTCCTCGATGCCGACGCCCATCTGGCGCAGGGCGCCCGCCATCAGCAGGGTGTCGCGGGAGCGCAGGGGGCGGCGCAGCCAGCCGGGCTCGGAGGCGAGGGAGGCGAGGACCAGGGCACGGTTGGTGACGGACTTGGACCCCGGCACGTGGACCGTCGCGGCGACGGCCTCGCTCGCGTGCGGGGCGGGCCAGAGGGCGGTGTGGGCGGGGTTCGGGGCCATGGGCCCCACTTTAGTGGTCGGCCGTGCATCGGGTGCGGCGCCGTCGGGCCCGGCCGTGCCCCGGTGCGGAGCCGCGGAGGTCACCCTCCCGCACCCCCGTGACGTGCCGCTCCGGAGCTGCCTCACAGCCCCAGCAGCCACCGGCCCCCGCCCAGCAGGGCGCACAGGCTCACCGCGTGGAACAGGAACAGCCACAGGCCCGCCGGTACGTGGGTCAGCCGGGACAGCTGGTCCGCGTCGGAGTCGCCCGCGCCGCCGCGTGAGCGCTTCGCCTGGAGCTCGAAGGCCGGGCGGACCCCGCCCAGCAGCAGGAACCACACCACCGCGTACGCGAAGGCCGCCTGCACCTGCGGTCCCGCCAGCCAGGACACCAGCAGGAAGGTGCCGCCGGTGAGGACCACCGTGAGGGCGCCGTACGCGTTGCGGATCATCACCAGCATCACGACCAGCAGGGCCGTGGCCGCCCACAGCAGCAGGGTGATGCGGCCGGCCCCGAGGAGGGCGGCGCCGCCCAGGCCGAGCAGCGGGGGAGCGGTGTAGCCGGCCGCCGCGGTGAGGATCATGCCGAGGCCGTGCGGCTTGCCCCGGCTGAGGGTCAGGCCACTGGTGTCGGAGTGCAACCGGATCCCGGTCAGCTGTCGGCCGGTCAGCAGCGCGACCAGGCCGTGACCACCCTCGTGGGCGATGGTGATGGCGTTGCGCGATATCCGCCACAGGGTGTGCGGCACGACGACCGCGAGGGCGGCGACCGCGGTGGCCACCACCACCCACAGGTCGGGGTCGGACTGGGTGCCGACGAGGCGGTCCCACAGGTCGGGCAGCGCGAGGGCGGCGGTGCTCTCCATGTTTTCTGGTGGCTCCCTTTCGGCTCACGGAGTCTGGCAGTGTGGCACGTATGTGCGGACGGTATGCAGCGAGTCGCAGGCCCGAGGATCTCGCAGGAATCTTTGAGGTCGACAAGTGGGAGCCCGAGGAGGCCCTGGAGCCCGACTACAACGTGGCGCCGACCAAGGAGGTCTACGCCGTCCTCGACCGTCCGTTGAAGGACGCCGACGACCGGCGGCCGGTTCGGCAGCTGCGGAAGCTGAAGTGGGGACTGGTCCCCTCCTGGGCGAAGACCCCCGAGGGCGGCGCGCGGATGATCAACGCGCGCGCCGAGACCGTCCATGAGAAGCCCTCCTACCGCCGCGCCTTCGCCACCCGGCGCTGCGTCCTGCCCGCCGACGGCTACTACGAGTGGGTCACCGGCGTCCAGGAGCGGGACCTGGAGGTCGAGGGGAAGAGGAAGCGGCCGCGCAAGCAGCCCTACTTCGTGCTCCCGGCCGACGGCACGGTCTTCGCGATGGCCGGGCTGTACGAGTTCTGGCGGGACCGGACCCTGCCCGACGACCATCCGCGGGCCTGGTGGGTGACGTGCTCGGTGATCACGACCGAGGCGGAGACCTCCCCGCTCGCCGTGGCCCCCGCCGACGGCCCGCACGCCCTCGCCGACATCCACCCCCGGATGCCGCTGATGCTGACCCCGGACCGCTGGGACGCCTGGCTCGACCCGGCGCGGACGGACGTCGACGATCTCCGCTCGCTCCTCGAACCCCCGCCGACCGGGCTGATGCGCGCCTACCCGGTGTCCACGGCCGTCAGCAACGTCCGCAACAACGGCTCGGAGCTGCTGAAGGAGCTGGAGGGGCCCGAGGAGGGCACACTCTTCTGACGTGAGCAGCGAAACAGTGGTGAGCACCGAAACGGTGGAGACCGAGGCGGGTACCGCCCGCATCACCTGGCACCACGCCGAGAAGCCGAGGCTCGTCCTCGCCGTGAGCCATGGCGCCGGGGGCGGTGTCGAGGCCCGCGACCTCCGGGCGCTCGCCGCCGTGCTGCCCGGACGCGGGGTGAGCGTCGCTCTCGTCGAGCAGCCCTGGCGGGTGGCGGGCAAGAAGGTCGCGCCCGCGCCGAGGACCCTCGACGTCGGCTGGCGCGGGATCTGGCCGGCCGTCGTCGCGCCCGGGCTGCCGGTGATCTCGGGCGGCCGGTCGGCCGGCGCGCGGGTGGCCTGTCGTACGGCCACCGAGCTCGGTGCGCACGCCGTGCTCGCGCTGAGTTTCCCGCTCCACCCGCCGGGCAGGCCGGAGAAGTCCCGCGCTGACGAGCTGCTCGGGGCGGGGGTGCCGACCCTCGTGGTGCAGGGCGGCAACGACGCCTTCGGCAGGCCGGACGAGTTCCCCGCGGGCGGGTACGACCTCGTGGAGGTGCCGTACGGCGATCACGGGTTCGCGGTGCCCAAGCGGGCCGGGGTCACGCAGGAGGAGACGCTGGAGGTCGTCACCGCGGGAGTCGTGGGCTGGGTCGCGTCCCTCGGGTGAGGTGACGGGAGGGGAATGCGGAGGGGCCGGGCGCTGTTGAGGCGGACAGAAGTGCTGAACAACCGGCACCGACATCAGTGGGAGAGGAAGTCCGCCGCATGGGTTCGACCATCTGCCCGAGCCGCAGCAGCCGCACCGATCTGGAGTGGACGGTGCTGCACGCGGCCAGGACCGCTCCTATTGGAGCGGCGGCAGGCGCGGGTAGTCGTCTATCCTCCGATTCGAGTGGGATCGGTTTCGGTCCTACCCGCGATCTTGAGGAGGTGGGTCCGGTCACCGGTACCGACGCAGGGACCGACAACGGCCAGGCGGAGCTGCCCGAGGGCCAGGGCGTGAGCCAGGAGACGGGCGCGGAGTCCACCGCCGAGCGCAGCGCGCGCTTCGAGCGGGACGCGCTCGAGTTCCTCGACCAGATGTACTCGGCCGCGCTGCGCATGACGCGCAACCCGGCCGACGCCGAGGACCTGGTGCAGGAGACGTACGCGAAGGCGTACGCGTCCTTCCACCAGTTCCGTGAGGGCACCAACCTCAAGGCCTGGCTGTACCGGATCCTCACCAACACCTTCATCAACTCGTACCGCAAGAAGCAGCGTGAACCCCAGCGCAGCGCGGCCGAGGAGATCGAGGACTGGCAGTTGGCGCGTGCCGAGTCGCACATGTCCACCGGTCTGCGCTCCGCGGAGTCGCAGGCGCTGGACCACCTGCCCGACTCGGACGTGAAGGCGGCCCTTCAGGCCATCCCCGAGGAGTTCCGGATCGCCGTGTATCTCGCGGACGTAGAGGGCTTTGCGTACAAGGAGATCGCGGACATCATGGGGACACCCATCGGTACGGTGATGTCCCGGCTGCACCGGGGCCGCCGTCAACTGCGCGGCATGCTCGAGGACTACGCCCGTGAGCGTGGGTTGGTCCCGGCCGGTGCCGGAGAGTCGAACGAAGCGAAAGGTTCGGGCTCATGAGCTGCGGAGATCCGCACGAGACGGACTGCGGTGAGGTCCTCGACCACCTGTACGAGTACCTCGACAGCGAGATGCCTCCGCTGGACCGGGACAAGTTCCAGCACCACTTCGAGGAGTGCTCCCCCTGCCTGGAGAAGTACGGGCTGGAGGAGGCCGTGAAGAAGCTGGTCAAGCGGTGCTGCGGGAGTGACGACGTGCCGACCGACCTGCGCGCCAAGGTGATGGGCCGGATCGACCTGATCCGCTCCGGCCAGGCCGTCCCCGATCACGATGTGACGGCGACACCCCAGGAGAGCTGAGCCGGTTGCGGAAGGCCCACTTCCCGGAAGCCCGCTTCTGAAGCCCGCTTCCGGGACAGCCGCTTTCAGAAAGCGCTGCCGTCACTCGAATGTGCTAATCCACGGGTGATACGCCCGCGGACCCACCCCCGGCCGTCCTAGGCTCCTGAGCCCGGACAGGTACGGCTGGGGGAGGCGTCATGGATGGGACTCCGGCGCGGGCGCGCGCCTACGCCGCCTGTGTCGCCCTCGGCGCCCTCCTCTGCACGCTCCCCTCGCTGCCCGGCGCGCGCACCCCCTGGTGGGCCGTCGCCCTGCTCGCCGCCCTGTACGCCGGCGGCGAGCGGATCGCCCGGCGCAGGTTCGCCGGCACCCTCCACCCCGTGCTGCTGGCCGGGGCGTTCCTGCTCTCGCCGGCCGCGGCCGCTCTCGTCCCGCTGCCCGGGGCGCTGTTCTCGCACGTCGAGCGGCGCCCTTTTCTGCTGCGCCGGGTCTGGCGGGCCGCCCACGCGTCGCTCGCCGTGTGGGCGGCCGCCCGGGCGCACGCCGCGCTCGGCGGGCGGGACGCGGTGGCCGGTTCCGACCTGCCGTACGCGCTGGTGCCGGCCGGCGCCGCCGTGCTGGTGTTCTGCGCCGCGCTCGCCCTGCTGGACGGCGGGATGCTCGCGCTCGCCGAGGGGCTGCCGCTGCGGCGGGCCTGCCGGGGGCTGTTCCTGCGCTCCCTGGCGCCGCTGGCGGTGCACGGGCTCGGCGGGCTGATGATGGCCGTGCTGTGGCTCAGCCCGTACGGGCCGGTGGCCGCCCTGCTCGTGCTGTTCCCGATGGCCGTGTCGTGGTGGGTGTTCGCCCAGTACCACCGGGAGCGCGCCGCTCACCAGGCGACCATCCGCGCCCTGGTGCAGGCCGTCGACATCAAGGACGGCTACACGCGCGGCCACAGCGAGCGCGTCGGCCAGGCCTCGGTGCTGATCGGGCGCGAACTGGGGATGGACGAGAGCCGGATCGACATGCTCCGCTTCGCCGGGATCCTGCACGACGTCGGCAAACTCGGCGTCCCCACCCGGCTGTTGCGCAAGGAGGGGCCGCTGACACCGCAGGAGCGGCGCGTGATCGAGCTGCACCCCGAGTACGGGCACGAGATCACCCGCGGGATCTCCTTCCTCGGCGAGGCCCGCTCGGCGATCCTCCACCACCACGAACGCATCGACGGCAAGGGCTATCCGTACGGGCTGGTGGGCAGCCAGATCCCGGAGCCGGCCCGGGTGGTCGCCGTCGCGGACGCCTTCGACGCCATGACGTCCACCAGGTCCTACAGCAGGGCCCGGCCGGTGCACGTCGCCCTGGAGGAGCTGCGGCGGTGCGCGGGCGCCCAGTTCGACCCCCGGATGGTCGCGGCGCTGGCGCACGTCATCACCCGGGACGGCTGGCATCCGGTCGTGACCGCCGAGGAGGACCGGCCGGCCGTGCCCGCGCAGAACTCCGACGACCGGTCCGAGGTACGCCGATGACCGTCCGCCGCTCGCATGTCGCCCTCCACTCCGCGGCCGCGCTGCTCGTCGCCGCCTCCCTCCTCGGCACGTTCCTGACGGGTGTCGAGGACCGCCCCGTCGCGCTCGCCTTCGGGATCCTCGTCGCCGTCGGGGAGCTGACCCGCCCCCAGAGCGGGCCCCGGCTGCGGGAGGCCGCGCCGCTCGGCGCCGCCGGTTCACTGTCGTACGCGCTGGTCGGAGGGCACGCCGGGCACCCCACGCAGCACGGGGTCACCCAGGTCGTGGCGGTGGTGGTCACCGCCTCCCTGCTCGGCAGCGTGCCGCAGCTGGCCCGTGGACAGGCCGTCCTCGACCACCTGGTCCGGCGGGTACTGGCCGTCGGGTTCGCCGCCGTCTGCTTCCAGCCGCTCCACAACCGCGGGGTGTTCGACGGCTGGAGCGGGCCCGCCTACGCGCTGCTGCTGCTCGCGCTGCTCGTCCTGACCGTCCTGTGCGACGCCGTGGTCGCCGCCGCGCTCGCCCACTCGCGTACCGGCTGGCCGTTCGCCCCGCTGCTGCGGGACGAGTTGCGGGCGGTGCCCGGGATCGGCTCGGCGGTCTGCGCGACGGGGGCGGTGATGGCGCTCGCGGTGGCCGTCGTCGGGCTGTGGGCGCTGCCGGTGTTCTCGGTGCCGCTGCTGCTCACCCAGCTGTCGCTGCGCCGGTACGCGGCGGTGCGGGCCACCTACCGGCAGACCATCGCCTCGCTGGCCCGTGCCACGGAGATCGCCGGGTACACCCCGGCCGGGCACGCCCGCCGGGTCGCCGCCCTCAGCCAGGCCGTGGGCCTGGACCTGGGGCTGCCGGAGCCCGAGCTGACCGTCCTGGAGTACGCGGCCCTCATGCACGACATCGGCCAGCTCAGCCTCGTCGACCCGGTCCCGGCCGGCGCCACCGCCGGGCTGCCGGCGGCCCAGCAGCGGCGGATCGCGCTGCTCGGCGGGGCCGTCGTCCGCCAGACCGGAGCGGGCGCCCAGGTCGCCGCGGTCGTCGAGCGGCAGGCCGACCCCTACCCGGAGCAGCCGGTGGCCGCGCGCATAGTCCGGGTGGTGAACGCATACGAGGAGAAGGTCCGGGGCAGCGGTCCCGGTGGGCCCCTCACCGCCTTGGAGGAGCTGCGCCTCGGCACCGGCGGGGAGTATGCGCCCGAGGTGGTGGAGGCCCTGGCCAGGGTGCTTTCGCGGCGTTGTCTGACCTCGCCCGTGGGTGGGTAACCCATGGGTAATGAGCGGCTCTCCGGCCACACGTGGTTGGATGCGAGGGAGAGAGTGTCCGGGGGCACTGGCCAGCCCACAGAACGGAACTGGCAGGCGGGAATCGTGAGGATCTTCGGCAAGGGACGGCACCGGCCCTCCGCCTCCTGGCGGCAGGCCACCGACCGCGCGTTCACGCTGATCGGCGACGGGCGGTACGAGGACGCGGGGGCGCTGCTGACACGTGCCGCCGACCTGGAACCCTGGCTGTCCGAGTCCTGGTTCAACCTCGCCCTGCTGCACAAGTTCCGGCACGACTGGGAGCAGGCCCGCACGGCGGGGCTGCGGGCCGTCGCCCTGCTCGACCGCGAGGCCGGCGCCCCCGACTGGTGGAACGTGGGCATCGCGGCCACCGCCCTCCAGGACTGGCCGCTGGCCCGCCGCGCCTGGCAGGCGTACGGGCTGCGGGTGCCCGGCAACGCCATAGGCGCGGGCGAGCCGGTCGGTATGGAGTTGGGCAGCGCGGCCGTACGGCTGTCGCCCGAGGGCGAGGCCGAGGTGGTGTGGGGGCGGCGGCTGGACCCCGCCCGGATGGAGGTGCTGTCCATCCCGTTGCCGTCGTCCGGGCGGCGCTGGGGCGAGGTCGTGCTGCACGACGGGGTACCGCACGGCGAGCGGACCACCGCCACCGGCCACTCCTACCCGGTCTTCGACGAGATCGAGCTGTGGGCGCCGTCGCCCGTGCCGACCTGGGTCGTCCTGCTGGAGGCGGCCACCGAGTCCGACCGGGACGCGCTGGAGCAGCTGGCGGCCGACGCGGGCTTCGCGGCGGAGGACTGGTCGTCGTCGGTGCGGCTGCTCTGCCGGATGTGCTCGGAGTCACGGATGCCGTCCGACGAGGGTGACGGCGAGCATCTCGACCCGCACGACCACAGCGAGCCGGGGCATCCGGGTCCGCTCGGGCACCGGACTGATGGGCAACTGTGGGTGCCGGAGCGGGAGTGCGGCGTGGCCGCCCCGGCCTCTCTGGTCCGGGGGTTGCTGGACGGGTGGGTCGCCGACAGCCCCGATTCCCGGGACTGGCGGGATCTGGAAGAGGTCTGCTGACCGCTTTCGACCGCGTGTTCGTCGTGGCTGGTCGCGCCGTTCCCCGCGCCCCTGAGGGGGCGCGCTGCCCGTACCCTGTATCGAGCATTCACCCCCTGTCTGTTTGAGGAAGGCATCGTCGGTCATGGCGCAGCAGGACACCGATCAGCAGCACGCGGGCGTGCTCCCCGTGGACGACGAGGGCTTCGTCATCGACACCGAGGAGGCGGAGGCGCGCGAGCTGGCATGGCGTGAGGCCGGCACCTCGCGGCCGATCACCGTCGTCGGGAACCCGGTGCTGCACAAGGAGTGCAGGGACGTCACCGAGTTCGGTGAGGAGCTGCGGCAGCTGGTCGCGGACATGTTCGCCTCGCAGCACACCGCCGAGGGAGTGGGCCTGGCCGCCAACCAGATCGGCGTCGACCTGAAGGTCTTCGTCTACGACTGCCCCGACGACGAGGGCGCCCGGCACACCGGCGTCGTCTGCAACCCGAAGCTCGTCGAACTGCCCGCCGACCGGCGCCGGCTGGACGACAGCAACGAGGGCTGTCTGTCGGTGCCCACCGCCTACGCGCCGCTGGCCCGTCCCGACTACGCCGAGGTGACCGGGCAGGACGAGCAGGGCAACCCGATCAAGGTGCGCGGCACCGGTTACTTCGCTCGGTGTTTGCAGCACGAGACCGACCACCTGTACGGCTACCTCTACATCGACCGTCTGTCCAAGCGTGAACGCAAGGACGCCCTGCGGCAGATGGCCGAGAACGAGCCACGTTATCCCGTGGTCGCCAACGACTGAGCCCACCCGCACCACCACGACGCCCGGCCGGGATCCTTCCGGCCGGGCGTCGTTCGTGTGTCCGACGGACGTTCGATCGCTTACGCACATCTACTGCACATCTGCTGATCCGTAACCAGTCATGCAGGGGGGATTCTCGGCATGTTGGGGTGGTGAATGAAGCAAATCCGTTCCCAGAACGGTCAGTTGTAGTGCTGAATGGGAAGTGCGGGGATACGCAACGGCGCACGCCCGGCACGGGGGGAGGGGTGTGTGCCCACTGGCGGCTGAGAGGGGTTGTCCGTGCCAGCTTTCCCATACAGCACCACATACAGCACCACAGCGACGGTGGCCGCGCCCGCGGTCCCTCCCTCGCTCTCTCTTCCGGTCATCGAGGCGGCGTTTCCCCGGCAACTGCATCCGTATTGGCCCCAGTTGCAGGAGAAGACGCGCTCCTGGCTGCTGGAAATGCGGTTGATGCCGGCGGACAAGGTCGCAGAATATGCCGACGGACTTTGCTACACCGACCTGATGGCGGGCTTCTACCTCGGCGCACCCGACGAGGTCATGCAGGCCATCGCCGACTACAGCGCGTGGTTCTTCGTCTGGGACGACCGGCACGACCGCGACGTCGTTCACGGCCGGACGTCCTCCTGGCGGCGGCTCAGGTTCCGCTTGCACGCGGCCCTGGACGCCCCGGCGGAGCATCTGTGCCACCCGGATCCGCTGGTCGCCGGGCTCGCGAACAGCGTGAGCCGGCTGCACTCCTTCCTTCCCGGTACCTGGAACGCCCGGTTCACCCGGCACTTCCACGCCGTGATCGACGCGTACGACCGGGAATTCCACAACCGAATCGAAGGGCGCATTCCAGGGGTCGAGGAATACCTGGCGCTGCGGCGGCTCACGTTCGCGCACTGGATCTGGACCGACCTGCTGGAGCCGAGTGCGGGACAAGAACTCCCGGACCCGGTGCGGAAACACCCCGCATTTCACCGCGCGGCGCTGCTGAGTCAGGAATTCGCCGCCTGGTACAACGACCTCTGCTCGCTTCCCAAGGAAATAGCGGGCGATGAGGTGCACAATCTCGGAATCAGTCTCATCACCCATGAGGGACTGACCCTGGAAGAGGCCGTCGAGGAAGTCAGGCGACGCGTCGAGGAATGCATTTCCGAGTTCCTCGTCGTCGAGAAGGACGTCTTAAGGCTCGCCGACCGGCTGGCCGACGGGACGATCCGCGGAAACCAACTCGGCGCCGCAGTGCGGTCCTGTCTCGGCAATATGCGGAACTGGTTCAGTTCCGTCTACTGGTTCCACCACGAGTCCGGCCGATACATGGTCGACAGCTGGGACGACCGGTCCACGCCCCCGTACGTCAACAACGAAGCGGCAGGTGAGAAATGACCGTCGAGTCGGTGAAACCCGCGACCCCCGCGGCGCCCGAACTGCGCGAGCCACCGTTGGCCGGTGGCAGGGTTCCGCTCCTCGGACACGGCTGGAAGCTGGCCCGTGACCCGCTGGCCTTCCTGGCCCAGCTCCGCGACCACGGCGACATCGTCCGCCTCAGGCTCGGCCCCAAGACGGTGTACGCCGTCACCGCGCCGGAGCTCACCGGCGCCCTGGCGCTCAGCCCGGACTACATCATCTCGGGGCCCCTGTGGGAGTCCCTGGAGAGCCTGCTCGGCAAGGAGGGCGTGGCCACGGCCAACGGCCCGCTGCACCGCCGTCAGCGGCGCACGATCCAGCCCGCGTTCCGGCTCGACGCCATCCCCGGTTACGGGCCGATCATGGAGGAGGAGGCGTACGCGCTCGTCGAGCGCTGGCGGAACGGCGAGGTCCTCGACGTCACCGCGGAGGCCTTCCGGGTGTCCGTGCGCATCTCCGCCCGCTGTCTGATGCGCGGCAGCTATATGGACGCCCGGTCCGAGCGCATCACGTCCGCGCTCGCCACCCTGTTCGCCGGTATGTACCAGCGCATGGTGGTGCCCCTCGGGCCGCTTTATCGGGTACCGATTCCGGCCAACCGCGAATTCAACCGGGCGCTGGCCGATCTGCATCGGCTGGTGGACGAGATCATTGCCGACCGCCGTGCATCCGGTCAAAAACCGGACGATTTGCTGACGGCTTTGCTGGAGGCGAAGGACGGGAATGGTGACCCGATCGGGGAACAGGAGATCCACGACCAGGTCATCGCGATACTCACCCCGGGCAGCGAAACAGCCGGCTCTGTGGTCATGTCGCTGCTCCACGTCCTCACCGAGCACCCCGACCAGGTGGACAAGATCCGCGAAGAGGTGAAAAGCGTCGTCGGTGACCGGCCGGTCGCATTCGGCGACGTCCGAAAGCTCCAGCACACCGCCAATGTCGTCGTCGAGACCATGCGGCTGTATCCCGCCGTATGGATATTGACCCGGCGCGCGGTGACCGAGACCGAGCTCGGCGGCTACCGCATTCCCGCGGGCGCCGACATCGTCTACAGCCCGTACGCCGTACAGCGCGATCCGCGGTCGTACGAGCGGCACACGGAGTTCGATCCCGACCGCTGGCTGCCCGGCGGCGCCCCGGAGGTGCCGAAATACGCCATGACGCCGTTCGGCGTCGGCAACCGGAAGTGCCCGAGCGACCACTTCTCGATGGCCGAGCTGACGCTGATCACCGCGGTGGTGGCGTCCGCGTTCCGCTTCGAGCCGGCGCCGGGCTCCGACAACCGGACGCACATCGGCATCACGCTCCGGCCGCGCCGGCTGCTGCTGCGGGCGGTGTCCGGGTGAGAACCGCGGCTCAGGCGACGGCCTGCGGGCCGCGGAACGTGCGCCGGTAGGCGTTGGGGGACGTCCCCAGCGCCTGCACGAACTGGTGGCGCAGGGCGCCTGCCGTACCGAAGCCGGCGCGCCAGGCGATCGCGTCCACCGTCTCGTCCGTCGCCTCCAGCAGGTGCTGGGCCAGCAGCACCCGCTGACGCAGCAGCCACCGGTAGGGGGTGGTGCCCGTCTCCTGCTGGAACCGGCGGGCGAAGGTGCGCGGTGACATGTGGGCGCGTTCCGCGAGTTGCTCCACCGTGACCTCCTCGTCGAGGTGTTGCTCCATCCACGCGAGCACCTCGCCGACGGTGTCGCACCGCGACCGGGGCAGCGGCCGCTCGATGTACTGGGCCTGGCCGCCGTCCCGGTGCGGCGGCACCACCATCCGCCGGGCGATCCGGTTGGCGACCTCGGGCCCCTGCTCCTTGCGGACCAGGTGCAGACAGGCGTCGATACCGGCGGCCGTGCCGGCCGAGGTGATCACCGGGTCCTCGTCGACGTACAGCACGTCCGGCTCGACGGCCGTGCGGGGGTAGCGGCGGGCCAGCACGTCCGCGTGCCGCCAGTGCGCGGCGCAGCGCCGGCCGTCGAGCAGCCCCGCGGCGCCCAGCACGAACACCCCGGAACACACGCTGAGCACCCGGGCACCCCGGTCCACGGCCCGGCGCAGCGCGTCGAGCAGCTCGGGCGGATACACGCGGTCGATGTTCGCGTCCGCGGCCGGTACGGCGATCAGGTCGGCCTCCTCCAGCCGGTCGAGGCCGTACGGCGTGGACACGGTGAGCCCGCCGACGTGGGTGCCCAGGACCGGGCCCTCCGCCGACACCACGGCGAAGTCGTACACCGGAAGCCCCTCGTCGCTCCGGTCGAGGCCGAACACCTCGCAGACGACGCCGAGTTCAAAGGGATGCACACCGTCGACCAGGACGGCGGCCACGTTCTTCAGCATGATCGGCCTCGCTTCGGCAGCATGCTCCCAGTGTGCACCCGAAGTGGCAGGAATTTGAAGGTGTGCGGCAGTCCTGCCACTGCCGGTCAGGAGTGTCCGGCAGCAGACTGATGTCCATGAACACGAACCAGATCGAAGGCCTCATCGGAATGCTCATGGTCCTCGGGATCCTCGTCCTCCTGGTCCTCCCGTCCGTGCTCGGCGTCGTGCGCGACCGGCGCGCCGACCGGCAGATCAGGGAGGCCCAGGAGGCCCGGGGGGAGAGGGAGGGTCAGAAGTCCTCGTCCAGGTCGACGGTGCCCTCCACCGCGACCTGGTACGCCGACGGACGGCGCTCGAAGAAGTTGGTCAGCTCCTGAACGCCCTGGAGCTCCATGAAGGAGAAGGGGTTCTCCGAGCCGTACACCGGGGCGAACCCGAGCCGCGACAGACGCTGGTCGGCGACGCACTCGAGGTACTGGCGCATCGAGTCGGTGTTCATGCCCGGCAGCCCCTCGCCGCACAGGTCGCGCCCGAACTGGAGCTCGGCCTCGACGGCCTCCCGCAGCATGGCGGTCACCTCCTCCTGGAGCTGGTCGTCGAAGAGGTCCGGCTCCTCCTTGCGGACGGTGTCGACCACCTCGAAGGCGAAGCTCATGTGCATCGTCTCGTCACGGAACACCCAGTTGGTGCCCGTGGCGAGGCCGTGCAGCAGGCCCCGGCTGCGGAACCAGTAGACGTACGCGAAGGCGCCGTAGAAGAACAGGCCCTCGATGCACGCGGCGAAGCAGATCAGGTTGAGCAGGAAGCGGCGGCGGTCGGCCTTGGTCTCCAGCCGGTCCAGCTTCTCGACCTCGTTGATCCACTTGAAGCAGAACTCGGCCTTCTCGCGGATGGACGGGATGTTCTCGACCGCGTCGAAGGCCGCCGTCCTGTCCTCCGGGTCGGGGAGGTAGGTGTCCAGCAGCGTCAGATAGAACTGGACGTGCACGGCCTCCTCGAAGAGCTGCCTCGACAGATAGAGGCGCGCCTCGGGGGAGTTGATGTGCTTGTACAGCGTGAGCACGAGGTTGTTCGCCACGATCGAGTCGCCCGTCGCGAAGAACGCGACCAGCCGGCCGATCATGTGCTGCTCGCCCTCGGACAGCTTCGCCAGGTCGGCGACGTCCGAGTGGAGGTCGACCTCCTCGACGGTCCAGGTGTTCTTGATGGCGTCCCGGTAGCGCTCGTAGAAGTCCGGGTAGCGCATCGGGCGAAGGGTCAGCTCGAAGCCCGGGTCGAGCAGGTTCTTGGCAGACACGGTCTTGGCTTCGCTGGTCATTACTGGCAGGCCTCGCAGGACTCGGGGTTCTCAAGGGAGCAGGCGACGGCCTCTTCCGAGGTCACCTGCTGCACGGGGATGGCGGCGGGGGTCTGCGCCTGGGCCGCGCGGGCGATACGGGTCGCCGGGCGGGAGCGCAGGTAGTACGTCGTCTTCAGGCCCGACTTCCAGGCGTACGCGTACATCGAGGAGAGCTTGCCGATGGTCGGCGTCTCCAGGAACAGGTTCAGGGACTGCGCCTGGTCCAGGTACGGGGTGCGGGCGGCGGCCATGTCGATCAGGCCGCGCTGCGGGATCTCCCACGCCGTGCGGTACAGGGCGCGCACGTCCGCCGGGATCCAGGAGAAGTCCTGCACCGAGCCGCTGGACTCGCGCAGCGCCTCACGGGTGCGGGCGTCCCAGACGCCGAGGTCCTTGAGGTCCTGCACCAGGTAGGAGTTGACCTGGAGGAACTCGCCGGACAGCGTCTCGCGCTTGAACAGGTTGGACACCTGCGGCTCGATGCACTCGTACACGCCCGCGATGGACGCGATGGTGGCGGTGGGGGCGATGGCGAGGAGCAGGGAGTTGCGCAGGCCGGTCTGCGCGATCCGCTCGCGCAGGGCCGCCCAGCGCTCGGGCCAGCTGAACTCGACGCCGTAGTGGTCCGGGTGCAGCACGCCCCTGGCCGTACGGGTCTTCTCCCAGGCCGGCAGCGGGCCGTTGCGCTCGGCCAGCTCGGCGGAGGCCTCGTAGGCGGCGAGCATGATGCGCTCGGCGATCCGGGTGGACAGCGCCTTCGCCTCGGGCGAGTCGAAGGGCAGCCGCAGCTTGAAGAAGACGTCCTGGAGACCCATCGCGCCCAGACCGACCGGACGCCAGCGGGCGTTGGAGCGGCCCGCCTGCTCGGTCGGGTAGAAGTTGATGTCGACGACCCGGTCGAGGAAGGTGACGGCCGTGCGGACGGTCTCGTCCAGCCGCTCCCAGTCGATCGTGCCCGCCGTCGCGTCGACGAACGCGCCGAGGTTCACCGAACCCAGGTTGCAGACCGCCGTCTCGCCGTCGTCCGTGACCTCCAGGATCTCCGTGCAGAGGTTGGAGGAGTGCACGACGTGGCCCGGCTCGGCCGTCTGGTTGGCGGTGCGGTTGGCCGCGTCCTTGAAGGTCATCCAGCCGTTGCCGGTCTGCGCGAGGGTGCGCATCATGCGGCCGTAGAGATCACGGGCCGGGATGGTCTTCTTCGCGAGGCCCGCCTCCTCGGCCTTGCGGTAGGCCGCGTCGAACTCCTCGCCCCACAGGTCGACGAGCTCGGGCACGTCGGCGGGGGAGAACAGCGACCAGGGGGCGTCGGCGTTGACCCGGCGCATGAACTCGTCCGGGATCCAGTGCGCGAGGTTCAGGTTGTGCGTCCGGCGGGCGTCCTCACCGGTGTTGTCCCGCAGCTCCAGGAACTCCTCGATGTCGGAGTGCCAGGTCTCCAGGTAGACCGCCGCCGCGCCCTTGCGCCGGCCGCCCTGGTTCACCGCGGCGACCGAGGCGTCGAGCGTCTTCAGGAACGGCACGATGCCGTTGGAGTGCCCGTTGGTGCCACGGATCAGCGAACCGCGGCTGCGGATCCGGGAGTACGACAGTCCGATGCCGCCCGCGTGCTTCGACAGCCGGGCCACCTGGTGGTAGCGGTCGTAGATGGAGTCCAGCTCGTCCAGCGGCGAGTCGAGGAGGTAGCAGGACGACATCTGGGGATGCCGGGTACCGGAGTTGAAGAGCGTGGGGGAGGACGGCAGGTAGTCCAGACGGCTCATCAGCCGGTAGAGCGCGGCGACCTCGTCCAGGGAACGGGGCGTGTCGTCCTCGGCGAGGCCGGAGGCGACGCGCAGCAGGAAGTGCTGCGGCGTCTCGACGACCTTGCGGGTGATCGGGTGCCGCAGGAGGTAGCGGCTGTGCAGGGTGCGGAGCCCGAAGTAGCCGAAGCGGTCGTCGGCCTGTTCGTCGATCAGGGCGTCGAGGCGGACCGCGTGGACGCGCACGAACTCGGCGGTGCGGTCGGCGATCAGGCCCTCGCGGTGGCCGACGGCGACCGATCCCGTGAACGAGGTGACGCCCTGGGAGGCGGCCTCCGCGGCGATGCTGATCGTCAGCAGCCGGGCGGCCAGCTTCGAGTAGGCGGGGTCCTCGGAGATCAGGCCCGCGGCCGCCTCCGTGGCCAGCTCGCGCAGCTCCGCGGTGATCTCGGAGGCAGCCCGTGCGGACCGGCCGCGCAGGGCGGCGGCGGCGACCCGGCCGGGGTCGGCGGCGGGCAGGTCGGCGGTCAGCTCGGTCAGGGTCCGCAGCAACGCGGTACCGGGACCGTCGGTCTCCAGCTCGGTGACGGAAACCGGCTCGGCTGGCGCGATGGTCACGTGGGGCTCTCCCTCGCTCGGCGGTGGGCCTTGCGGAGGGCAGGGGGCAGCACACGAGCGCGCGGGGGCGTCGCGTCCACCGGCCCACTCCACGAGACCCGGACGTCAGGGCACCCGGACCGGACGGCCGGGCACGCTGTCGGCAGGACCTCGGACTGAACAGGCGTGCGCATACGGGTATGGATGCACGCGAGTACACCGTTGCGGGACAGTTCCGGATTCGCACCGGATTCCCCTGCGGCGACAGCGAGCATGAGCATACATCTTGTGCTCACCTGTCACGCCACCCCCAGATGTTGTGTCGGGGTGGTTTCAGAGCGTCAGCTGACAGGCGATCAGGGTGAGATCGTTCCGGTCTGACAGGGGATTCCGGTTCCGCTCGGGTGTGCGGACGGAACCCCGACGTCCGCGGCCGCGAGGGGCCGCCCGCGGCGCGCCGTTCGGGCAGCCCTGCCGCGCGAGATCCATGGCCCCGGGTGTGCCCGACGCCCGGGTTACGGAGCCTGCCGGGAGTGATTCCACGGAAGGAGGCGTCGGCACCCGGACCAGTCCGGCGCACCGGCCCGGCGGCGCCTGCATCCGTTCGTCGCCGAGGCCGGCGACCTGGTCGCCCTCGCCCTGGAGACCGGACAGCCCGAGCGGTTCCTGTGGATCGACGAGAAGGGCGTCGCCGACAACATCGGCGCCCGCGCGGGCGGCACCGGGGGATACCGCAAGCACAGCCAGTGGATTCCGCCCTCGGTCGGCTGGAGCACCCTCGACCCGCGCGCCCAACGTCTCGTCGCCGACGTCCTGGTGATGCTGAACCTCATCGAACGCGACGGGCACCCGGACGAGGTCGAGGAACGCCTGGCCCGCATGGAACAGCCCGGAATGTCGTTGCCGCCCTGTATCCGTACGGACCGGGAGCCGCTGCGACCGGGACTGCGCGTCGGCACGTCCACCCCGCCCGCACCGGGCACGACCTGTCTGCCCGACTGCAGGTTCCAGCTCTGCCCGTACCCGCCCCGGGGCGGGGTGCCCCGGGGCGAGATCCGCGAGCCGTTCTGCCGTCAGCAACATGCCCTGCTGCCCGGCAGCGTCCGGCGCCGGCTGCCCCGGGCGCTGCGCAGAAAGACCCCGCACTGGGTCGGCATGCGGGTCCGTGAACTGGACCGTTTCTGGGACGCGACGGCCAGACGGACGCGGGACTGGGCCGGGTCCGCGAAGTCCCGCCCGGCGCTGCTTTGCGGACACCACCCAGGACCTGTCCGGCCGGCCATCGCGTACCCCGGGGACAGCCCTAGTGGCCGGCGCCCGCCGTCGCCGGGGGCAGCTCCACCGCCACGCCCGGGTCGCCCGCGTCCGCCGTGTAGTCCTCCGGCTTCGTCTCGTCGATGCCGTCGGGAGCCTTGGCGGCCCTCAGCACGAAGGTCAGCACCACCGTGACGACGACGTTGATCACGAACGCCGTGAGACCGATGTAGCCGATCTCGCCGATGCCCGGGATCTCCTTCGACGAGCCGCCGAAGTGCTTCTGGGTCGGGGACGCGACACCGTACGCGGCGAAGGTGCCGTAGACCATGCCGACCGCCCAGCCGGCGAGCAGGGCCCAGCGGTGGAACCAGCGGGTGAAGAGGCCGCCGACCAGGGCCGGGAACGTCTGGAGGATCCAGATGCCGCCCAGCAGCTGGAAGTTGATGGCGACCGTCTTGTCCATGGTGAGGACGAAGACCAGGGCGCCCACCTTCACCAGGAGCGAGACCAGCTTGGAGACCTTCGTCTCCTGCGCGGGCGTCGCGTCCGGCTTGATGAAGTCCTTGTAGATGTTGCGGGTGAAGAGGTTCGCGGCCGCGATCGACATGATGGCCGCGGGCACGAGCGCGCCGATGCCGATGGCCGCGAACGCCACCCCCGCGAACCAGGACGGGAACATGTCCTCGAACAGCTGCGGGATCGCCAGCTGCCCGTTGGTGACCTTGACCCCGGCCGCGATCGCCATGAAGCCGAGCAGCGCCAGCAGACCCAGCATCAGGGAGTACAGCGGCAGGATCGTGGTGTTGCGGCGGATCACCTCACGGCTGCGCGACGACAGCGTCGCCGTGATCGAGTGCGGGTACATGAACAGCGCCAGCGCCGAGCCCAACGCCAGCGTGGCGTACGTCCACTGGCCGGGTTCCGCCGGTGCCAGCGCGCCGCGCGGCTTGCCCGTCGCCGGGTTGGTCTGGCTGAACGCCTCGCCGGCCTTGGCGAAGATGTCGTCGAACCCGCCCAGCTTGATCGGGATGTAGATGATCGCCACCGCGATGACGATGTAGATCAGCGTGTCCTTCACGAACGCGATCAGCGCGGGGGCCCGCAGACCCGAGGAGTACGTGTAGGCAGCCAGCACGCCGAACGCGATCAGCAGCGGCAGGTCCTTCACGAACCAGTTGGTGTCCTCGCCGCCACCGACGCCCATCACGTCGAGCACGGCCTGGATGCCGACCAGTTGGAGCGCGATGTACGGCATCGTCGCCAGGATGCCGGTGACGGCGACCGCCAGCGACAGGCCCTTCGAGCCGAACCGGCCCCGCACGAAGTCCGAGGTCGTCACATAGCCGTGCTTGTGGGACACCGACCACAGGCGGGGCAGGAAGGTGAAGATCAGCGGGTAGACGAGGATCGTGTACGGCACCGCGAAGAAGCCGGCCGCGCCCGCCGCGTAGATCGCCGCGGGTACCGCGACGAAGGTGTACGCGGTGTACAGGTCGCCGCCGAGCAGGAACCAGGTGACCCAGGTGCCGAACGACCGGCCGCCGAGGCCCCATTCGTCGAGGCTGTCGTTCTCGGCCTTGCGCCACCGCGCGGCCAGGAAGCCCATGACCGTGACGGCCAGGAAGAAGAAGATGAAGACGGCGAGCGCGACGCCGTTCACGCCGTCCTTCACTCCGACGCACCACCCTCCGGAGAGGAAGCCGAAGAACCGGCGGCGCGGCCGCGCTGGTCACGCTGCCACAGCTTGTACGCGGTCACGGTGAGCGCGGCGGACAGGGGCACCCACAGCATCTGGTACCAGTAGAAGAAGGGGATCCCGATGAACGCCGGATCCACCTTCGCGTACGAACCCACCCACAGCATTGCCACGAAGGGCGCGATCAGACAGAGGGCGATGGCGACGCGCGCAGGCGTCACCACCGGTTCCCTCGTTTCCTCGTCGGACATCGGCGGCCGTCCCCTCACTCTGATCGCCTTGATCACAGATGTAATGCGCAGGCAATGTAAGTGACGGATAAGCCCAGCGGAAGACCCTCCACAGACCCTCTACCAGGTGGCCTGCTCGGCAGCCTCCTCGATGGCCTGCTCCATGGCCTACTCGGTGGGCCGCTTCAGTCGGGCCACGAACTTGTACCGGTCGCCCCGGTACACCGACCGCACCCACTCCACCGGCCGGCCGTCCTGGTCCAGTGAGTGGCGGGAGAGCATCAGCATCGGCAGGCCCACGTCGGTGCCCAGCAGGCCCGCCTCGCGCGGGGTGGCCAGCGAGGTCTCGATGGTCTCCTCGGCCTCGGCGAGACGGACGTCGTAGACCTCGGCGAGGGCGGTGTAGAGCGAGGTGTACTTGACCAGCGACCTGCGCAGGGCCGGGAAGCGCTTCGCCGACAGATGGGTCGTCTCGATGGCCATCGGTTCGCCGTTGGCCATGCGCAGGCGCTCGATGCGCAGCACCCGTACGCCGGCCGTTATGTCGAGGAGGTCGGCGAGGCGGTCGTCGGCGGTGATGTAGCCGATGTCCAGGAGCTGCGAGGTCGGCTCGAGGCCCTGGGCGCGCATGTCCTCGGTGTACGAGGTGAGTTGGAGTGCCTGGGACACCTTCGGCTTGGCGACGAAGGTGCCCTTGCCCTGGATGCGCTCGAGGCGGCCCTCGACGACGAGTTCCTGCAGCGCCTGGCGGACGGTCGTGCGCGAGGTGTCGAACTCGGCCGCCAGGGTGCGCTCCGGCGGGACCGGGGTGCCCGGAGACTGTGTCTCCGTGATGTCGAGCAGGTGTTTCTTCAGGCGGTAGTACTTGGGCACACGCGCGGTACGGACGGTCGCCCCACCCTCGTTCTCCGCACTGCTGACGTCGGTGCTCATGGCCTGCCTTCCCGGCTGCGGGTGCCGAAATGGCCGACACGCCGTCGGCCGCGGCTCACATCGTGGCACGGACGCGGGGATGGTGCCCCACCGTTCCGTGATCCCTCTGTATACCGTCGCAACCTTTGCTGGTCTAGTCCACCAGGGCAAATGGTCTACCGGAGCGGCGCCCTCCGGAGCTCGGGTTTTCGAGGGCTTCTTACTTAAAGGTTCCTGCATATGTAGGTCCCATAACGGCTGTTCGGAGGGGGTTCGGCCACCCTTGACAGGCTTATTGGTCTGAGCCAAGCTCTGCGCACTGGTCTACACCATTGGTCCAGATCGAGTTCCCGGCCCGTGGGCGGGGGGTGTGGCATCCCTGAGGAGGATGGCGTGAAGCGCAAGCTGATAGCCGCGATCGGTATCGCGGGCATGATGGTCTCCATCGCGGCGTGCGGGGACGACAGTGGCAGCGGGGACTCGAAGGGCACCGACGCCAAGGAGCTGACGGTCTGGCTCACCGTCGACGCGCAGAACAACTGGCCCGAGCTGGTGAAGGCCGCCGACGCTGCGGTGCAGAAGGCGCACCCCGGCGTCAAGATCAACCACGAGTACTACGGCTGGCCGGACAAGAACGCCAAGCTGGACGCGGTTCTCGCCACCGACAAGGCCCCCGACGTCGTCGAGATGGGCAACACCGAGATGCTCGGCTACATGGTCAAGGGTGCCTTCGCTCCCCTGGACACCGCCAAGTTCGACAACTCCTCCGCCTGGCTCGACGGCCTCAAGGCCTCGGTGACCTACGACGGCAAGACCTACGGCGTCCCGTACTACGCGGGCGGCCGGGTCGCCAACTGGCGCAAGGACCTCTTCGCCTCGGCCGGCGTCAAGACCACCCCGAAGACGTACACCGAGCTGACCGCCGCCCTGGACAAGGTCCAGAAGAAGGAGGGCGACAAGTTCTCCGCCTGGTACCAGCCCTCCCGTGACTGGTACGCGGCCATGTCCTTCGTGTACGACGCCGGCGGCTCCATCGCCAAGGAGGACGGCGGCCAGTGGAAGGCCAACCTCTCCTCGGCCGAGTCGATCAAGGGCCTCAACGAGTTCAAGAACGTCCTCGACACGTACATGCACGGCGACAAGACCAAGGACGAGTCCGACCGTTACATCGTCTACGGCCAGGGCAAGTCCGGCATGATCTTCGCCCCCGCCTGGGAGGGCGCGACCGCCGCGGCGAAGGAGAACGACAAGACCGGCAAGCTCGCGAACAACGTCGAGAACTTCGTGATGCCCGGCCCGTCCGGCAAGAACCTCCCGGTCTTCCTGGGCGGCTCCGACCTCGCCGTCCCGGTGAAGTCGGACGCGCAGGCCCTGGCCGCCGAGTGGATCAACGCCTTCACCGGTCCGTCCGGCCAGAAGGGCCTGATCGCCAAGGGCAACCTGCCCAACAACAAGACCGACCTCGCGACCCTCAAGAGCGATCCGGCCACCGCGGTCCCGGCCACCGCCGCCGAGTCCAACTGGTTCGTCCCGATGGCTCCCGGCTGGGGCCAGGTCGAGAAGGCCCAGGTGCTGCAGACCATGCTCCAGAGCATCGGCACCGGCAAGAAGACGGTCGAGGCCGCCGCGAAGGAAGCGGACGCCGCGATCGACAAGGTCATCAACACCAAGTGACCTGAGGGCAGGGCCCCGTCGACCCCGGAGGGCTTCATCGGGGCGGGGCCCTGCCTCCCGTACGACCCGTACGGGGCTTCGCCTTCGTACGACCCGAGGGACCGCTGAGGAGCGCGCGGATGAGTGCCGCAGACACGACCACTGCCAAAGTGCCGCCGACGCGGCAGTCGCCACCACCACCGCCCGCGGGCGGACCCGGCGAGAAGAGACCACGCGGCGGCCGCGGTTCCCGCGGGGCCACGACCCCCTGGCTGCTCCTCGCCCCCTGCCTGCTGGTGCTCGCCCTGGTGATGGGCTATCCGCTGGTCCGGCTGGTCACCCTCTCCTTCCAGAAGTTCGGGCAGTCCCAGCTGTGGGGCTTCCAGCCGGCCGAGTCGGTCGGGTTCGACAACTTCACGGGCGTGCTGGACGACGGCGAGTTCTGGCAGGTCGTCTTCCGCACGATCGTCTTCGCGGCCGGCTGCGTGATCTTCACGATGGTCATCGGCATGCTGATCGCGCTGCTCCTCCAGCGGGTCTCCGGCTGGGTGAAGACCCTCGTGAACATCGCGCTCGTGGCCAGCTGGGGCATGCCGGTCATCGTCGCCACCACGGTCTTCAAGTGGCTGTTCGACGCCGACTACGGCATCCTCAACGCGGTCCTGAGCAGGCTGCCGGGCGTCGAGCTGATCGGCCACAACTGGTTCGCCAGCGGACCGCAGGGGCTGGCGGTCATCATGCTCCTCGTCGTCTGGGGCGCCGTGCCCTTCGTGGTCATCACCCTCAGCGCCGGCCTCACCCAGGTGCCCGCCGAGCTGGAGGAGGCCGCCCGCCTCGACGGCGCGGGCGCCTGGGGCGTCTTCCGGTACGTCACCCTGCCCATCCTCAAGCCGATCATCGTGATGCTCACGACCCTGTCGGTCATCTGGGACATGGGCGTGTTCCCCCAGGTCTTCGTCATGCGCAACGGACACCCGGAAGCCGAGTTCCAGATCCTGACGACGTACTCCTACGACCGCGCCTTCGTCGTCAACGACTACGGACAGGGATCGGCGATCGCCCTGATCACCGTGCTGCTGCTGCTCGGGGTGGTCGCCGTCTACATGCGCCAGATGCTGAAGATCGGAGAGGTCGAATGAGTGCCGTTGCCTCCGAGGCGAGCCGGGCGGGAAGCCGCTCCGGACGCCGCAGGTCGAAGTCCGGCTGGAACCTCCTCGGCGTGCTCGTCTTCGTCGTCGCGGGTTTCCCCGTCTACTGGATGCTCAACACCGCGTTCAAGCCGGCGAAGGACGCGATCGACCCGGACCCGAGCCTGCTGCCGACGGGACTCACCCTCGACAACTTCAGCCGCGCGCTGCACATCGCCGACTTCTGGGGCCCGGTGGGCCGCAGCCTGCTCGTCTCCCTGGCGGTCGTGGCGATCGGCGTCGTCGTCGGCATGCTGGCCGCCCTGGCCATCTCCCGGTTCGCCTTCCGCGGCCGCAAGATCGTGATCGTGGGCATCCTGGCCGTCCAGATGGTCCCGCTCGTCGCCATGATCATCCCGGTCTTCCTGCTCCTGAACGACCTGGGCCAGTACGACAAGCTGACCGGCCTGATCCTCACGTACCTGACCTTCATCCTTCCCTTCACGGTGTGGACGTTGCGCGGCTTCATCGTCAACATCCCCAAGGAGCTGGAGGAGGCCGCGATGGTCGACGGCTGCTCCCGCACCGGGGCCTTCGTCCGGGTGGTCTTCCCCCTGCTGGCGCCAGGCATGGTCGCCACCTCGGTCTACGGCTTCATCCAGGCCTGGAACGAGTACCTCTACGCCCTGATGCTGCTCAGCCAGAAGAACCAGACGGCCACCGTGTGGCTCAGCAACTTCTCCACCAAGCACGGCACCGAGTACGCCCCGATGATGGCCGGCGCCACCATGATGGCGCTGCCGATCGTCGCCCTCTTCCTCCTCGTCCAGCGCAAGATGGCCGCGGGGCTGACCGCGGGCGCCGTGAAGGGATAACGCCCCCGATGACGACAATCGCCAGCGGCACCGACACTCTCACCCGTGACGCCCTGACGGTCCTCCAACCCGGCTTCCCCGGCACCACCGCCCCTGACTGGCTGCTGCGCCGCCTGGGCGAGGGGCTGGCCTCGGTGGGCCTGTTCGGCCGGAACATCGCCTCGCCGGAACAGCTCGCCTCGCTGACCGCGCAGTTGCGCGCGGAGCGGGAGGACGTCCTGGTCGCGATCGACGAGGAGGGCGGAGACGTCACGCGCCTGGAGGTGCGTACCGGCTCCAGTTTCCCCGGCAACCACGCGCTGGGCGCGGTGGACGACGTCTCGCTCACGCTGGAGGTCGCCGCGGAGCTGGGCCGCCGCCTCGCGGAGTGCGGCGTCAACCTCAACTGGGCGCCCTCCGCCGACGTGAACTCCAATCCCGCGAACCCGGTCATCGGGGTCCGCTCGTTCGGCGCCGACCCCGCCCTGGTCGCCCGGCACACCGCCGCGTACGTCACCGGCCTCCAGTCGGCGGGCGTGGCGGCCTGCACCAAGCACTTCCCCGGTCACGGCGACACGGCCGTCGACTCCCACCACGCGCTCCCGCGCATCGACGCCGACCCCGCGGTCCTGACGGAACGCGAACTGACCCCGTTCCGCGCCGCCATCGCCGCCGGCACCCGCGCCGTGATGAGCGCGCACATCCTGGTCCCCGCCCTGGACCCGGCCCGACCGGCGACCCTGTCCCCGCGCGTCCTCACCACCCTGCTCCGCGAGGAACTCGGCTACGACGGCCTGATCGTCACCGACGGCATGGAGATGCAGGCCGTCGCCGCGACCTACGGCATCGAGCGCGGCAGCGTCCTCGCCGTCGCGGCCGGCGCCGACGCCATCTGCGTGGGCGGCGGCCTGGCGGACGACGAGACGGTACGCCGGCTGCGCGACGCCCTGGTCACCGCCGTCCGCACGGGCGAACTCCCCGAGCGACGCCTCGCGGACGCGGCGGAACGGGTGCGGGCACTGGCCCGCTGGACGGCTTCGCGGAACACGGCCGCGGGCGGCCCCGACGAGGGAACGGCGCGCGCGGGCCGCGGCGCCGGGCGGGCCGATGTCGGCCTGATCGCCGCCCGCCGGGCGCTGCGCCTCACCGGCGACGACGTCTTCACCCCGCTCACCGACCCGCCGTACGTCGCCGCGCTCACCCCGGTCGCGAACATCGCCGTCGGCGACGAGACCCCCTGGGGTGTGGCCGCGGAGCTGGGCCGGCTGCTGCCGGGGACGCGGACCGGCAGCTTCGCGGGCGCGGACGCGGGACACGCGGCGCTGGCCGCGGCGGGTGAGCGGCGGATCGTGGCCGTGGTCCGCGACGAGCACCGGCACCCCTGGATGGCGGCGGCCCTCGACACCCTCCTCACGGCGCGCCCGGACACGGTCGTCGTCGAGATGGGCGTCCCCCAGGCCCCGCCCCGCGGCGCCCTGCACATCGCCACCCACGGCGCGGCCCGGGTGTGCGGCCGCGCGGCGGCGGAGGTCATCGCGGCCGGCACGCACCCCTGAACGCCGGCACGACGAAGGCGCCGGGCTCCTCTTCGGG
>NZ_JBHVYO010000055.1:0-49652 GCF_042880655.1 Streptomyces sp. NPDC058295
GGCAGGGGCCGATCGGCCCCTGCCCGGGACCTGCGGCGGTCAGCGCAGCCGGCCGTTTGGATGAGGACGAGCGGCAGCTTGGCCCAGAACCTGCCGACGCCCCAGGACGGCGTGGATGAGGTGGTAGTCGGCCAACGGGTCCACGGACATGCTTGGCGAGCCGTCGGAGAGGCGCTGGACGGGCGGCCACTCGGCGGTCCACTTCAGCGCCGTCATCGCGCCGCCCGCGGGGGCGGCGAGCCGCCCTGCCGGACCGGTCAGGCGCCCGCCCAGCCTCGTTTTCCTTTCTCCGCGGGTGGACGGCTCATAGGCGCCGAAGATCGTTTCCCGCACACATCAAGATCGTTTCCCAGAGCCCAGGTGGGGCCTGCCTTCTGTTGGCGGTTCGGGCGCTGCCCACGGGCATTCGACGGGTCGCTGGGCTCATGAGCGGGCGGCTCGCGGGGTGACGATCTCCAGCACAATGTGGTCCGCGACTGATCCGAGTGGAACTCCACCGGGCGCCAGAGAGTAACGAGAAGAACCCGAGTGATTGCATTGGGTAGCTGTCGTGTCGGATTGCCTGGAGCGCAACGGCGCCTCCAGGCAACCGACTTCAGGCTCTAGAAGAACCCAAGCTTCTTCGGGCTGTACGAGACAAGAAGGTTCTTCGTCTGCTTGTGGTACATGCCTTGCATGTGGCTGACCTGTGGAAATAGCCTCTGCTGAAGCCGGTGGAGGGTTGCCGGCCCGGGAATGGTCCGGATCATGGTCGGGGGGCGATCCGGCTGATGTCCGTAGTCCGCTTGGGTAGGAGGCCCCAGTCCGGATCCTCCCACCGATTCCGGAGCGGTTCAGTGCATGATGTCGGCCTCCTGGTGCTGGCGCTGTCAGCGAGTTGCGCCATCCGCGCAGCGTGGTTCAACGCTGCCCCGGCGGGCGGGAGGCGAGCTGATACGGGCTTGCCGCGTGATGCCGTCAGCGCCTCGAACGACCGGCCCGGACGTCCGGTGGCGGCCCGCGCGAGAGCGGTCCGAGGGGCCGAGGCGCTGATGTGCGCGATACGCGAGTGGGTGCGACGGACGGGAGAAACCCGGCCGTGACGCCTGCGCGGGTCCGCGAGTTCCAGGAGCCCTCAGGGCCACGAATTCCTCAGCGGGCTTGTACAGCGTCCGTACCGCACCGGGAAAGCCGATATGCCCCTACAGTCCTTCACCCTGCCGACCCCCGCCTCACTGGAACCCCCAGCATCGGCACTGCGCCGGGAACGCCGGTCGTCCGGAGCGGCGAGATACCGCGTCCCGCTCCTCGCCATCGCCGCCGTACTCCCCCTGTACTGGGGGTGGGATGCCCTTCTTGCGACGGACGGCGGTGACCTCGCCGCGCAGTACGCGTGGGCGGGGTTCGTGGGCAGGCACCCGGTCACGCCGTACGGGCTCTTCTGGTTCGGCGGGGTCCACACCGTCAACTACAGCGTCATATCACCGCACTTGATGGCACTGATCGGTGTCCGTGCTGTCTCCGTGCTGGCCGGAGTCAGTGCCACCTGTCTGCTGGCCATGCTGCTGGAGCGCACCGTTCCCCGTGTGTCGCTGTGGCCCGGGCTGGTCGGAGCGCTGGGCCTCTGGTACAACGTCGTGCTCGGCCGCACCACGTTCGCCCTCGGTCTGGCCTTCGCTCTCGCCGGCCTGCTCGCCGTGGCCGACCGTACGCCCCGCCCGTCCCGGCTTGCCGCCGCCGCGTTCGGGGCGCTGTTCGCGACCATGGGCAGCCCGGTGGCCGGACTCTTCCTGCTGGTGGCGGGCGCTGGATATCTGGTCACCCGGCAGTACGGCAAGTGTCTCGCCCTGACTCTCCCACCCGTCGCCGTCGTCGGCTTGACGACCCTGCTGTTCCCCTTCGAGGGTGAACAGCCCATGGCCGCGGGCCGGATGATCCTGCCCGTGCTGTTGTCCGCCGCCGTGGTGTGGGCGTCCCCGCCCAAGTGGCGGGTGGTGCGGGCAGGCAGCGCCCTGTACGCCGCCGGGGTCGTCCTGACCTGGCTGGTCCCCTCACCGATCGGCAACAACGTGGAGCGCCTCGCCCTGCTCTTCGCCCCCGCGGTGTTGCTCGCGGCCGCGCTGCACCGCCGCTCCGGAGCCACCCGGAACGGCGTACGGCGAACTCATATGCGCGCGATGGCTCTGGTGACAGCTCTCTCCGTCTCCTATCTCTGTGTGACGTCGCTGATGCATCTGCGGAGCCCGGACCCCGTTCCGGGCTGGGTCACGCACACCGACGGAGTGCTCGCCGCGCTCGCCCGCCTGGGTGCGGACCGCGGCCGGGTCGAGTTGCCGACGGATCGCGACCATCGCGGGGCCACCCTCCTCGGCCCGCACGTCGAACTGATGCGGGGCTGGAATCAGCAGTTGGACGTGGAACGGGGACGCCTGTTCTACGAGGGCGACCTCGACGGGCCGCGTTACCACGCCTGGCTGCGCCACTGGGCGGTGGGCTACGTCGTGCTGCACGACGGCCCGTTCGATCGGTCCGCGGAGCGCGAGACCGCTCTGATCAAGGAGGGACAGCACTGGCTGGAGCTCGTCTGGCAGGACCGGTACTGGAAGATCTACCGCGTCCGCGACACTCTGCCGCTGGTCTCCGCCCCGGCCGAGTTGCAGCACGCGGGAGAGGCAGGGCTGACCCTGAGGATGCCTCGCGCCGGGACGAGCATCGTGCGGATCGCGTATTCGCCGTGGTTGCGGGCCGAGGGAGCGTGCGTCAGCGCGGACGGCCCGTGGACCCGGCTGACCGCGCCCCGGGCGGGCGTGTACCGACTGACCTCGGACTACGCCGCAGGGTCCGTCGACGATCCTGGCTGCCGGTCGGCAGGGTGAGGGAGGTCCGTCTCCGCCGGGGACGCGTTCCATGGACTCGGTGGTGCCTCGGCGGCGGCCGCCTCCGCGGCGCCCCACGGGAGCGACCCCGCGACCAGGCCGCCGCCGACGACGGCACCCCGGCCGCGGTGGTCGTCGCGATGAACGTGCGCCGGGACGCTGGCGAACGAGACTCGGCAGAGGGATCGGTGGGGGGAGCAACAGCTGACTGGTGAGTCCATGGCCGCGACAGCTGGGCCGTTGGCCCGTGCATGGTCCGAGTCTCGGGCCGACCGGGCCGAGAGGACGGCGCCGCTTCAACCCGATGTCCCCGCTCGGTCGCCGTTTCCGGGGTGCCCGCCCGGCCGGAGCATCTGGCTCGCGGCCAGCTCGCGGTAGAGGGCGCTGTCGGCCAGCAACTCCTCGTGGCGTCCGCCGGCGGCGGTGCGGCCGTCGTGCAGCACGACGATGTGGTCGGCGTGCTGCACGGTGGACAGGCGGTGCGCGATGACCAGCAGAGCGCACTCCTGGGCGACGTCCTTCATGACGGTGGTGAGGGCCGATTCATTGATCGCGTCGAGGTGGGAGGTGGGCTCGTCCAGCAGGAGCAGCGAGGGGCGGGCCAGCAACGCCCGGGCGATGGCGACGCGTTGGCGTTCGCCACCGGAGAGGGTGCTGCCGCGTTCGCCGATGACGGCGGCCAGGCCGCCGGGCAGCCGGTCGACGACTTCGTCGAGTCGGGCCAGTTCCATGACGCGCCTGATCTCCGCTTCCGTGGCGTCGGGCACCGCGTAGGCGATGTTGTCGCGCAGGGTCCCGCTGACGACGTGCGCGTTCTGGTCGACGACGGCTATGCGCCGGCGGCATGCGTCACGGGTGAGTTGGGCCGCGGGCAGCCCGTCGAAGAGCACGTGGCCCGCGTCCGGCTCATAGAACCTCGCGACCAGGGCGAACACCGTGCTCTTGCCGGCTCCGGACCGACCCACGAGGGCGACGTGCTGCCGGTGCGGGACGGCGAACGAAACGCCGCGGAGGACCGGCCGGTCCGGGGCGTAACCGAAGCGGACGTCGCGCAGGGCGAGGGCGGGCCGCTCGGGGGTGTCAGACGGCCCGGTCGGCGCGGGTGTGGGGACGGGGACCCTTTGGATCCGCGGTGCGGTGGGCTCGACGGGCAGCCGGAGCGCCTGGTCGATGCGCTGGTAGGCGCCCATCCCGCGTTGGATGAGGCCCACCGCGTGGAAGACGGAGGACAGCGGCAGGACGAGGTACGAGGCGTACAGCAGGAAGGCGACGAGGTCGCCGAGGGAGCCGGCGTGGCCGTTGACGCGCAGGCCGCCGACGACCAGGACGATGAGGAAGGAGCCCTGGACGGCGAGCTCGACAGCGGGGCTCATGACAGAGGCGAGCTTCGCGGTGCGTACCCCCGCGCCGTAG
This sequence comes from Streptomyces sp. NPDC058295, assembly GCF_042880655.1. Lineage (NCBI taxonomy): Bacteria > Bacillati > Actinomycetota > Actinomycetes > Kitasatosporales > Streptomycetaceae > Streptomyces > Streptomyces sp. NPDC058295. The sequence continues at coordinate 4,269 of NZ_JBHVYO010000055.1, forward strand.
GCCGCCTCGACGCGTGCGCCGATGCCCGCAGCCTCGCGCTCCTCGGCGCAATGCACGCGGACCATCGGCAGGGCGCCGAGGGCGCGTTCAAGGTCGGCGGCGATGGCGCCGACCGAGTCCTGCATGTGTTCGGACGCGCCTCGGATGCCCGTGAGCAGCGAGGCGACGACCAGGGCCGCCGCGGCCACGGTGACGGCGACCATGAGCAGCAGCAGGGGGTCGAGCCACGCCATGAGGACGATCGCCCCTGCGGCGACAAGGCTTCCCGTCACCAGGTCGACGAGGGCCTGCGACACGACCTCCCTGAGCAAGGTGGTGTCGGCCGTCACCCGGGAGATGAGGTCGCCGCCCCGCTGGCGGTCGTACTCCCTCATCTCCAGCCGAAGCAGCCGCCCCACCAGCCCGTGCCGGACCTGCCGTACGACACGTTCGCCCATCCGTTCCAGAAGAAAGCGCCCCGCGGCTCCCGTCGCCGCTTCGGTGACGAACAGTGCGCCGAGGAGTGCCAGCAGTGGCCAGATGACCTGCCCGCGGCCACTCGCGTCCACGACGTGCTTGGCGATGAGCGGCTGGGCCAGTCCCAGGGCGGAGCCCACGAGGGTCAGTACGGTGGCGACGGCGATGGCGTTCCGGTGCCCGGCCGTGAGCCGGTACATCGTGGCCACCGCCGTCCGGGTGGACTTGTCCCCCTCGGCGACCCGGGCCGGGCCGCCGTTCGCGACCGTTGTGCCGGTCATCGGTCCGTCGGTCGTGGCAGCGGGGCGACGGCCACCAGCCGGGCGAAGTAGCCCTCCGGCACACCCTCGCCGACGGGACTGCCTTCCGCCTCGATCCAGGCGTGCGCGGTGAAGGGCGGGACGACGCGCACGCCGGTGCACCAGGTCGGCCACGTTCCGCCGACCCGGCACAGCAGTGCCGCCCCCAGAGAGCGCGGCAGGCACCCCTTCGGTCCGGCGCAGTGCAGGCTGGCGGCGCACATGGCGTCGCGCGCGTTCTGGGCGTGCCTGGTGGTGGCGGGTGCGGCACCGCGCCGCAGGATGCCGAGTACGGTGCGGATGCGCCGGGGCGGCAGGAGGGCGAGGGCGACGGCGGGGAGCAGGACGAGGCGGGCGGCCAGGCGTCGGGCCATGGGCACACCGGTGGGTCGTTCCAGCGCGCTGGGCGTCGTCATGAGGCGAGCCCCGAGTTCCGCAGCTGCCCCACGAGCGCCTCGACGTCCCGCAGGGCCTGCGCCTCGTCGATGTCGAACTCCCGGACCAGGGCGGCGGCCGCTTCCGACTCCTCTCCGCCGTCGATCAGCGTGCGTACGACCAGGGTGGCGGTCGGATTCAACTCCCAATAGGCGCCGACCCGTTCGTCCAGAAGCACCGTGCCGTAGTCGGTCTCGGCCGTGGAGACGTCGGCGCCGAACCGCAGAGGCATGTGAGGACCTTTCTGACGTAGGGACGTGATCAGAGGTGGGGGACACGGGTGTGGCTGCCGGAGATGCCCCGCAGCCACACCTCGGCGGCGATCGTGGAGTAGAGGATGGCGTCGGACAATCCCGGAGAGGCGGGCCGCCGGGCGAGGCGGCGGAGTTCGGCGGCGTCCACCAGACCCAGCTCCGCCAGCCGCGAGTCCTCCCACAGGGCCAGCAGGTCGGCGCGGTGTTCGCGAAGCCCGTTGGAGGCGTCCATGGAGGCCGTGGCCTTCGTGGACCGCCGCAGGCACGCCTCGGGCACGATCCCGCGCATCGCGGCGCCCAGGACGGGCTTGTACGTCCAGGGCGTGACACGCTCGCTCGGGCGTACGGCGAGACACGCCTCGATGACGCGGTCGTCGAGGAAGGGAGAGGCCATCGGCAGACCGGCGCGGGCCGCCATCCGGTCCCACTGGCGGATGACGCGGGTGCACGAGCGGATCTGCTCCAGGTCGCTGTGCATGCCACGGTCCGGATGCAGCGGCGAGATGCTCGCCGCGGCCGCGTGCAGTGCCCGGCGGGCCATGTATTCGGCCTCGGGAGTCACCCAGTCGAACAGGCGGGGGGCCATGCCCCAGCCGAGACCCGTCGCGACGGACGGGGGCAACGGGCCGCGCAGGTGGCCGGCGGCGTCGGCGAGCCACTTCCCGTACGACCGGGAGTCGGCGAGCGCGCGGGCCGTGCCGCCGAGCGGCCATTGCCACAGCGCCCGGAACCCGCGCAACTGCCGCACGGCGAACAGCGGTCGGGTGCGCAGCAGTCGGTGGTAGTAGGCCTCGGAGCACCATGCCACGTGGTCGCCGCCGATGCCGGTCAGGTGCAAACGGCTGCCGCGCGAGGCGAGGCCGGGCAGATGGTGCAGGACCCGGGATCGGTCCATGACGCCGATGGTCGGCTCGTCGAGGAGGTCGTCGATGCCGAGCAGGTCCTCGTAGACCAGCGGCGACGCGTCGGCGTCCCAGACCACGTGCTCGACGTCCGGGAGGTGCCCCATCGCCTGCTCGGCCCAGTGCAGGTCGGTGTCCGCCGGATCGCGTCCCGGCCAGGTACTGGCCACCACGCGGGCGGGGGAGCGGTCGGCGAGGAAGCAGACGGAGGTCGAGTCCAGGCCGCCGGACAGATCGCAGCTGACCACGCCGCCCTGCCGGGTACGGGCGTCAACGGCCTCCTCCAGTGCCCTGCGGATCAGAGGCGCCGCTTCGGCAAGCGGTCGGACCGGCTCCGGCGGCGTCCACCACCGGGTGTGCCGCGCGGTGCGCCCGTCCGCGGTGACGACCACGGCGTCCTGCGGAGGAACGGCGGTGACCGCACGCCAGAGGGACGTCTCGAACAGCGGATACGGGGCAGGCCACAGCAGCCTCACGGCCAGCTCCTCGACGTCGGGGTCGAGGCCCAGGACGGCGGCGAGCGTGTCGGCACGGGTGGCGGCCACCCGCAGGCCATCGATCTCCGCGTGGAAGACGAGTCGCAGTCCGGAGGCGGTGCCCTGGACCCTGATCTGTCCGTCGAGGGCGCCGACGAGGTGGAAACTGCCCGGAAGGGACCGGGCCAGCGCGTCGAGCTCCGCGAGATCACGCAACCGTGCGGCTCGGCGCCGCAGTTCGTCGGCGGTGATAGGGCAGCAGCCGACCACGGCGAGGGCGGCGCCGCCCGCGTTCCCCGTGACGACCTCGTCGTCGTGCCAGTGGCCGACCAGCCAGGGCCGGCCCGACGCATGCGTGAGGGTCCGGCTTCCGGGAAGGGCGAAGGAGCGGGCCGCGGCGGCCGCGTCCGCACGGTCGGTGAAGACCGCGAAGTGCGCGTCGCCGGGGCCCGTCCCCGCACTTTCGTGCAGTTCAGTCATGACGTCGGGTCAAGGACCGTCGGTCGTCAGTTCTTGCTCAGGATCAGCCGGTCGTTGCCGGAGCGTCCCAGGAGCCCGGTCTCCTTCCGGAAGCCGCCGAGCCGGACGAGCGTCGGCGCCTCGTATGCCTTCTTCATGACTACTCCTCACGTACGGGTTTCCCGACCACCTCTCTGAGCGACGGCCCCGGGACTGCCCGGTGTGCTGTCGGTCTGCCCAGGGCTCATCGGGAACCCGGGCCGGGAAGTGGACGCAGCACCTAGCTAGCTGCAGACCGTGAGTCCGGGGCAAGAGCGTTCACAAAGCTCAGTTAATGTGGAGAAATTCGCATTCCTCGGAGTGCGCGCCCGCTCCCTGTCATTTGTTTTTGCCACCGCATTGTTTCGAGCGTCGGGTATGCGCTTGTTCAAAGAAGCGTTTCGACCTGAGTCTCGGCAGATGCCTGCCGTTCCTCTCGGAGCGCGCCCGACGGCGGCCACGGGCAGCGCCGCCCGGCGCACTCTTCGCTCCTGGACGTGCGCCGCTTCCCGTCGCTCCATCGCCGGCGGCGAGTCCGGAGCGGGCCGGCGACATGCCGAGGGAGACGGGGAGGGAGGCCTCCAGGCGCTTGCCGCCGACCTCGAGGACGACCGTCTCACGGCCCGGCTCCTCGTCCGTCTCCGCGTCGACGGCGGCGGCGAAGGGCTTGATCTCGTCGACGAACTCGTTCTCGATCCAGCGCGGTGTGGACCGGTCCGCGGAAGGCCGCAGTCGTCCGTTACTTGTCGACCAGCGACATGTGGTGCTCGTTGTAACGGTCTCCCTGTACCCCGACCCGGCCGGCGAGTTCGTTGAGGTCCGCCAGTTCGTCGGGGGACAACGGCAGCTTGGTGGCGCCGGAGTTCTCGTCGATTCGCGCGATGTGTCGTGTGCCCGGAATCGGAACGATCCACGGGTGCTGTGCGAGCAGCCAGGCGAGTGCGACCTGCCCGGGTGTGGCGCTCTTGGTTTGCGCGAGGATGGTGATGTGTTCGACGAGAGCCTGGTTCGCCGCCCGGTTCTCGGCCGTGAATCGCTCCGCCTGTGCCGAGGCTGATCGCAAGGCGCTGCTCGCCGTGCACGGCCCGACGATGATCCTTTGCGCCGCCTCCGTCGTCGCCGCTCAGCTTGGTCGGCGCTATTTGGTGCGCGACTGATCCGGCGGGATCTCCCTTGGATGTCAGACGGTAACTCTAAGAATCCGATTGATTACAGTGGGTGCCTGCCATGTCGGGTTGCCTGGATCGCAACGATGCCTCCAGGCAACCGACTTCAGGCTCTAGAAGAACCCAAGCTTCTTCGGGCTGTACGAGACAAGAAGGTTCTTCGTCTGCTGGTAGTGCTCCAGCATCATCTTGTGCGTCTCGCGGCCGATGCCCGACTGCTTGTAGCCGCCGAAGGCGGCGTGCGCCGGGTACGCGTGGTAGCAGTTCGTCCAGACGCGACCCGCCTGGATCGCCCGGCCCGCGCGGTACGCCGTGTTGATGTCCCGCGTCCACACGCCCGCCCCGAGACCGTACAGCGTGTCGTTCGCGATCTTGATGGCGTCGTCGAAGTCGTCGAACGAGGCCACCGAGACCACCGGTCCGAAGATCTCCTCCTGGAAGACGCGCATACGGTTGTCGCCCTCGAATATCGTCGGGCGGACGTAGTAGCCCCCCTTCAGATCACCGTCGTACTCGGCGCGTTCGCCTCCGGTGAGGATCTTGGCGCCCTCCTCCCGGCCGATGTCGATGTACGAGAGGATCTTGGCGAGCTGGTCGCTGGACGCCTGGGCGCCGATCATCGTGTCGGTGTCCAGCGGATGGCCGGGTTTGATGAGTTCGGTACGGGCGACGGCCGCTTGGAGGAAGTCGCCGTAGTTGCCGCGCTGGATCAGCCCACGGGACGGGCAGGTGCACACCTCGCCCTGGTTCAGCGCGAACATGGTGAAGCCCTCGAGCGCCTTGTCCCGCAGGTCGTCGTCCTTGTCCCACACGTCGTCGAAGAAGATGTTCGGCGACTTGCCGCCCAGCTCCAGCGTGACGGGCTTGAGGTTCTGCGAGGCGTACTGCATGATCAGCCGCCCTGTCGACGTCTCGCCGGTGAAGGCGATCTTCGCGACGCGCGGGCTGGACGCGAGGGGCTTGCCCGCTTCCTCGCCGAAGCCGTTGACGATGTTCACCACACCCGGCGGCAGCAGATCGGCGACCAAGCTCATCCAGTAGTGCAGCGAGGCCGGGGTCTGTTCGGCGGGCTTGATGACCACCGTGTTGCCCGCGGCGAGGGCCGGCGCGAGCTTCCAGGTGGCCATCAGGATCGGGAAGTTCCACGGGATGATCTGTGCGATGACGCCGAGCGGCTCGTGGAAGTGGTACGCCACCGTGTCGTCGTCGACCTCGCTGAGCGAACCCTCCTGGGCCCGCACCGCGCCGGCGAAGTAGCGGAAGTGGTCGATGGCCAGCGGGATGTCCGCCGCCAAGGTCTCACGTACGGGTTTGCCGTTCTCCCAGCTCTCCGCGACCGCCAGGGGCTCCAGATGCGCCTCCATGCGGTCGGCGATCTTCAGCAGGATGTCGGAGCGTTCGGTCGCCGAGGTGCGGCCCCAGCCCGGCGCGGCCGCGTGCGCCGCGTCGAGCGCCCGTTCCACGTCCTCCTCCGTACCGCGCGCCACCTCGGTGAACGTCTCGCCGTTCACCGGGGACGGGTTGTCGAAGTACCGCCCCCGGGCCGGGGGCACGTATTCGCCGCCGATGTAGTGGTCGTAACGGGCCTGGTAGGAGACGATCGCGCCCTCGGTGCCGGGCGCCGCGTAACGGGTCATCCTGCTCTGCCTCCCTCAGCAGCGCTGCCCGCCGTTGGGCAGCTCTCCGCGGGAGGCTAGGCAGGCGGACGTTGCATCCACGTTGCGGTGCCCGCCGCCCGCCGGGACGCCGTGAAGGGCGGCACCGGCCGGCCGGCGTGACGGGCCTTGCCTGCCGGCGCCTCGACTGCGGACACCTCGCCCACACCTCGCCCACACCTCGCCCGGCCTACGGGTGCGGCCATCCGGCCGGCGCCGTCAGCTCCGACTCCAGGGACGCGAGGCGCGCCCGTATCGCGGCCGTGGGGCGGGCCGCCGCGAGCGCCCGCCACACGTCGAGGTCATCCTCGCCCCACGGCGCGTGCGCCCAGTCCGTCAGCAGATCGGGGTCGCCGCGGGCGATCAGCGCGGCGCGCAGACCCTCGGCGAGACGACGTCGGAGCCGTGCCACCGCCGGTGCCTGCGAGGACGGCAGCGGCGGCCCGGTGTAGGCCGTCGCGGCCGCCGTCACCGCGCCGGCCGCCAGCCTTCGTTCGACGACGGCTACGTCCGACTCGCATGCGACGGTGAGCCGGTAGGGGCGCGAGGCCAGCAGCCCGGGGCCGAGTATCCCGCGCAGCCGGGCGAGTTCGGCCCGCAGCGTCACCGGGGGGACCGACTCGTCCTCGTACAGCGCGCACAGCAGCTCGTCGCCCGTCAGGCCCTCGGGACGGCGGGCCAGCAGCACCAGGATCTCGCTGTGCCGACGGCTCAGCCTGAGGTCACGGCCGCCGGTGACCAGACGCGCCTCGTCGCGGCCCAGCACGGTCAGCCGCGGTGCGTCGGCGGCGGGCCGCTGCGGGGCGAGCAGCGCCAGATGGGCCTCGGCGGCCCGCGCGACCGCCTGCACGAAGCCCAGGCTGTGCGGATGCGCCAGGCCGTCCCCGCCCGTGATGTCCACGGCCCCCAGCACCCGTCCGGTCCGTGGATCGTGCACCGGGGCGGCGGCGCACGTCCATGGCTGCACCCGCCGGATGAAGTGCTCGGCCGCGAACACCTGCACCGGCCGGTCCAGGGCGACCGCGGTGCCCGGCGCGTTCGTCCCGACCGCGCTCTCCGCCCACCGCGCACCCGGCACGAAGTTCATCCGCCCCGCCTGCCGCCGGGTCGCCGCGTGCCCCTCGACCCACAACAGCCTGCCGTGCGCGTCGCACACCGCCAGCAGATGCTCACCGTCGGCCGCGAACGTGCCCATCAGCTCCCGGAACAACGGCATCACCCGCGCCAGCGGATGCTCGGCCCGGTAGGCGCCGAGATCGCCGTCGGTCAGCTCGACGCTCGCCGTGCCGTCGGGACCGACGCCGGCCCGCGCGGAACGCCGCCAGGAGTCGGCCACGACGGAGCGCACCGGCCGCGGCACGGTGCCCGCCTCGGTGAACGTCTCATGCGCCCGGCGCAGGACCCGCACCCGCTCGGCGGGGTCGGCACCCGGTTCGAGGGCCACCCAGGGATCGGTCAACTCGTCCTCCCGGAAGGCGATACGGCTGGGGACATCGTCACGCCGGGTACCCGGACCGACAACCGTTTGGACGACGCCACTCCGAAGGTGACGATCCGCCGGCGGTCCGGTTCGCGGTCCGGTTCGGGTCAGACGCGGCCGACGAGTCTCAGGTAGCGGCTCCAGTCCCAGTTCGGACCGGGATCCGTGTGATCGGTGCCCGGCACCTCGTAGTGGCCGATGATGTGCGCGCGGTCCTTCGGGATGCCGTACCGGTCGCAGACCGACGCCGTCAGCCGGGCGGACCTCTCGTAGAGGGCGTCGGTGAAGTAGGCGGGTCTGTCGACCCACCCTTCGTGTTCGATACCGATGCTGCGGGTGTTGTAGCCCCAGTTCCCCGAGTGCCAGGCGATGTCCGACTCGCGCACGCACTGCGCCACATGGCCGTCCACGGAGCGCACGACGTAGTGGGCGGACACCTTCTTGCGCGGGTTCTGAAAGACGGTCAGGGCTTTGGTGTAGAGGGTCTGCGTGACATGGATGACGACGCGGTCGACGGGATGGGTGAGGGGGCGGTTCGCGGCCGTGCGGTTGGTGGCGGTCGCGGGCTGCCACTCGGCGGTCGGGTAGTCGACGTTCCGAGGCCGGGCGCCCGCCTGGGCGTCGGACAGCAGCACGTACGGAACGGCGGCGAGGGCGGTGCCCTTCAGGATCCGTCGGCGTCCGGGGAGGGATGGCGCTCGTTCCACAGAGGTGCTGCCTTTCGGGGTCTGGGACGTCCGGCGGGCGGCACCGGAGCGCGTACGGGGCGGCGGTCGATCCGGTACGTGTCCGACTCGCCGAACCCGTGGTCCCGTACCGGCCGGACACTGCCGTCAGCACTCGGCGGCCGTGTCCCGCACGCATTACGCTACGGCGCCGGCGGGTCGGGCAGGAGGACACGCCGAGGTTCGGTGGACGAGCGCGCGACTGTGGACAACTCGCTCACCCGAACGGGGAGTTCCGCCCCCGATCCGATCGGCACCCGGCCGCTGTGCGGGCGGATGCCGGCCTGTCGCGCGCCGTGACCGGCGAGCCGATGTGGTGCCGGGCCGGGCGGCCGGGTCCAGGGCCCCGTCGGCTCAGGCCCGCTCCGCCACTGCCGCGGGATCGTCCAGCACGGCCCGGACCACCGAGTGCGCGGCCCCCAGCAACGGGCCCTCGGGACCCAGCCGGGAGACGGACACCGGGCGGGCGGGTCCTGCCGTACGCCGGGAGAGCTCGGTCTCGAGCGACGGCAGCAGCCACGGCGCGAGCCCGGCCAGGGCCCCACCGAGCACGACACCCTCCGGGTCCAGGAGATTGAGCGCCCCGGTGAGCGCGATACCGAGGGCCGTTCCCGCCTCGCGCAGCGCCCGCCGTACGTCGGGGTCGCCGTCCGCGGCGCGTCCCGCGAGAAGTCCGACGCGGTCCTCGCCCGGTTCCAGCCCGGCCGCCCGCAGTACCGCCTCCTCGCCGGCGTACTGCTCCAGACATCCGCGCCCGCCGCACCCGCACTCCGGTCCGTCGGGGTGCACCGGCACATGGCCCAGCTCACCGGCGAAGCCGCGGGTGCCGCGCAGCAGGCTGCCGTCCACGACCAGCGCGGCGCCGATGCCGATCTCCGCCGACACGTGCAGGAAGTCCCCCGGAGTGTCCGCGCCGAGCCAGAGTTCGGCCAGCCCGCCGAAGTTGGCCTCGTTGTCCACGGTCAGCGGGAACTCCCCGGGCAGCAACGCGCCGAGGTCCACGTCCTGCCAGTCGAGGTTGGGCGCGCGGACGACCGTACGGGCGTCGCGGGCGACCAGGCCGGGGACGGCCACGGCGAGTCCGGCCGGCCACAGCCCCTCGCGTTCGGCCTCGGCGACCACCCGGCGCACGAGGCCGGTCAGTTCCTCGACCACCGGCTCGGGGGAGCGGCCCCGGTTCGTGCCGTGCCGCACGGCGCGTGCCCGCACCTCGCCGCGCAGATCGACGGCGCAGGCCGCCAGGTGGTCGACGCCGATCTCGGCGCCTATGCCAGCCGGACCGCGCCCGCTGACCGCCAGCGCCGAACCGGGGCGGCCCACCCGGCCCGGCCGCTCGGGGCCCAGCTCCTCGAGCAGTCCGGTGCGTATGAGTTCGTCGACGAGGGTCGAGACCGCTGCCCGAGTCAGGCCGATGCGTGAGGCGACCGCCGCGCGCGAGAGCGGTCCCTCGGCGCTGACGGCGTGCATCACCCGGGCCAGGTTGCGGCGGCGCATGCCCTGCTGGGTGTCGGGCAGTGCGCGCCCCGGGCCGGTCGGCCGGGCCTCGTGCAGCGGTGCGGTCATGCCTCCGTCGATTCGTCGATGCTCAGTGGGCGTCCGTGCTCCGGTCCAGCAGCGGGGCCGCGTCGGAGAGTACCCCGGCGATCCTGGCGAGCGTCGCCTCGTCCCGCTCGACGGCGTCGAGTACCGGGCCCCGGGTGGTGTTCCAGCGGCGGGCGACGGCGGCCGGGTCCTCGCCGGTCAGCAGGCCCGCCGCCTGGGCCGCGGCCCCCAGCGCGACGAGTTCCTTGGCCTCGGGCACCTGGACCGGCCGCCCGGACAGCCGGCGCACGGTCTCCTGCCAGGCCGTGCCCCGGGCGCCGCCGCCGATCAGCAGCAGGGGAGCCGAGCGGTCCGCGTCCTCGTCGAGAACCAGGTCGAGCGCGCCCAGCAGGGAGTGCACGGCGCCGTCGTAGGCGGCCTGGAGCAGCTGGCCCGCGGTCGTGTCGTGGCGCAGGCCGTGCAGGAGGCCCGAGGCGTTCGGCAGGTTCGGGGTGCGTTCGCCGTCCAGGTAGGGCAGCAGCGTGAGGCCCGCGGCGGGTTCCACGGCCTCGCGGTCCAGGCCCAGCAGGGCGGCGACGCGGTCGACGGCGAGGGTGCAGTTCAGGGTGCAGGCCAGGGGCAGCCAGTCGCCGTGCGCGTCGGCGAAACCGGCCACGGTGCCGGTGGGGTCGGTGGGGCGGCGCTTGGCCACCGCGTACACCGTGCCCGACGTGCCGAGGCTCAGCACGGGCGTGCCGGGGCGCAGCCCGAGGCCCAGCGCCGCCGCGGCGTTGTCCCCGGTGCCCGGCGCGACCAGCGTCCCCTTGGCGAAGGGCAGGTCGTGACTGTCGCGTACGGTGCCCGCCACTTCCCCGGGCCGCACCACGCGGGGCAGCAGCGCCGGGTCGAGTCCCACGTGGGCGAGGATCTCCGCGTCGTACGACTCGGTCGCGGACGCCCACCAGCCGGTGCCGGAGGCGTCACCGCGGTCGGTGGTGCCCTCACCCGTGAGGCGCTCGGTGAGGTAGTCGTGGGGGAGGCGTACGGCCTTCGTGGCGCGCAGGGCCTCCGGCTCGTGCTCCGCCAGCCAGGCCCACTTCGTGACCGTGAAGGACGCGGCCGGGACGGACCCGGTGCGCTGCGCCCAGAACTTCGCTCCGCCCAGTTCCTCGGTCAGCCGGCGGGCCTGCGGGGCCGAGCGTACGTCGTTCCACAGCAGCGCCGGACGCACCGGCTCACCGCGCTCGTCCAGCGTGACGAGGCCGTGCTGCTGCCCGCCGACCGACACAGCGGCGGCCTCGCGGGCCGCGTCACCGCACTGGTGCAGGGCCTCGCGCAGGGCGTCCCACCACTGGCGGGGGTCGCTCTCGCGGCCGGCGCCCGAGGTCACCGTGTGCGGCGCCTGGCCGCTCGCGACGACCTGGCCGGTGGCCGCGTCGACGACCAGCGCCTTGGTGGACTGGGTGGACGTGTCCACGCCGACGACGAGCGGACCCTCGGCTGCTGACATCGGGTTCTCCCTCAAGTTTTTCCGCGGCTCTGCGGGATCTGTCTTCCCAGAGATGCGTCCGCATACTAATTTGTAAACTGCCATGACGAAATAGTCGGCGACACAGTCTTCAAGCAAGGAGCCGCAGCATGAGCTACCAGCCCACTCCCGATGACAGGTTCACCTTCGGCCTGTGGACCGTCGGCTGGCAGGGAAGGGACCCGTTCGGTGACGCCACGCGGCGTGCCCTGGACCCGGTCGAGTCGGTGCAGCGCCTGGCCGAGCTGGGCGCCTACGGCGTGACCTTCCACGACGACGACCTGATCCCCTTCGGGTCCTCCGAGAGTGAGCGCGAGGAGCACATCAAGCGCTTCCGCCAGGCCCTGGACACGACCGGCATGACCGTGCCGATGGCGACCACCAACCTCTTCACGCACCCCGTCTTCAAGGACGGCGCTTTCACGGCGAACGACCGTGACGTGCGTCGCTACGCCCTGCGCAAGACCATCCGCAACATCGATCTGGCCGTCGAGCTCGGCGCGAAGATCTATGTCGCCTGGGGCGGCCGTGAGGGCGCGGAGTCCGGTGCCGCCAAGGACGTACGGGTGGCGCTCGACCGCATGAAGGAGGCCTTCGACCTCCTCGGCGAGTACGTGACCTCCCAGGGCTACGACCTGAAGTTCGCCATCGAGCCCAAGCCGAACGAGCCGCGCGGTGACATCCTGCTCCCGACCGTCGGCCACGCCCTGGCCTTCATCGAGCGCCTGGAGCGCCCGGAGCTGTACGGCGTGAACCCCGAGGTCGGCCACGAGCAGATGGCCGGGCTGAACTTCCCGCACGGCATCGCCCAGGCGCTGTGGGCGGACAAGCTCTTCCACATCGACCTCAACGGCCAGTCCGGCATCAAGTACGACCAGGACCTGCGCTTCGGCGCCGGCGATCTGCGCTCCGCGTTCTGGCTGGTCGACCTGCTGGAGAGCGCCGGTTACGCGGGCCCGAAGCACTTCGACTTCAAGCCGCCGCGCACCGAGGACCTCGACGGTGTGTGGGCCTCGGCCGCGGGCTGCATGCGCAACTACCTGATCCTCAAGGAGCGTGCGGCCGCGTTCCGCGGCGACCCGGAGGTACAGGAGGCCCTGCGCGCCTCCCGCCTGGACGAGCTCGCCCAGGCCACCGCCGCCGACGGCCTGGAGAGCCTGCTCGCCGACCGCACCGCCTTCGAGGACTTCGACGCCGAGACGGCCGCCGCCCGCGGCATGGCCTTCGAGCACCTCGACCAGCTCGCCATGGACCACCTCCTGGGTGCCCGCGGCTGATTCGGCACGCACGCGTGTGTGCAGCTGGTGAGCGTGCACACACGCGTGCCGTCGAACGATCGGTTTCGCTCGGTCTCGGCTCGGTCCTCGCGCGTTCTCCGCGCGGTGCTCGCTCGGCTTCGAGCGTCTGCGCGCGCAATACGCCGGAATCATGCGGTCCATGGCATGAGTCGGTATCAACTTCCGTGCGGGGCTCGCGCCGCGAGCGGTTCACCGCGACGCTGGACGGTATGGCCATGCCGCCCGAACCGCCTCGACCGCCCGGACCGCCGGGCGACATGCCGCCTCCGGGCGGCTTCGGACCGCCCCGCTCCGGCTACGGACCCGACGACGGGACGGGCGGGGGCGGCTGGTCGCCGCCGCCATCGGGTCCGCCGGGCGGGTCCGGAAGGCGGAGGAACCCCCTCTTCGTCGTCCTCGCGCTGCTCGTCACCGCCGGAGCCGTGGTCGCCGTCGTGCTGATGAGAGGCGACGATTCGCCGGCCGACGAGCCGAACGTCGGCAGCAGCACCGGCAGCGGCGCCACCCCGGCCCCGTCCTTCAGTCTTCCGGTCGAGCTGCCCAGCGGCTTGCCGACCGAACTGCCCTCGCAGCTCCCCACCCGGCTGCCCAGCCGATTGCCGACCGCGTTGCCGAGCGATCTGCCGAGCGACCTCGAGTCACTGCTGCCGTCCCTGGAGGAACTGCTGCCCTAGCGGCCACGCGCGCGTGGCCACCAGGGCAGTGCCACGCGCGCGTGCCGAGGTGCCGTCGCTCACACGCCGTGCGGCAGCCGCACATAGGTGACCGTCGTCTCGATGCCGCTGTCGACGAGCCGGCCCTGCGCGTCGAACGCGCCGGCGCCGTCCGTCATCCCGAAGTCGTTGTCGTTGATGAGGGCCAGCGTGGAGTGGTCCACGAGCGCGACGCCCTCGATCTTCCCGGGCACCCCGGCGACCGTGCCGAGATCGACGGCCGGCCGCTTCGCCAGCACCGGGACTCCCGAGGCCGCGGGGTCGTCGAGCTGCTCCAGCGACGGGGACGTCGTGTCGTCGTCCCAGCGGTCGCCCAGGATGTTCGCCGCCCGGCTCAGTCGTACGAGGTGCAGCCGCGCGGCCTTGTCGGTGCGCTCCTCCACGAGCAGCCGGTCGCCGCCCACGGCGACCAGCGAGGAGATCTTGAGCTCGGAGGTGTCGTCCTCGCTCGGGTCGACCACCTCGACCGGGTCGAAGCGGTACGCGTACTCGGCGGTGACGGCCTTCTTCTTCGGTGAGAAACGCAGCAGTCGCGTGGTCCGCGAACCCTCTCCCGCGTTCGTGTCCGGAAGCGACAGCGGGCTCTGCACCGCCAGGATGAGGTCGCCGCCCGGGAGTTGGGCCAGCCCCTCGAAGCCACGGTTGATCTTCCGGTGCAGCAGGACGGCCGGCAGCGCCTCCACCACGGGGTAGTCCGTGCCCGTGAGCTTCAGCCCCTTCGGCACGTAACGCGTCAGCACCCTCCCGCGCGCGGAGACGTGCACCAGCGAGGGTCCGTACTCGTCGACGAGCCAGAAACTCCCGTCCGCCGCCCGCACGATGCCCTCGGTGTCCAGCCCGTTCGGGTTGTACGGCACAGGCGTCTGGGCGTCGTAGGAGTACGGCGCCTCGTCGCGCCCCGCCTGATTCGGCAGGCCCGTCACGGGCTTCCCCGACTTCGTGGTGACCGGGATCGCCTGGAGCACCTTCACCGTGTCCCCGGCCACCCGGATCCGCACGATCGCCGGGTCGAACCCCGGCACGGGGAACGTACGGCGCTTGGTGCCGCCGACCTTGATCTGTCCGTTGGGCCCGCGGTCGGTGACCGTCCAGAACTCGCCCTTGCGGCCCGCCGGATAGATGTCGCTGCCGATGCCGCCGAGGTCCACGCCCCGGTCGTCGGCCACCGTGCCGGGCAGCAGCGTGTTGCTGAACGTCCCGAGCGGGATGTCGCCGAGCGTCGCGGTCCGCGTGACGTGCGCCTCCTGGGCCGGAGTGCCCGCGGCGGCCGGTCCGGCGGTGGCGAGTGCGGCCAGCACGGCGAGCGGTACGCCCGCCGCGACGGAACGATGGACGCGGCGCCGACCGGTGGCGTGCGGGGACATCAGGCCTCCTGAGGAGAAGATGTGACAAGTTCGCTGACAGCGGCCAGGTTTGGGGCACGCGCCGAACGCCGTAGGACCTCCGGATGAACAGGGGGCGTCGGCCGCCCGTCGGGCCGACGTCCCGCGCGGCATCGTAGGGAGCCCGGCCTAGGAAAGCGCTTCCTCGCCATCGGGGCGGGCCACGGCCAGAGCCGTCGCCGGGTCGTGGGCCGCCTCCCCGGCCGGCATCCAGCGACCGCCCTCCTCGCGGTACGGCCACCACCGGCCGTCCGGTCCCAGCCGCAGCTGGCAGGCCGTCCCGACGACCGTCCACCGGTTCCCCCGCGCCCGCAGCACCGGCCGCTCGTCCTCCTCCCAGGCCGAGTCCAGCGCGGCACGCGCGCGTGCGAACGCCTCGCCCTCCACGACCCACTCGTCCTCGAGCACGGACAGGGCGGCTGCCCCGCCGTCTCGCCAGGCCCGTACGGCAGCGGCCAGTTCCGCCCGGTCGCGCCCCGACCCGGCGGCGAGACGGCCCAGCGCGGCCTCGCCGGGTCGATCCACCGTCCCCGAGACGTCGAGAACGCCCTCCGCCAGCCGTACGGCGTCGTGGCCCACCGTCGACCCGGCCGTCGGCGCACGCCGTTCCGCTCCTTCGCGGAGCGCCTCCGCGAGCAGCAGGTGTGCCGCGGCGGCCGTCCGGGCGGCCAGGATCACCAGCGCCGCCGGTTCGACCCCGGCCGGGGGCGGGACATCCGTGTCCCAGGAGGGCGGCACACCCGGTTCCGGCGGGAGTTCGGGCACGGGGGGCAGCGGGGGCAGGATGTTCCCGGCCGCGTACGCCTCCGCCGCGTCCACACCTTCGGTCCGCGGCGGCTCCGCGTCGGGCCGAGCGGCGGAGCCACGCGCCTGGAGGTCGTCCAGCAGGCTCTGTTCCGCACGTCCCCGAAGCAGCAGGAGGACGAAGGGATCCTGGTCGAGCAGCCTCGCCACCTGGTAGCAGACCGCCGCCGTGTGACCGCAGTGGTCCCAGGCACCGCAGTCGCACTGAGCCTCCAGATCGCCCAGCCCCGGAAGCAGGTCGATGCCGGCCGACTCGGCGTCCTCGACCAGATCGGGCGGCATCTCCCGGTCGAGCAGCGCGGCGACGTGCCCCGCGCGCTCCACCGCGAGGTCCAGAAGGCGGTCCCACCGGTCGTCCGAGAGCCGGTCGAGCAGCACGTCGGCCCGGTACCGCGTGTGATCGCGGTCCTGGACGACGGCAGTGATCCGCCCCGGTCGCACCGACACCGCGCCCACGGCGCCCCCGCGCGCGAGCCGACGGCCCGTCCTCACCTGCTCCCCGTCCAGCGCGCCGGCCTCGAGCGCGGTCAGCCACGCCCGTCCCCACCACGTCCGGGCGAACCCCCGCCCGTGCGCGGGAGGCAAGGCGGCGAAGGTCCGTTCCTCGACGCTGTCGTGCCGGTTCATCGCGCATCCCCTCGCAGCTCCACCAGATCGGCCAGCTCGGCGTCCGTCAGTTCCGTGAGCGCCGCCTCGCCGTACCCGAGCACGGCGTCCGCGAGATGCTGCTTACGGCGCAGCATGGCGGCGATGCGGTCCTCGATCGTGCCCTCGGCGATCAGCCGGTGCACCTGCACGGGCCGGGTCTGGCCGATGCGGTACGCCCGGTCCGTGGCCTGCGCCTCGACGGCCGGGTTCCACCAGCGGTCGTAGTGCACGACGTGCTCCGCGCGCGTGAGGTTGAGGCCCGTGCCGGCGGCCCTGAGCGACAACAGGAACACGGGCACCTCACCGTCCTGGAAACGCCGGACCATGTTCTCGCGCTCGGCGACCGGAGTACCGCCGTGCAGGAACTGCGTGGGCACGCCCCGCGCCGCCAGGTGCTGTTCGAGGAGCCGCGCCAGCCGCACGTACTGCGTGAAGACCAGCACGCTCGCCCCCTCGGCGAGGAGGGTGTCGAGCAGCTCGTCCAGAAGTTCGAGTTTCCCGGAGCGGCCGGCTGTCCTCGGCCGTTCCTCCTTGAGGTACTGCGCCGGGTGGTTGCAGATCTGTTTGAGGCCGGTCAGGAGCTTCACGATCAGCCCCCGGCGCGCCATGTCGTCCGCTTCGGCGATCGCGGCGAGCGTCTCGCGCACCACGGCCTCGTACAGGCCGGTCTGCTCCCTCGTGAGGGCCACGGGCCGATCGGTCTCGGTCTTGGGCGGCAGCTCGGGGGCGATACCCGGGTCCGACTTGCGGCGGCGCAGCAGGAACGGTCCCACGAGTCGGCCGAGCCGCTCCGCCGCGGCAGGGTCCCCGCCGCTCTCCACGGCTCGCGCGTACCGCGTACGGAAGGCGCCCAGCCGGCCCAGCAGACCGGGTGTCGTCCAGTCCATGATGGCCCACAGCTCCGACAGGTTGTTCTCCACCGGCGTGCCCGTCAGCGCCACACGCGCGCGTGTGTCGATGGTGCGCAGCGCCCGCGCGGTCGCCGAGTACGGGTTCTTCACGTGCTGGGCCTCGTCCGCCACGACCAGGCCCCACGGCACCTCGCCGAGCCGCCCCGCGTCCTGGCGCAGCGTGCCGTAGGTGGTGAGGACGAACTCCCCGTCGGCCAGGGACGCCAGATCACGTTGCGGACCGTGGAAGCGGCGCACCGGCGTGCCCGGAGCGAACTTCTCGATCTCCCGCTGCCAGTTGCCCATCAGGGACGTCGGACAGACCACGAGGGTGGGACCCGCCGCCGAGGCGTCCGTCTGGCGGTGCAGGTGCAGGGCGATCAGTGTGACGGTCTTGCCGAGCCCCATGTCGTCAGCCAGACAGCACCCCAGTCCCAGGGCCGTGGTCCGGGCCAGCCAGTCCAGGCCGCGCCGCTGGTAGTCGCGCAGTGTGGCGTCGAGGGCCGCGGGCTGCGCCACGGGCTCCTGCGACTCGGGTTGCGTCAGCCGCTCCCGCAGGGCCGCCAGCCACCCGGTGGGCCGCACCTCGACCCGTCGGCCGTCCACCTCCGTCGAGCCCGTCAGAGCCGCGCTCAGCGCGTCCACGGGCGTCATCTTGCGGTCCTGTTGCGCGTGGGCCCGGCGCAGTTCCCGCGGGTCGATCAGTACCCATTGGTCGCGCAGCCGCACCAGAGGCCGATTGGCCTCGGCCAGCCGGTCCAGCTCCTCAGGGGTCAGCTGCCGGTCGCCCAGCCCGAACCACCAGGTGAACGTCAGAAGGGAGTCCGCCGACAGGAAGGACGGTGTGTCCGTGCCGAGCCGATCGCGCCCTGCTTCCGGCTCGGGCGGCCCCACGACCGCGCGGGCGGTGAGGGTGCGGGCCAACTCCCTCGGCCAGTGCACCTCGATCCCCGCGCCCGCCAGCGCCCGCGCGCCCTCGCCCAGCAACTCGGCCAGCTCCTCGTCGAGGAGCTCGACGGCGTCCGGCACGGCGGCCGACAGCAGGGGTGTCAGCGCCGGCCAGGCACGGGCCGCACGGCGCAGGGCGAGCAGGACGTCCATCCGCGCGCGGAGGCCGAACGCCCCGTGCGTGGCGCCGGAGTCCGCCCAGACGTCGGTGGCGTCCGCGACGAGCGCCGGGTCGCTCACGCTGTGCACCTGCGGCACGGCCCGGAACCCGGGCGCGTCGATCCCGGGCATGTCGAGCCCGGAGACCTCGATGCGCAGCGAGATCCGTACGCCGGCGTCGTGGCCCGCGGCGACGTCGGCGGCCCACGCCCGCAGTTCCGGCAGGTGTCGGGGCTGCGGGGCCGCGTAGGCCGGGCCTCCCGTCAGGAGCGGTGCGGCGGGAGTGCGGGGGAGCGTGTCCGCCACGGCGTCCAGGAAGGCGCGCAGCAGTCGCTCGGGGTCGGGAAGGCGCAGGGGCGGGGTCTCGTCCACGGGGACGGCGTGTGCCTCGGGCGGCATCGAGGCGGCCAGTCGGCGTACCTGGTCGAGGTCCTCCGGAGCCAGCGGGCCGATCCGCCAGGCGTCGTGGTCCTCCGGTGACAGACCGGGCAGCAGGAGACCGCGCGCCACACACCGCAGGGCCAGCAGAGCGGCCGCACCCCAGAAAACTGCGGCCCGGTGTCCGTCCGGCACGGCACGCGCGCGGGTGAGGAGGGGCAGGGCCGCTTCCAGCGGCAGGAGCAGGGCGGGCACACGCGCGAGTGCCACACCGGAGCCGGCGGGCCGGACGACGGCCAGGTCCTCCACCTGTCGGCCGGCTGGGGCGGGAGGGGCCTCGTCGTCGGATCGCCAGAAGGCGACGCCGCCGGTTCGGGCCGGGGTGCCGGGCACGAACACGGCGGAACAACGTGCCAGTTCGGAGATCTCGAACGGTGTCTCCAAGGGAACCCTCTGCACGGCGATGAAGATACTCCTCAAACTTGACTACCAGGGCGGGGTCGCCGAGGGTACAGCACTGCGGCGGGAAACGCGCACCGTGTGAGGATCCGGTCCGGTCCGCCATCCTGGGACGGGAACTCTCAGGGGCGTCTCGGGGCTGTACCTCAGGGACGTCTCAGGGTCGGGTCCGGAACCGCCGGCCGCGTGGAGCCGTTCTCATGGCAGAGAGCGGCAGTGGCCGCGAAGGAGGCGACGCACATGTCGAAGAACGCGAAGATCGCCGCAGGGGGTGTGGCGGTCGGACTGCTGTTGTTGATCTGGCTGCCCTGGTGGGCCGCCCTGCTGATCGTGCTGGGGGTTCCGGCGGCGGCCTACCTCACCTTGGATCCCTCTCAGCAGCGCAGGCTGCGCCGTGCCACGCGCAAGGAGCTCGGCCGCTGAGTGACGGGGACCGCGTCGCGGCCCCCGTCCTGCGCACATCCAAGCCGTCGGAGCCCATGGAGTGGGCGCCGAACGGCCGTAGAGAGATCGCTGCGACCTCAGAGCGGCCGTACGGCCATCTTGTCGAGCGCTTCGAGGAGCCCGGGCAGTTCGGGTCCGCGGCCGACCGGCAGCACCTCGCCGGGCTCTTCGTCGAGCAGGACGAACGCGATGTCGTCGGTCCTGGCGACCAGCGACCAGCCGGGACCGTCGGCGCGCAGCGTACGCGCGTCACCGGGCGCGAACGACGACCGGACCCGGCCGAGCGGCGGCGGGGCGTCCACGTAGGCGCGTACCTCGGCGAGGACGCGTCGGATGCCGCTGTGGCCACTCGCCACGCCCTTCTCGGCCCCGTTGACCCCCTTCGCCCCGTCGGCGCGGTCGGCAGTGCCGGACGCGCCCGCCTTTTCGTCCCGGGCCCCCTGGCCGGCGTCGCTGCCGGTATCCGCGGTGGTGCCCTCCTGTGGGCGGGCGAAGTCCGCGTCGTCGATCTGCTCGCGCCACAGGGCCCACTGGAGCGCGATCTCGTCGGCCCCCAGGCGTCGCTGGGCCGGGCCCCAGGTGGTCGTGTCCGGAGGCGACAGCGCGGGGCCCTCCGCGACCTCGGCGGCCGGATCGTGCGGCGCGGGCACGCCGGGAGCCGCGACGGCGACCGCCAGCGGCCAGCCGGGCAGGGCGGCGACGACCGTCCGCTCGCCGGGCGACAGGTCGTACTCCATGCCGCAGTCCCACGACGCGATGGCGACGGCCACCAGCGACACGTCGTCGATGACGACCGTCCACCGCGCGCCCTCGCCGTCCTGGCCCAGCACCAATCCGTACCCGTCGGCGAGCGGCGGGAGGCCGAGCGCCGCACAGGCCTCCGGGTAGTCGTCGCCCAGCGCGCTCGGGAACTTCGCCGGCGTCAGCAGCACCGCCGTGAGCACATAGAGCGCATCGTCCGCGGCGGCGACGGCGTCCTCGTCCGTCCCAGCCATCCCAGCCTCCCCATAGGTTTGTCCAACGGCGCGCACCCTAGTGCGGCGGGAAGGCGCTTGTCACGACTCCCCGACACACCCGAGCTGCGGCTTTCCGGTCGGACGGGGCGAATCGACCACCCCCGGCCGTTGCGTCCGTCACGCCGGCGGCAGTCCGAGGAGCTCACGAGCCACGGTACGGGGTGACTCGTCGCGCTCCCGGGCGAGCGCGATGACCGCGCGACAGGCCAGTTCGTTGACCCCGAAGGACAGCGCCTCCGGCGACACCCAGCCCGCTGCCTCGTCGATCCTGTCCTGATCGTCCTCGGCGCACGCCGAGACGTACGCGGCGGCCGCCTCGAACAGATTGTGGGTGCGTTTCCCACCACCACGCGACTCTTTCCCGGGACGCCCCTCCCCGTCCGGACGCGACCGCGCGCGCATCGCGTCGCGGAATCTCCCGTAGGCCTTGCGGACCCTGTCCAACATGCCGACCGCCTTCCCCTCGCGTGGTTGCCCTGACTGATCCTTCATCTCCCGCTGTTCAACCTAGAGTTGGAGTTCCGGCGGCAGAAGGGGGACGGTGCGGTGAAGCGCTTCGAACGGCTCAGGCAGATCCGGCGGATGGACCCGTACGAGGACGCGTTCGAGATCTACCGACTCACCGCGGCGTACGAGTTCCCCTGGGACGTCACCCGCGCTCTGGAGCTGGCCCTGTACCGCACCTACGCGGTGCCGAGCATCGGGCGTCTGCTCGCCGAGACGGCGGAACTCACGGACCGTGCCCAGAAGCGGTACGACGACACCGCACTCCTGCTCGACGCCGTCGTCGAGCACGGCTTCGACAGCGAGCAGGGCCGGACGGCCGTCCGGCGCATCAACCAGATGCACCGCTCCTACGACATCGGCAACGACGACATGCGGTACGTGCTCTGCACCTTCGTCGTGATGCCGAAGCGATGGATCGACGCCTACGGATGGCGCAGGCTGTCGCGCCACGAGATCGTCGCCTGCACCGTGCACTACCGCGCCCTCGGGCAGCGCATGGGCATTCAGGACATCCCCGAGACATACGAGGAGTTCGAGGCCTGTCTCGACGCCTACGAAGAGGCTCACTTCGCCTGGGACGAGGGCGCGCGGCGGGTCTCGGACGCCACGCTCACCCTGATGGCCTCCTGGTATCCGAGGCCGCTGGCACCCGTCCTGCGCACCGCCACACTCGCCCTGCTCGACGCACACCTGCTGACGGCGTTTCGCTACACCGCTCCGAGCCCCGTGACCCGCGCGCTGGTGCGGGCTGCGGTACGCGCGCGTGGACGCCTGGTGCGGCTGCTGCCGCCGCGCCGCGCACCCCACCACGCGCGACAGAACCGGGAGATCAAGGGTTACCCGAACGGCTTCCGGCTGGGCGAGCTGGGCACCCGTCCGGTGCCCGGCGTCCGAGGCTGCCCCGTCCGGCAGCCGGGCGGGTCATCCGCCCAGTGAGGCGAGTGTGTCGCGCAGCCAGGTGAGCTCGGCCCGGGACGTGGCCCGCGCGATGGTCAGCACACCGCGCCGGAACGGGTCCTCCAGCTCTTCGGCCCGCAGCGGCCGGTCACCTTCGTAGAAGAAGCTCGCCGGCTCCTCCAGGAAGGCCAGTCGGCGGCGCAGCACGGCCGCTTGGGCGGTGGCGTCGTCCAGGTGCCGGAGGAAGGCGAGCACCGTGAACCAGCGGTTCTCATCGGTGATGTCGCGCTGGGCCGGTTCGGCGAGCTGCCGACGCAGTGCGTTCCCGCCCTCGTTGGTGAGGCTGAGGACATGGCGCGGAGCGGCGACGGCGCCGGGCTCGGTGGTGCGCACCAGGAGACCCGACTTCTCCAGTCGCTTGATCGTCGGGTAGAGGGTGCTCTCGGCCACCGGACGGACGTGTCCCGTCAGCGCCGTGATGCGTTTGCGCAGTTCGTAGCCGTGCAGCGGGGCGTCGTACAGGAAACCGAGGATGGCGAGCTCCAGCATGCCCGCATTCTGCCGCATGGCAGTGGTACATCGACGTGGCTTTACCTCCCTGCGGTCTTACCTCGATCGTCGAGTACATCGGTCTCACTATATAGCGTTGACTTGATACATCCGATCCGATGTATGTTGAGCGTCGCCGGAATCGACGGCGGTGACGAGCCGAGGGGAAGACGATGCAGCAGGCGGAGTTCGACGGTGCGGGCAGCCATGTCCGCTGGACCGAGTCGAACGGCGCGGGACCCGCGCGGGTGTACGTGCACGGCCTGGGTGCGGCCTCGGCCGTCTACCACGCGCATGTGGCCGCCCGTCCCGAACTCGCCGGTCGGCGCAGCCTCTTCGTCGATCTGCCCGGGCACGGCATCAGCGACCGTCCCGCGGACTTCGGCTACACACTCGACGGGCACGCCGACGCCCTGGCGGCCGCGTTGGACGCGGCGGGGGTGACCGGCGCCGAACTGGTCGCCCACAGCATGGGCGGCTCCGTGGCCGTCGTCCTCGCCCACCGCCGGCCCGACCTGGTCGCGCGGCTCGTGCTCACGGAGGCCAATCTGGACCCCTTTCCGCCGCCCTCCGCGGGGAGCAGCGGGATCGCCTCGTACACGGAGGAGGAGTTCGTCGACAGCGGGTACGCGCGCGTGCTGGCCAAGGTCGGGCCGACGTGGGCCGCGACCATGCGGCTGGCCGACCCGCGGGCTCTGCACCGCACCGCCGTCGGACTCAGGCGCGGGTCCGACCCGGTCATGCGCGAGATCCTGGTCGGCCTCGACGCGGTGGAGCGCGTCTACCTCCAGGGTGAGCTGACCGGTGAGCTCGGCGGAGCGGACGCCCTGGAGGCGGCGGGCGTGCGCGTGGTGACGGTCCCGGGCGCCGGTCACAACGTCATGTTCGACAACCCCGACGCCTTCGTACGGGCGGTCGCCGGGGAGGCGTGAGCCGTCAGGCCTCGCGGACGGCCAGGGCCAGGAAACAGGCGTCCTCGTCGGCGTACGACATCATGCGCCAGCCCGAACCGGCCAGCATCGGGCGGAGGTTGGGTTCCGCCCGCAGGTCCTCCGGTGTGAGCTGCCTTCCCTGACGGGCCGCGAGCGCGGCCCTGCCGATCGGGTGGAACAGTGCCAGCGTGCCGCCGGGGCGCACCACCCGGGCCAGCTCCCGCAGGTTCTCCTGCGGCCGCGGCAGGTGGGCGACGAGGCCGGCCGCGAACACGGCGTCCAGCGACGCGGAGCGGAAGGGGAGCGCGGTCACGTCGGCGAGCATCAGTCGCCCGGCACGGTCGCGTCCGGCCCGTACGGCGGCCGCCAGCATGGCCAGCGTCAGATCCGCCCCGACCACCACTCCGGACGGCCCCACGGCCGCACGCAGCGGCGTCAGGGCCCTCCCGGTGCCGCAGCCCGCGTCCAGCACACGCGCTCCCGCTCGGAGGCCGAGCCGGCCGACCGCGGCGGCGTAGGCGGGCCCGTCGTCCGGGAAGCGGCTGTCCCAGTCCGGGGCCCGCGCGCCGAAGAACTCCTGAACGTGTGTGTGGTCGTTGCTCATGCTCCGCATGATCCCTCACCGACACGGACGACGCCTCGGTGCACACGTTCGAGCGTGACCCGATCGTTCCGGCGCACTACTACGCCACATTGCAACACCTTTCGAAATGCGCCCCCTTTGTGCTCCCGTGCCCCGACTAGCGTCCCGTGGCCATGGGACACCTGGACCACGCCGCCTTCGGCTGGCTGACCCCCGTGCTGTCGTACGTGATGGCCTGCGTGGGCGCCGCCCTCGGGCTGCGCTGCACCGTGCGGGCGCTCGGCGCCACCGGACGCTCGCGCCGCAACTGGCTGATCACCGCCGCCTCGGCGATCGGCACCGGAATCTGGACCATGCACTTCGTGGCCATGCTCGGCTTCGCCGTCGGCGGCACCGACATCCGCTACGACGTTCCGCTGACCGTGCTCAGCCTTCTCGTCGCCATGGTCGTCGTCTGCGCCGGCGTCTTCGCCGTCGGCTACAGCCGTGACCGCACGCGCGCGTTGCTGATCGGCGGCCTCACCACCGGCCTGGGGGTAGCCAGCATGCACTACCTGGGCATGGCCGCCGTCCGGCTGCACGCCGACGTGACCTACGACCCCGTCCGCGTCGGACTGTCCGTCCTGATCGCCGTCGTCGCGGCGACCGCGGCCCTCTGGGCGGCGCTCAACATCAGGTCGCCGATCGCGGTCACCCTCGCCTCCCTCGTCATGGGCGCGGCGGTGAGCAGCATGCACTACACGGCGATGTTCGCGGTGAGCGTCCATGTCACGCCCTCCGGCGAGCCGCTGCCGGGGGCCTCGGCGATGCAGTTCATCTTCCCCCTCGCCGTCGGCCTCGGCTCCTATCTCTTCCTGACCTCGGCCTTCGTCGCGCTGTCGCCCACGACGGGGGAGCGCGAGGCATCCGCCTCGGCCCAGCAGCCCGTGGACAGCCTCACCGTCCGACAGCAGGCCCGGCCCGTCTGACGCGCCCGGCCCGTTCCTGAACCCCTTCCGAGCGAGGAGGCCATGCGTACACCCCGTAGGACCCCCACGGCAGGCGCCGACGCGCCGCCCCCCACACGCGGGCGCCGCGCCCACGCCGGACCGCCCGCCGACGAGGCCGGGGACGAGCAGATCGACACCTCCGCGGACGCGATACCCCCGCGCGCGGAGCGCTGGCGCATCAGGCCGCGCACCGTACGCGCCAAGATCGTCTGCCTGTTGATGGTGCCGGTCGTCTCCCTGCTCGCCCTCTGGGCGTACGCCACCGTCAGCACCGCCCAGGACGTGTCCGGGCTGCGCCAGTTGCAGCGCGTGGACTCGCAGGTCCGCGCCCCCGTGGCAGCGGCGGTGGCCGCCCTTCAGACCGAGCGCGCGGCCGCCGTGCGCTACGCGACGAAGCCCGTCCCCGGGCAGGGCGGCGACCTGAGGGCACTCGCGGAGCGCACGGACCGCGCGGTGGGCCTGCTGCGGCTCGGCGACGACAGCACGGTCGCCGACGGCCAGGACCTCCCCACGGGAGTGGCCCAGCGGCTCGAGACGTTCGTCTCCGGGGCCGAGGGCCTTACTTCGCTGCGGACCGCGGTCCTGGACGGCAGCGCCGGCTGGCAGGAGACGTACGGCCGGTACACGAGCACGATCTCGGCGGCCTTCTCGGTCGGCGGTGCCCTCTCCGGCGTCCAGGACGCCGAACTCGGCTCGGACGCGCGCGTGCTGCTCGAGTTCTCCCGCGCGGGGGAGGCGCTGGCCCAGGAGGGCGCCGTGCTCGCCGGCGCGCGCCTCGCCGGACGCCTCGACGGAGAGCGCCTGCGGCTCTTCACCGGCGCCGTCGACACCCGCCGCACCCTGACGGAATCGGCCGTCGCAGACCTGCGCGGCCCCGAACGCGCCGCCTGGCAACGGCTCGCCGCCGGCACCACCTACGCGGCCCTGTACGCCGCCGAGGACAGGGCCCTCGCCGACGGGCCGGGCGCGAAGGCGCTCGCCGCCGCCCCCGCGAGCAGCTGGGACGGGGCTCACGCGCGCGTGCAGAACGGGATGCGGACGATCGAGGCGGACGCCGGACGCGGTGTCGCCGACCGCGCCGACCCGTTCACCCGCGGTCTGCTCACCTCGGCCGGCGCCGCTGTCCTGCTCGGCCTCGCCGCCGTCATCGCCTCGCTCGTCATCTCCGTGCGCATCGGCCGCGGACTCGTCGTCGAGCTCGTCAGCCTGCGCAACAGCGCCCTGGAGATCGCCCGGCGCAAACTCCCGGAAGCCATGCGGAAGCTGCGCGCAGGGGAGGAGATCGACGTCCGCGCGGAAGCGCCGCCGGGACCTCCCTCCGAGGACGAGACCGGCCAGGTCGCCCAAGCCCTGGGCACCGTGCACCGCGCAGCACTGCGGGCCGCCGTGGAACGCGCCGAACTCGCCAGCGGCATCTCCGGGGTGTTCGTCAACCTCGCCCGTCGCAGCCAGGTCCTGGTCCATCGTCAGCTGAGCCTGCTGGACAGCATGGAGCGCCGCTCCGACGATCCGAACGAGCTGAGCGACCTCTTCCGGCTCGACCATCTCACCACCCGCATGCGGCGCCACGCGGAGAGCCTGATCATCCTCTCCGGGGCGGCGCCCGGCCGGGCGTGGCGCATGCCGGTCTCGCTCACCAACGTGGTGCGTGCCGCCGTCTCCGAGGTCGAGGACTACGCGCGCGTGGAGGTACGGCAGCTCCCCGAGGCAGCCGTCACCGGCACCGCCGTCGCCGACCTCACCCACCTGCTCGCCGAACTCGTCGAGAACGCCGCCCAGTTCTCGCCCCCGCACACGCGGGTGCGGGTCACCGGCGAACCCGTGGGCAACGGCTACGCCCTCGAGGTCGAGGACCGTGGCCTGGGCATGGGCAAGGAGACCTTCACCGAGGCCAACCGGCGCATCGCGCAGTCGGAGGCGCTCGACCTGTTCGACAGCGACCAGCTCGGCCTGTTCGTGGTCAGCAGGCTCGCCGCACGCCACGGCATCAAGGTCCATCTGCGGACCTCGCCCTACGGCGGCACCACCGCGGTGGTCCTGCTGCCGACGGCGCTGCTGCACAGCGGCAAGCCGGAACGTTCCGCCCGTGAGGTCACGGAGACCGAGCCGCGGCCCGCGGAACGCGGGTACGCGCGCGTGTCCGCCACGGACCGGCACACCGCCGACCGGCGTCAGGAAGCCGTCCCCGCCTCCGCCGACCGCCCCGCACTGGTGGCCCCCGTACGAACCGCCTCCGTACGAGCCTCCGCCCAACCGGAGGCTGCCGAACCGGCGGCCGCCGACCCCCCGCCTCCCGGAGTCACCGCCTTGCGCCTGCACCGTCCCGCGGACGACGCCGAAGGATCGGACGACCTCCCGCGCCGGGTACGGCAGGCCAACCTCGCCCCCCAACTGCGCAGGACACTCGCCGAGGAACCACCCCGGTCGCCCGGCCCGCGCGGCGACGAAGGGCGCACCCCCGAGCTCGTACGGGACCGGATGTCCGCGTACCGGGCGGGCTGGGCACGCGGCGGCGGCAGACAGCCCGGCCACGGAGCCGCCCCGGAACCCGAACCGGGCAGCGACAGCAGCGAAGGAGACCCCAGATGATCCAGGACCCGAGCACGAGGTCGGCCCAGCGGTCCGGCGAACTCGACTGGCTGCTGGACGACTTGGTGATGCGCGTGAGCGAGGTACGGCACGCCGTGGTGCTGTCCAACGACGGACTCGCCGTCGGTGCCTCGACCGACCTGAGGAGGGAGGACGCCGAACACCTCGCCGCCGTCGCCTCCGGCTTCCACAGCCTCGCCAAGGGCGCGGGCCGTCACTTCGGCGCCGGCGGAGTGCGCCAGACCATGGTGGAGATGGACGACGGCTTCCTGTTCGTGGCCGCCGCGGGCGACGGCTCCTGCCTGGCCGTCCTCACCGCCGTGACCGCCGACATCGGCCTCGTCGCCTACGAGATGGCCCGGTTGGTCAAGCGGGTCGGGGAGCACCTCTACACGGCGCCACGGCTCGGCGGGCGCCCGACCGCCGCCGGATGAGGCCAGAGAGCGACCCACGCAGATGACCGAGGACATGACCCCCACCCCGCGCGAGCTGGGCAGCCAGTGGTACGACAACGAGGCCGGCCCGCTCGTCCGCCCGTACGCCATGACCGGCGGGCGCACGAAGCCCGGACCGACCGGAGTGCGCTTCGACCTGATCGCCCTGGTCACCCTGGATCCGGGTGCGCCGAGCACGGACGGCATGGCGCTCGGACCGGAACACCGCGCCCTCATCGGACTCTGCCGCGCGGAGACCCAGTCCGTCGCCGAACTCTCGGCGGGCGCGGACCTTCCCGTGGGCGTGGTCCGGGTGCTCCTCGGAGACCTGCTGGAACTCGGCTGCGTCACCGTCAGCCGCCCGGTCCCGCCCGCGCAGTTGCCCGACGAACGGATTCTGCGCGAGGTGATCGAGGGGTTGCGAGCGCTGTAGATGCCCCCCCCGGACGGACCCGGACGCGTACGGACCCACCGCACACCGACTCGTGCGCGCCTTCGGACACCGAACGCGCAAGAGACGGTCACATCGGGCAGATAGCGGTCGAACCCCTCGGAAAGGGGCCGCGGTTGTCATGATGCTGACTTCGCACTTCGCACTCCGGCGCCGAAGCCCCGCGCGACCACCGCGCCGAGCCACGGCTCCCCCGTACCGACCTCGACCGTTGCCGACACTCCCGAGAGAAGTGATCCATGGTCTCCGAACACTCCGACACCACGGGCGGCGACACGGCTCCGCTGGCGTTGAAGATACTGGTCGCCGGCGGGTTCGGCGTCGGCAAGACCACCATGGTGGGCGCGGTCAGCGAGATCAAGCCGCTGCGCACCGAGGAACTGCTCAGCGAAGCCGGCCAGTCGGTGGACGACACCGACGGCGTGGACCAGAAGGTCACGACGACCGTCGCCATGGACTTCGGCCGGATCACCATCCGTTCCGGCCTCTCCCTCTACTTGTTCGGCACCCCCGGCCAGGACCGTTTCTGGTTCCTGTGGGACGAGTTGTCGCAGGGGGCTCTGGGCGCGGTGGTCCTCGCCGACACCCGGCGTCTGGAGGACTGCTTCCCCGCGGTCGACTACTTCGAGCACCGGCACATCCCGTTCGTGGTGGCCGTCAACTGCTTCGTGGGCACGCGGACATACGGCGCCCAGGACGTCTCGCGCGCCCTCGACCTCGACGGCGGGACCCCCGTCGTCCTGTGCGATGCCCGGGACCGCGACTCGGGGAAGGAGGTGCTGATCCGGCTGGTCGAGTACGCCGGGCGGATGCACACCGCCCGGCTGCTCGACTCCGTGAGCTGACCGCGCCCACGCCGGCCCGGTCAGTCCGCGATGTCCTTCTGCGCCAGGACCTTGTCGACGGCGACACGGACGAGCAGTTCGCCCGGCACCCCGTTGCGGGCACCGAACTCCTCCGCGCGTTCCTCACCCATGTAGCGCGCCGCGATCCGCGTCGCCCAGTGCCGGATCTCGTCGAGGTCCTCCGAGATGCGGGCCCGGCCCCGCAGCACCACGAAGTCGAAGGGCGGCCGGTCGTCGTCCATGCACAGGGCGACCCGGCCGTCCCGCGCCAGATTGCGCCCCTTCACCGTCTCCTTGCCGGTGTTGAACACCACGTCGTCCCCGTCGAGCAGGAACCAGATCGGCGCCACATGCGGACTTCCGTCGGCCCGTACGGTGGACAGCTTCGCGGTGCGGGTCCCGTACGTGACGAAGGCCCGCCATTCCTCATCGGTCATCTTCTGTGCCATGCGGCCATCCTCCTTGCTCCCGCGGCCGCTCCTGGGGAAGGCTGGCGGGCAGATTCTCCGGCGAGGCGGAGGGTCACACGGGGAACGTCACACGGGGAGCGGGACATGGCGCAGAACCAGGGGCTGGGCTGGCTGTTGGACGACCTGACGGAGCGCGTCGACCACGTACGTCACGCACTCGTCCTGTCCAACGACGGGCTGGTGGCGGGCGCGAGTGCGGGACTGCTCCGGGAGGACGCGGAGCACCTCGCCGCCGTCTCGTCCGGACTGCACAGCCTGGCGAAGGGATCGGGGCGGCACTTCGGCGCGGGCCGAGTGCGCCAGACGATGATCGAGTTCGACGACGCGGTGCTGTTCGTCACCGCCGCGGGTACCGGCAGTTGTCTGTGCGTGCTCAGCGGGGCGGAGGCCGACATGGGGCAGATCGCCTACGAGATGACCCTGCTCGTCAACCGGGTCGGCGAGCACCTCACGGTGGACGCCCGGCAACCCGACCGCGCACCACTCGAGGACCTCTGACCTGCGCTTTCACCTTCCTCCGTGGAGTTATCCACAGGCTCGCCTCGACGTCGGTGATTCCGGCTACGGTTTTTTCCGAGGCCACTGCCGACCGTGCTGGCCTGCTTCACTCCACTTCACTCCACGAGGGAGACGACCATGTCCGGCAACACCGTCACGCGACCACTTTCCGCTACCTGCACGCCGAGCCACGCGGCGCGGGAACTGGATCTGAAGCGGAGCGAGTTCGACCTCGCCGTGCACCTCGGGCGCATCAGGACCGTGCCCGACGAAGGCGGAGGGGGTCGTCGGGTGGCTCGGGCGGAGATCGAGCGTCTGCGCTCGGAGCCCCGCTTCCCCGAGGCGCTGCGCGCGAGCGTGCTGGCCGTGGGGACCAGCGAAGGCGCCGCCATCATGGGCGTGCCACCGGCCCGGTTCACCCGCCTCGCGCGGCTGGGACTCGTGGTGCCGGTCAGGTTTTATCTGAACCGCTATCGGGCCGTCGTCTGGCTCTATCTCGCCGACGAACTCGAGCAGTTCGCCACCGACGGGACCAACGCCTTCCTGCTGACCGGTCGCACACCCGGGGTGCTGCGGAGCCGGCTGGATGCCGGTGTCGATCTGCGGCCCCGCAACTGGCGGGGACGCCACCTGGGCTTCCTGCACCGACAGGCCGACGGCCCCTGGCAACGCGCCGGAGTCCTGGCCGGATTCCTCGACCCCCTCCAGGTCGCGGCGGTCGTCGAGGACCCCTACGAACGCTCCCACCTGAACAGGTTCCGGCCCCGGCCGCCCGCCCAGGGCACCCCCGGCACCCCGGCCGCTGACCTCGTGGAAAAGATCATGACGGCCGACGACCCGGACGAGATCGACTGGCTGAGGTACGACCTGGAACGGACCCTGGCCGAGGCACGGGCCGAGCAGCCCGCGCCACGGCCGGCCTGGAAACCGGCGCCGACGCCCCCGGCCGGGCCACCGGACCGGCCCGAAGACACCGACCGTCCCGACCGGCGGACCCGCGGACTGCTGACCTGGCTACGCCACCGAGGCGGGTGACACACCTGATCTACAGCGCCCTGAACAACCCCTCCTGGACGACGGACACCAGCAGGCGCCCCTCCAGGTCGTAGATCCGCCCACGGGCCAGCCCGCGTCCGCCGGTGGCGATCGGCGACTCCTGGTCGTACAGGAACCACTCGTCCGCGCGGAACGGCCGATGGAACCACATCGCGTGGTCCAGCGACGCCATGTCGAAGTTCCGCGGACCCCACAAGGGCTCGACCGGGAGGCGGACGGCGTCCAGGAGGGTCATGTCACTGGCGTACGTGAGCGCGCAGGTGTGGACGAGCGGGTCGTCGCCGAGCGGCCCGACCGCGCGCATCCACACCGCGCTGCGCGGCTCGGCCTCCTTGACGTCCTCGGCGCTCCAGCGCAGCGGGTCCGCGTACCGGATGTCGAAGGGCTGACGGCGCGCCATCCGTTCCAACTGCTCGGGCAGCTCGCCCAGATGCTTCCGGATCTCCTCGACGACCGTCGGCAGGGACTCCGGGTCCGGGACCTCGCGAGCCGGCGGCAGCTGGTGCTCGAAAGGACCTTCCTCAGGCTTGTGAAAGGAGGCGGTGAGATTGAAGATCGTGCGCCCCTGCTGCACGGCGGTGACCCGGCGGGTCGTGAAGGACCGCCCGTCCCGCACCCGTTCGACCTGGTACACGATCGGCACACCCGGGCGGCCCGGACGCAGGAAGTACGCGTGCAGCGAGTGCACGGGCCGGTCTCCCTCGGTGGTCCGGCCGGCCGCGACCAGCGCCTGGCCCGCCACCTGGCCACCGAAGACCCGTTGCAGGGACTCCTGCGGGCTGCGGCCGCGGAAGATGTTGACCTCGATCTGCTCGAGGTCGAGCAGATCGACGAGCTTCTCGGCGGGATTCGTCATCGGTGCGCTTCTCCTGTGCCCTCTTCGGTACTCACAACTGGCCGACGGCGGTGACGCGGACGACGGCGCGGCCCTCGGCGTCGGAGGCCGTGAGGTCGACCTCCGCGCTGATGCCCCAGTCGTGGTCGTCGTTGGGGTCGTCGAAGATCTGACGGACCCGCCACAGGGCGTTCTGCGGCTCCTCCTGGATGATGAGCAACTTGGGGCCCCGGGCGTCCGGGCCCGTGCCGAGATCGTCGTACTCGTCCCAGTACTTGTCCATCGCCTCGCCCCACGCGTCGGCGTCCCAACCGGACTCGCCGTCCAGCTCGCCGAGTTCGTCGACGTGGTCGAGAGCGGCGAGCTCGACACGGCGGAACATCGCGTTGCGGACCAGGACCCGGAAGGCACGCGCGTTGGCCGTGACCGGCTTGACCTCGTCGGCCTTCTCCTGGGCCTCCTCGGCGGTCATCTCCGCCGGGTTGGCGAGCTGCTCCCACTCGTCCAGCAGACTCGAGTCCACCTGGCGCACCATCTCGCCCAGCCACTCCACGAGGTCCTGGAGATCCTCCGACTTGAGGTCGTCCGGGACGGTGTGGTCGAGGGCCTTGTAGGCGCCGGCCAGGTAGCGCAGCACGATGCCCTCGGTGCGGGCCAGCTCGTAGTGGGACACCAGCTCGGTGAACGACATCGCCCGCTCGTACATGTCACGGATGACGGACTTCGGCGACAACGGATGGTCGCCGACCCACGGGTGGCTCTTGCGGTAGGTGTCGTACGCGTGGAAGAGCAGCTCCTCCAGGGGCTTCGGGTACGTGATGTCCTGCAGGCGCTCCATCCGCTCCTCGTACTCGACGCCGTCCGCCTTCATCAGGGCCACCGCCTCGCCACGGGCCTTGTTCTGCTGAGCGGCCAGGATCTGACGCGGGTCGTCCAACGTGGACTCCACGACGGAGACCATGTCGAGGGCGTAGGAGGGCGACTCCGGGTCGAGGAGTTCGAACGCGGCCAGCGCGAAGGTGGACAGCGGCTGGTTCAGAGCGAAGTCCTGCTGGAGGTCCACGGTGAGGCGGACGACGCGGCCGGAGGCGTCCGGTTCGTCGAGCTTCTCGACGACCCCGCCGTCCAGCAACGAGCGGTAGATCGCGATCGCGCGCCGGATGTGCCGAAGCTGCTGCTTGCGCGGCTCGTGGTTGTCCTCGAGCAGATGGCGCATCGCCTCGAAGGCGTTGCCGGGCCGGGCGATCACCGACAGCAGCATCGTGTGCGTGACCCGGAAGCGGGACGTCAGCGGCTCCGGCTCGGACTCGATGAGCTTGTCGAAGGTGTTCTCCGCCCAGCCCACGAATCCTTCGGGCGCCTTCTTGCGCACCACCTTGCGACGCTTCTTCGGGTCGTCACCGGCCTTGTTGAGGGCCTTCTCGTTCTCGATGACGTGCTCGGGAGCCTGCGCCACCACCAGACCCGCCGTGTCGAAGCCGGCCCGCCCGGCCCGGCCCGCGATCTGGTGGAACTCACGGGCCCGCAGGGTACGCACCCGGTTGCCGTCGTACTTGGTCAGCGCCGTGAACAGCACGGTGCGGATGGGCACGTTGACGCCCACACCGAGGGTGTCCGTACCGCAGATCACCTTCAGCAGGCCGGCCTGGGCGAGCTTCTCCACCAGACGCCGGTACTTGGGCAGCATGCCGGCGTGGTGGACACCGATGCCGTGCCGCACGTAGCGCGAGAGGTTCTGGCCGAACTTCGTGCTGAAGCGGAAGTTGCCGATCAGGTCGGCGATCCGTTCCTTCTCGTCGCGCGAGCACATGTTGATGCTCATCAGCGCCTGCGCCCGCTCCACCGCCTGCGCCTGCGTGAAGTGCACGATGTAGACGGGCGCCTGCCTCGTCACCAGCAGGTCGCTGAGCGTCTCCGTCATCGGGGTGTACCGGTACTCGTACGACAGCGGCACCGGCCGGGTCGCCGAGCGGACCACCGACGTGGGACGGCCGGTGCGCCGGGCGAGGTCCTGCTCGAAGAACGACACGTCGCCGAGCGTGGCCGACATCAGCACGAACTGCGCCTGGGGCAGCTCCAGGATGGGGATCTGCCACGCCCAGCCGCGGTCGCCCTCCGCGTAGAAGTGGAACTCGTCCATGACGACCTGACCGACATCGGCGTTCTTGCCGTCGCGCAACGCGATCGAGGCGAGCACCTCGGCGGTGCAGCAGATGACCGGGGCGTCGGAGTTCACCGACGCGTCGCCGGTCAGCATGCCGACGTTCTCCGTGCCGAAGATCTTGCACAGCTCGAAGAACTTCTCCGACACCAGCGCCTTGATCGGAGCCGTGTAGAAGGTGACCTCGTCACGGGCGAGAGCCGCGAAGTGCGCGGCCGCCGCGATCATGCTCTTGCCGGAGCCGGTGGGCGTCGACACGATCACGTTCGCCCCGGAGACCACCTCGATCAGCGCCTCCTCCTGGTGGGGGTAGAGCGTCAGACCACGCTCCTGCGCCCAGGACTCGAAGGCTTCGTACAGGGCGTCGGGATCTGCGGTCGGCGGCAACTGATCGATGAGGGTCACGCCCCCATCTTGCCTGTCCTCGTCCCTGAGGGGGGAATCGGATGCAGGTCCGAAGATCACGACGGCTACGCTGTGTCGCCGACGGAGCGTCAACGCACCCGGTCAACTGGACAGCGGCATTCGAGGAATAGGGCGGGCACCGGCCATGATGGGACCAGCACACTCACTGTCGGGCGCGGCCGCCTGGCTCGGCGTAGGTGCGGCCGCCGCCGCGGCCGGGCACACGATGCCCTGGCCGGTCCTGCTCGCGGGTGCGCTGATCTGCGCCGGAGCCGCGCTCGCTCCGGACCTCGACCACAAGGCGGCCACCATCTCGCGGGCCTTCGGCCCCGTCTCGCGCTGGCTGTGCGAGATCGTCGACAAGCTCTCCTACGCCGTCTACAAGGGCACCAGGAAGCAGGGCGACCCGCGCCGCTCCGGAGGCCACCGGACCCTGACGCACACCTGGCTGTGGGCCGTCATGATCGGCGGAGGCGCCTCGGCGCTGGCGATCACCGGTGGCCGCTGGGCGGTCCTGGCGCTTCTCTTCGTACACATGGTGCTGGCGATCGAGGGGCTGTTGTGGCGGGCGGCCCGGGGCTCCAGCAGCGATGTGCTGGTGTGGCTGCTGGCCGCCACCAGCGCCTGGATCCTCGCCGGGGTCCTGGAAAAGCCCGGCAACGGCTCGGACTGGCTGTTCACGGACCCGGGCCAGCAGTACCTGTGGCTGGGGCTGCCGATCGTGCTGGGCGCCCTGGTGCACGACATCGGCGACGCCCTGACCGTCTCGGGCTGCCCGGTCCTGTGGCCCATCCCGATCGGGCGCAAGCGCTGGTACCCGATCGGTCCGCCCAAGGTGATGCGGTTCCGGGCCGGCAGCTGGGTCGAGCTGAAGGTGCTGATGCCCGTGTTCATGGTGCTCGGGGGAGTGGGCGGCGCGGCCGCCCTCAACTACATCTGACGAGCCACCCGACGGCCGCCGTCGGTGGTGGCGACGACAGCGGTTCAGGTCATCGCCCCGCCGTCGCCGTAGCGCCGCTCGAAGCGGGCGACCCGGCCCTCCGTGTCCACGGTGCGCGCCTTGCCGGTGTAGAAGGGGTGGCTCTCGGAGGAGATCTCCACGTCCACGACCGGGTAGGTCTCCCCGTCGTCCCACTCGATGGTCTGATCGCTGCCGGCGGTGGACCGGGTCAGGAAGGCGTAACCGGCGGTCCGGTCGCGGAACACGACCGCGTGGTAGTCGGGCTGCTTGTCCTGCTGCATGAGGGCTCCTCGTGCGATGGCGATGGCGATGGCGATGGCAAGGACGATGGCGCTGCCGACGGAGAGGGAGACGGCGGCGACGGGTCGGAGACGGTCGGGGTCGCCATGGACGGCTCAGCCGGACAGGGCGTCCTCGTCGACGATGTGCATCGCGGCCTCCTCGGCGGAGGCCGCCGCGCCGTCGATGCCCACGTCCGTGGCGATCAGTGCGCTCTCCTCGTCCTCGTGGGCTCCTTCGTCCGGCGCCACGAGCCTGCCGGAGCGAGCGGAGCCGACCTCGTTGTCGAGGAGTTCCCCGTCGGTGCCGTCGCAATCGCCGAGGCCGTCGCCGTCCGGCGCATCGGGCTCCGGGATCTCCTCCGCGAGCCGCTGATCAAGGCTCTCGCCCTGCCGGCGCTCCGAGGCGGTCACACCGTCGTGCTCCACCGCCCAGGGGCGGTCCGGCGGGGACCAACCGCGATCGAGAGGGTCCTCGACGCCGTCGTTCTCCAGCGTGTCCTCGGCATCGAGCAGTCCCGAGTCTTCCTGGATGTCGGACGCGTCGGGCTGGTAGACGTCGTCCCCCCATCCGTCGGCACTGTTCACGGGTACCTCCAGGGGGTGACGGCCCCGTACTCATCGCGGTCGGCGGCGGGGTGCCGCCGCACGGGGCACCGGTCGAGCGCGGTGTGTTCCGGAGGGATCCCGACTGCCTTCCGCGCGGGTGCCGCTTTCCAGCGTTCCACCCCGCTTCGGGACCGCGCAACGCCAGAGGACGTACGAAGGCCGCGCCGGGCCGCCTCCGCCCGGGCGCGGGGGCCGCGACCCGAGGCCGTCCCCGCCCCCGGGGCACCCAGCTCGCAGCCCCGCGAGCGGGCGGCCGAGGAGACCGGCCACGGCACCGGTCCGAGCGGCGCCCGAGACACCGACGCCGGCACTGGTACGCGCCTGGGCGCCGGTACCGGCACGGGCCTTGGCACAGGGACCGGCGCCGACGCCGACACCGGCGTGGACCCAGATACAGGCACCGGCACTGGCACCCGCGCGGGCCCGGACGCTGGCACCGGCAGCGGCGTAGCCCCAGACACCGGCACCGGCACCGACACCAGCACCGGCTCGGGCACCGACACCAGCACCGACACCAGCACCGACCCTTGCACCGGCCCGTACACTCGCGCCGCCCCCGCCGGAGGCGCTCTCACGCCTTGCGTCGGCGCCGACCGGCCGCCCCCGGCGCTTCGCTGCTCAGTCGTGCCACGACCGCCAGAGGGCCGCGTACGCGCCGTCCGCCGCGACCAGCTCGGTGTGGCTGCCCAGCTCGCTGATGCGGCCGTTCTCGACGACGGCGATGACGTCGGCGTCGTGGGCGGTGTGCAGACGGTGGGCGATGGCGACGACGGTGCGCCCGTCCAGGACGCGGGCGAGGGACCGCTCCAGGTGGCGGGCGGCACGCGGATCGAGCAGCGAGGTCGCCTCGTCCAGGACCAGTGTGTGGGGGTCGGCCAGGACCAGCCGGGCCAGGGCGATCTGCTGGGCCTGTGCCGGGGTGAGCGCGACACCGCCGGAGCCGACCTCGGTGTCGAGACCGTCGTCCAGGGCCCGGGCCCAGCCGTCCGCGTCGACCGCGCCCAGGGCCGCCCACAGCTCGGCGTCCTCGGCGCTCTTGGTGCTCTTCGCCTTCTCGGTGCCTTCCGCGGCCGTCGCGGCTGTCGCGGATTCCTCGCTCGGGTGGAGTCGCGCGTGGGGGAGGGCGAGCCGCAGGTTGTCGCGCAGGGAGCCCACGAAGACGTGGTGCTCCTGGTTCACGAGCGCCACATGGGAGCGGACCCGTTCCGCGGTCATTCGCGACAGCTCGGCGCCGCCGAGGGTGATCCGGCCGTCGCGCGGCGCGTAGATCCCGGCGAGCAGCCGCCCCAGTGTGGACTTCCCCGCCCCCGAGGGTCCGACCAGAGCCAGCCGGGTGCCGGGGGAGACCTCCAGGGTCACCTTGCGCAGCACGTCGACGCCCTCCCGGTAGCCGAAGTGGACGCGGTCGGCGTGCACGTCGCGCCCGTCCGGCACGATCCCGGAGTCTCCGCCGTCCGGTTCGATGTCACGCACTCCGACGAGTCGGGCGAGCGACACCTGGGCCACCTGGAGTTCGTCGTACCAGCGCAGGATGAGGTTCACCGGGTCGACGAGCATCTGCGCCAGCAGTGCGCCCGTCGTCAGTTGGCCGACTCCGATCCAGCCCTTCAGCACGAACGCCCCGCCGAGCATGAGGACCGAGCCGAGCACGGTGACGTGCACCATGTTGATGACCGGGAAGAGCACCGAGCGCAGCCACAGCGTGTAGCGCTCCCAGGCGGTCCACTGCTGGATGCGCTGCTCGGAGAGCGCGATGCGGCGGTCGCCCAGCCGATGCGCCTCCACGGTGCGGCCGGCGTCCACGGTCTCGGCGAGGGCGGCGGCCACGGAGGCGTAGCCGGCGGCCTCCGAGCGGTAGCCGGCGGGCGCCCGCTTGAAGTACCAGCGGCACCCGGCCACCAGCAGTGGCACCGCGACCAGGACGGCCGGCGCCAGCGGCGGCGCCGTGACGACGAGCCCGCCGAGCAGCAGCAGAGCCCACATCACGCCGATCGTCAGCTGGGGCACGGCCTCGCGCATCGCGTTGGCCAGCCGGTCGATGTCCGTCGTGATGCGGGACAACAGGTCGCCGGTCCCGGCCCGCTCCAGCACGCCCGGCGGCAGCCGCACGGAACGGACGAGGAAGTCCTCGCGCAGGTCGGCCAGCATCCGCTCGCCGAGCATCGCGCCGCGCAGCCGCACCTGCCGTACGAAGGCGGCCTGGACGACCAGGGCGAGCACGAACAGGGTGGCGATGAGCCCGAGATGGAGCTCGCGGGCGCCGTCCGACAGCCGCTCGACGAGGTCACCGAGCAGCCAGGGACCCACCATCGAGGCGACCGTGGCAACCGTGTTCACGAGCAGGAGGAGCAGAAAGGCGCGGCGGTGCCGGCGCAGGAGTTCGGCCACGTAGGCGCGGACGGTCGCGGGGGCGCCGACGGGCAGCGTGTTCGCCGTCGTCGGTGCCGCCGGGTCGTACGCGGGCGGCGCCACGCCGATCATGCGGTCTCCTCGATCTCTTCGCGTTCGATCTCTTCGAGTCGGTTGTCCGACAGGTCCTTGAACACACCGTCGAGGGAGGGCTCTTCGTCCTTGAGGGCCTCGCCCAGCGCGGCTTCCTCCTCGGTCTCCCTGGTCACCACGGCCCGGTACCGGGGCTCGGAGCGCAGCAGTTCGCGGTGTACGCCCACCGCGACGGCCTCGCCCTCGTGCACGAGCACGACCCGGTCGGCGCGGTCCAGCAGCAGGGGGGACGAGGTGAACACCACCGTCGTGCGCCCCGCCCGCAGTTCGCGCAGCCCCTCGGCGATCCGTGCCTCGGTGTGCGAGTCGACGGCGGAGGTGGGCTCGTCCAGGACGAGGACCTCGGGGTCCGTGTACAGGGAGCGGGCCAGCGCGAGGCGTTGCCGCTGGCCGCCGGAGAGGGACCGGCCGCGTTCGGTGATGCGGGCGTCCATGGGGTCGGCGGCGTCCAGCGAACCCTGTACGAGTGCGTCGAGGACGTCCCCGCACTGGGCGGCGGCCAGCGCGGCACCCGCGTCGACCGCACCCGAGGCGGGCACGTCGAGCAGGTCGCGCAGGGAACCGGACAGCAGCACCGGGTCCTTGTCCTGGACGAGGACCGAGGTGCGCGCGGAGTCCAGCGGCAGCTCGTTCAGCGGGACCCCGCCGAGCAGTACCGAAGGGCTGTCCTCCGGGGGATGCCCGCCCAGCCGCTCCGCCAGCTGGCCGGCCGCGTCCGGGTCGCCGCACACCACTGCGGTGAGCCGGGCGGTCGGGGCGAGCAGTCCGGTGGCCGGGTCGTACAGGTCGCCCGAGGGAGCGTCGGCCGCGCGCGAGCCACCGATGTCGGTGGCCCGCTCCAGGGACAGTACCCGGGCGGCGCGTTTGGCCGACGGGCGTGAGAAGGAGTAGGCCATCGCGATCTCCTCGAAGTGCCTGAGGGGATAGGCCAGGACCATGACGGAGCTGTAGACCGTGACCAGTTCGCCGACGGTGATGCGGCCCTCGCGGGCCAGGTGGACGCCGTAGCAGACGACCGTGATCAGCAGCAGGCCGGGCAGCAGCACCTGGATGGCGCTGATCAGCGACCACATACGGGCGCTGCGCACGGCCGCGTGCCGGACCTCCTGCGAGGCGCTGCGGTAGCGGTCGAGGAACAGTTCCTCGCCGCCGATCCCGCGCAGCACCCGCAGGCCGGCCACGGTGTCGGAGGCGAGTTCGGTGGCACGTCCGGCCTTCTCGCGCTGGACGTCGGCCCGTCGTGTCGCCGGGGGAAGCAGGGGCAGCACCGCGAGCGCGAGAACGGGCAGGCCCACGGCGACCACCAGGCCGAGCGCCGGCTGGTAGACGACCAGGCCGACGCAGACCAGCAGGACCGTGAGGGCCGCGGCGGTGAAGCGGGACACGGCCTCCACGAGCCAGCCGATCTTCTCGACGTCGCCCGTGGAGACGGCCACGACCTCACCGGCCGCGACCCGCCGGGTCAGCGCGGAGCCGAGCTGCGAGGCCTTGCGGGCGAGCAGCTGCTGCACCCGGGCGGCGGCGGTGATCCAGTTGGTGACGGCGGCGCGGTGCAGGAAGGTGTCCCCGATCGCGGTGGCGGCACCGAACAGGGCCATCGCGCCGCCGGTGAGGGCGAGCCGGGTACCGGAACGGTCCACGACGGCCTCGATGGCGAACCCGACGCAGAACGGCTGCGCCGAGACGGCGACGAAGTGCAGCAGCCCCCAGGCCAGGGACTTGAGCTGGCCGCCCAGTTGGTTGCGGCCGAGCCACCACAGGAAGCGGGGTCCCGAGCGTGCGTCCGGCACACCCGGGTCGGGGTACGGAAGGTCTTGGATCTGCATGACGTCCCAGTGGCTCGAGTCAGGGGGAGGGGGAGAGGGAGACGGGGTGGGGGAGGCGCGGACGGACGAGCGGAAGGTCCGCGGGTAGCGGCAGCAAACCGTGCAAGGTTCGCGTCGCGGCGTGGTCAAAATCAACCGGTTTTCCATGGCGGCGGCCGGATCCGGCAGCTGTCCGACACGGCCTGGATGTCCGGAACCTGCCGTTGACGCCGGGAAAGCGGTGCGAGCATGGGCCGATGCGACATGCCTATGCGCGGCGCGCGGGAGCCGCGCCGGTGATCTGCGGCCTGCTGCTCGCGGCTCTGTCCGCGTGCGGTGGTGCGGCCGTGCAACACGGGAGTGACGGTACGTCGGGAGCGGCCGGCAGGAGAGGCGGGAGCTCGCCGAGCGCCGCCGCGACGACCGGCGTCCCGGGGGTCGGTGACCGGCTGCAACGGCGGATCCCCGCTGTTTCCCGCCAGGTTGTGGCGGTGTACGGCGACGGGAAGGACTCCGCGGACGCCACCGTCGTGCTCTACGCCAGAAGGGGACCGTCCTGGGAGCGCGTCCGGAGCTGGCGGGGGCACAACGGCAAGAAGGGCTGGACCCCCCGGCACCACGCAGGCGACAACCGCAGTCCGGTCGGCGTGTTCACGCTCACCGACGCGGGCGGGGTCCTGGCCGATCCCGGCACCAGGCTGCCGTACACGCGGTCCGCCTCCTTCGCGGCGCCGCGCTGGTGGGCGCGGTCGCACTGGCACGACTTCGACTACGTCATCGCCATCGACTACAACCGGGTCAAGGGTGCGCCGCCCGACGACCCGACGCGGCCCGAGGGTGAGGAGAGGGGCGGGGGGATCTGGCTGCACATGGACCACGGCAGCGGCACGTCGGCCTGCGTCAGCCTGTCCCGGGCGGCGATGGAACAGCTGCTGCGCACCCTCGACCCGGATCGGCATCCCGTGGTGGTCATGGGGGACAGGGACGCGCTGAAGGCCTAGCTCTCGCGGAGGCGTCATTGCGGGGAACGGTCGACTCCCCGTAGAACACCGGCCATGAGAAGCCGGATCATCATGTCCATGCTCACCGGAGCGATCCTCCTGGCGAGCACAGTCCTGGGCAGCGGCACGGCGCGAGCGGACGCCTCCCCGTCCTTGACGTCATCGTCGCCCCCACCGTCCGCGTCCTCTTCGTCTTCGTTCGCCTCCGCCTCCGCCTCCGCCCCTGCCTCTGCGTCGGTCGAGGTCCCCGCCGAGTTCGGGAGCGACTGGCACGACCCCCTCACCGCCGCCCCGCCCGTGACCAGGCCCCATGCCAAGAACTGCCGAGTCACCCTCGCCGAGGCGCAGTTCCGCGACTTCACGCCGTACCGGGGCTCGTACACCCCGCCGGACGGCTGCGGCGACCGCTGGAGCAAGGTGGTGCTGCGTCTCGACGGCAAGGTCAAGGGACGGCAGTTCGACCGGCTCGGCTATCTGCACGTCGGAGGCGTGGAGATCTTCCGTACCTCGACGCCCGAACCGTCGCCCGACGGGATCGAGTGGTCCGTCGAGAAGGACGTCACCCGCTACGCCGACACATTCCGCTCCGCCCGGGACGTGGAGATGCTCATCGGCAACGTCGTCGACGACACCTACACGGGCGTGATCGACGTCAAGGTGACGCTCACCTTCTACGAGGGGAAGCCGGCCGCCACCACCCCCGATCGGGTCCTCACCCTGGCCGACGGTCCGGGCGGCACGACCCTCACCACGCCCCGCAACAGCGAGCGCGTCGTCGCCGAGGTGTACGCCACCGGATCGGGCGGCGGGTGCGAGGAGTACTGGTATCTGACCGTGCCCGCGAACGCGCCGTACTCCTGCCGGTCGGACGACGGGCCGTATCGGGAAGTGCAGGTCGAGGTCGACGGACAACTGGCCGGAATCGCCGCCCCCTTCCCGACCGTCTGGACCGGCGGTTGGTCCAACCCCTTCCTCTGGTACGTGGTTCCGGGCCCCCGGGCCTTCGACATCAAGCCGATCGAATACGACCTGACCCCCTTCGCCGGGATCCTCAACGACGGCCGTCCGCACCGCGTGGAGGTGTCCGTCGTCGGGGTGTCCGAGGGGCAGAGCGGCTGGAGCACACCCGTCAACGTGCTTGTCTGGCAGGACCCGGGGAAGACCGTCGTGAGCGGCGGCCTCCTGACGCACGAAGCGGGTGAACTCACCGACTCCGCCACCTACACGCCCGGCACGGAGCACCGCGTCGACACCGAGGGCGGGCACCGGCTGACCGTCGCCGGGTACCTCGACACCTCGCACGGACGCGTGCGGACCACGGTCGCCCGCGCCCTCGCGAACACCTCCGCGCACCGCTGGACCGACGGTGAGACGGTGGACGGCCTCGACGCCACCTGGACGGACCAGGAGTCGGTCACCGTCGACGGCCGCGGACCGGCCCGTACGACGCGCGCCCACCGGACCTACACGATGAACGGCACCACCACCCTCGGCGCGGACGACCGGCTCCGCACCGTGCTGACCCTCGGTGACCGGGCCGACTCCGTGACGACCCGGAACGGCCGACGCACGTCGTGGTCCCGGTTCGACGACACCTACACGGGTGATGCCACCTTCACCGTCAACGTGCCCCGGGACCAGCGCCATGCCGTTGGTACGACGAGCGAGCGCTACCGGCTGTACGGCTCGGACGGCTGCTACGACCGGCGACTGACCACGAGGCAGGGGGTGCTGACCGAGGATCACGGAGGCTGCTGAGCCGGAACGCGTGCGACGCGTCACTCGGGGTGGGATTTACACAGCGGAAACGCGCAGGCCTCGTGCGCGATCAACGGCACCTTCACAGTGATCGCCACGGAAGCCGCTTTCCGCATCGCAGAAGTCCAGTCCGTCCCCGTCAGGGCTTCCGCGTGCCGCCATCCCCCCAAGGAGTGCCCGTGCCGCCGTCCGTCCCGTCCCTGCCGCGACGCGTCGCACGCATACTGCGTACCTCACTCTTCGCGCAGGTCGCCTGCGCGCTCGTCCTCGGAATCGCCGTCGGAAAGCTGTGGCCCGACGTGGCCACGGATCTCCAACCGCTCGGCGACGGTTTCACCCGGCTCATCAAGACGATCATCTCGCCCCTGGTGTTCTGTGTGGTCGTCGTCGGCATCGCCAAGGCCGGTGACCTGAAGGCCTTCGGCCGGATCGGGCTCAAGGCCCTGATCTGGTTCGAGGTCGCGAGCACGCTCGCGCTGGTCATCGGTCTGCTCGCCGCCAACATCGTCCAGCCCGGCTCGGGGATGAACGTCGACCCCTCCACGCTGGACACCTCGGCGGTCGACGCGAAGACGGGCGGCGGTTCGCTGCCCTCGACGACCGAGTTCGTCGTGAACGCGCTCCCCACCAGTTTCATCGGCGCCTTCGCGGAGAACTCCCTGCTCCAGGTGCTCATCCTGGCCTGTCTGGTGGGCGCCGCGCTGCTGCACCTCGGCCACACCAGGGTGCCGAAGGTCCTGCCGGCCGTCGAGCAGGCTCAGGAGATCATCTTCGCGATCGTCGGCTTCGTCATGCGGCTCGCGCCGATCGCCGTGTTCGGTGCGATGGCCGTCCTGATCGGCAACTACGGACTGGGCGTCATCGAGACCTACGGCAAGCTGATCGTCCTGTGCTACGTGGCCGCCGCCCTGTTCATCACGCTGCTCGCCGTCGCCCTGCGGCTGGTCACCGGCCTGAGTCTGTGGAAGTTCCTGCGCTACATCC
The DNA here is from genome assembly GCF_042880655.1 of Streptomyces sp. NPDC058295. Lineage (NCBI taxonomy): Bacteria > Bacillati > Actinomycetota > Actinomycetes > Kitasatosporales > Streptomycetaceae > Streptomyces > Streptomyces sp. NPDC058295. The sequence goes on from NZ_JBHVYO010000055.1 coordinate 48,902, forward strand.
GCGAGGAGATGCTCCTCGCGCTCGGCACCGCCTCCACCGAGTCCGTCATGCCGCGTGTGATGCAGAAGCTGCGCAAGGCCGGCGCGCGCGACGACGCCGTGGGCCTGGTGCTGCCCACCGGCTACTCCTTCAACCTCGACGGTGCCTCGCTCTACCTGTCCATCGGCACCCTGTTCATCGCCCAGGCGGTGGGCGTGGACCTCAGCCTGGGCCAGCAGATCACCGTGATCCTGGTGCTCATGCTCACCAGCAAGGGCATGGCCGGCATCCCCGGCTCGGCCTTCCTCGCCCTGTCCGCGACCGCCTCCTCGCTGGGGGCCATCCCCGCGGGCGCCGTCGCCCTGCTGCTGGGCGTGGACCGCATCATGGACTCGATGCGCGTCGTCACCAATCTCCTCGGCAACTGTGTGGCGGTCTTCGCCGTCTCCCGCTGGGAGGGTGCGCTGGACCTGGAGCGGGCCAGGAAGGTCCTGGACGGCGAGACCGTCGCCCTGCCGGACGAAGAGCCGGACGGCCGTCCGAAGCCGGCGGGGTCGGGACCGGCTGGTTCGGCTGGTTCGGCCAGTCCAGCGGGACCGGCTGGTTCGGAAGCGGAGGCCGGGCTTCCCGTGGTCGTCTCCGCCGGGTCCGGCTCCGGGTCCGGGTCCGGGTCCGGGTTCGAGCCCGCCAAGGAGACCGCCCCCGAAGCCGGTTGACCGGACGGCGCCGACGCATCAGCGGGCCGTGGCCGCCCCTCCCGTAGTACGGAGGG
>NZ_JBHVYO010000056.1:0-49472 GCF_042880655.1 Streptomyces sp. NPDC058295
GGCGCCCGGGGCGGTGTCGTTTTCCGGCCAGGCCCCGTTCAGCCCACGCCGGCGTTGAGGAAGATCCCGCCGTCGACGACGAGCGTCTGGCCGGTGATCCAGTCCGACTGTCCCGAGGTCAGGAACGCGGCGGTGCCGCCGATGTCGGAGGGCACGCCGAGCCGGGCGAGCGGGTAGGCGGCGGCCGCCTCCGCCTCGCGGCCCTCGTACAGGGCCTCGGCGAACTTCGTCTTCACCACGGCCGGGGCGATCGCGTTGACCCGCACACGCGGCGCGAACTCGTGCGCCAGCTGCTGGGTCAGGTTGATCATCGCGGCCTTGCTGACGCCGTACGCGCCGATGAAGGGCGAGGCGGAGAGTCCCGCGACGGAGGCGATGTTGACGATCGCGCCACCGTTGTCCTTCTGCCAGGCGTGCCAGGTCCGCTGCGCGAAGCCGAGCGCGGAGACCACGTTGGTCTCGAAGACCTTGCGGGCCACGTCCAGGTCGAGGTCGGCGATCGGCCCGAACACCGGGTTCGTGCCGGCGTTGTTGACCAGGAAGTCGACCCGGCCGAAGGCCTCCATGGTGCGCTCGACGGCGGTGGCCTGGTGCGCCAGGTCGTGCGCCTTGCCGGCGACGCCGATGACCCGGTCGGCGCCGAGCTGCTCGACGGCCTCCTTGAGCGCGTCCTCGTTGCGGCCGGTGATGCAGACCCGGTCGCCGCGGGCGACGAGCGCCTCGGCGACGCCGTAGCCGATGCCGCGGCTGGCGCCCGTGACGAGGGCGACCTTGCCGGAGAGTGCGGGCAGTTCAGTCATGTTCGTGATCCCCAGTGCTCCTAGTGCTCCCTGGCTGCCTTTAGTCGAGCGGTCCGCCGGCGACGTACAGCACCTGACCGGAGACGAAGCCGGCGGCCTCGTTCGTGAAGAACGCGATCGCGTTGGCGATGTCGTCGGGCTCGCCGACGCGCGCGACCGGGATCTGGGTGGCGGCCGCGGCCTTGAACTCCTCGAAGCCCATGCCGACCCGGGCGGCGGTCGCGGCGGTCATGTCGGTGGCGATGAAGCCGGGGGCGACGGCGTTGGCGGTGATGCCGAACTTGCCGAGCTCGATGGCGAGGGTCTTGGTGAAGCCCTGGAGACCGGCCTTGGCGGCGGAGTAGTTGGCCTGGCCGCGGTTGCCGAGCGCCGAGGAGGACGACAGGTTGACCACCCGGCCGAAGCCGGCGTCGACCATGTGCTTCTGAACGGCCTTGGTCATCAGGAAGGAGCCGCGCAGGTGCACGCCCAGGACGGTGTCCCAGTCGGCGACGCTCATCTTGAACAGCAGGTTGTCGCGGAGCACGCCCGCGTTGTTGACGAGGATCGTCGGCGCGCCGAGCTCCTCGACGATGCGTGCGATCGCCGCCTCGACCTGGGCCTCGTCGGAGACGTCGGCGCCGATCGCGACGGCCTTGCCGCCCGCCGCGGTGATCTTCTCGACGGTGTCCTTGCAGGCGGCCTCGTCGAGGTCGACTACCGCGACCGCACGGCCTTCCGCGGCCAGCCGTACGGCGGTGGCGGCGCCGATGCCGCGCGCCGCGCCCGTGACCACGGCGACCCGCTGCTCAGTGGTGGACATTGCTGGTTCTCCTCGCCCTTGAGAAAATCTGGATGCGCCCGAGTGGTGAGCGACCGCTTAGTACCTTCGACAGACGTGACGCTAGAAGCCCTGGCACCCGGTGTCAACGCCACACGGCGCGGGTGTGATCCATTACCTCACCAGCAGTTCCAGCAGCCGCTCCGTCTCGGCCGCGGGATCGGTGGTGAGTCCCGTGTGGACGGGGCCGGGCTGGACGATCGCCGAGCGGGGCGCGATCAGCCAGCGGAAGCGCCGTCCGGCGTCGTCGTGCGCCGCCTGTCCGGCCGACGCGCCGCCCGCGCACACCCCCTCGACCGCCCGCAGGGCGGCACGCACCCCGGTCACGTCGGCGTCCGGGTCCAGCGCCAGCAGCTTCGCCTCGTCGAGGTGGGTGCGGGCACCGACGTAGTCCTGGCCGCGGCAGTACACCAGCACGCCCGCGTTGATGCACTCGCCGCGCTCGACACGCGGTACCACGCGCAGCAGGGCGTACTCGAAGACGTCCCGGCCGCCGCCCTGGCCCGGCCGGATGATGTGACGCTCGTTCACTTGATTCCCTCGATGCGGTCGTGGATGACGGCGGCACGGGCGAGCAGCGGGGCCGCGTAGGCCCGCCGGAGCGCGTCCGGGGTGTCGAAGCCGGGCTCGTCCGCCAGCCAGACGTCGGGGATCTCGGCGGTGACCTCGGCGAGGAGTTCGGCGGTGACCAGCGGCGCCAGCTCCGCCGCCGCGGCCGCGACGTCCGGCCCGAACGGGGCGAGCGCGTGGTCGGAGGCGTCGTAGGGGCGGGCCGCGGAGGTCTCGGCGGTGGGCCAGTTGTGCTGCCAGATCATGGTGGCGCCGTGGTCGATGACCCACAGGTCGCCGCGGTGCACCAGCAGGTTGGGGTTGCGCCAGGAGCGGTCGACGTTGTTCACGAGCGCGTCGAACCAGACGATCCGGCCGGCCTCCTCGGAGGTCACCGGGAAGGCGAGCGGGTCGAAGCCGAGGGCGCCGGAGAGGAAGTCCATGCCGAGGTTGGTGCCGCCGCTGGACTTCAGCAACTCCTGTACCTGCTGGTCGGGTTCGCCCAGGCCGAGCACGATGTCGAGCTGCGCGGTCACCAGGCGGGGCACCCGGAAGCCGAGCCTGCGGGCGAGTTCGCCGCAGACGACCTCGGCGACGAGCGTCTTGCGGCCCTGTCCGGCGCCGGTGAACTTCATGACGTACAGACCGAGGTCGTCGGCCTCGACGAGTCCCGGCAAGGAGCCGCCCTCACGCAGGGGGGTGACGAAGCGGGTCGCGGTGACTTCCTTGAGCATCGCCCCAGGCTACTGGGCCTGGGGCGATGCGGGGCCGACAGCTCCGCGACAGCTCTGGCTTACGCCACGCTCATCTCGCACGGGTCAATATCGCGGCACTGTCCGGACTTGGCGGGGGCGCTGAACGACCGGCGCCCTCGGCTCGTACCTCTCGGCAGATCAACGCACCCCCCTGGAAGGGAACCTCCAGCATGACCAGCGCATCGATCAAGTCCGCGTCGGGGCCTGCCCGCCGTACCGTCGTGGCAGCCGCCGGAGCCGCGGGGCTCTCCGTCGCGCTGACCGCGTGCGGAGGCTCCGACGACGACTCGTCGAGCTCGTCCGCCTCGGCCGGCACGTCGGGTTCCACCGGGTCCACCGAAGCCGCGAGCAGCGGTGGCACGGGGGGCGGGGACAACGCCGCGGCCGGTGCCGCGCTCGCCACGACCGCCGACATACCCGAGGGCGGTGGCAAGGTCTTCGGCTCCGAGAAGGTGGTCGTCACCCAGCCGACGGCGGGCACGTACAAGGCGTTCTCCGCCGTCTGCACCCACCAGGGCTGCGCGGTGAAGAGCATCAGCGACGGCGTGATCAACTGTCCCTGTCACAACAGCAACTTCTCGATCACGGACGGCAGTGTGAAGAGCGGTCCCGCGCAGAAGCCGCTGCCCGAGGTGGCGATCACCGTCAGCGGGGACTCGATCACGCTGGCCTGACGGCCGGCCGCCGCAGGCACGCCAGCACCTCGTCCGTGGTCGCGACCGTAGCGACCAATGCGAGGGTGTGGCGGATCATCGCGGGGGTGTAGTCGGCAGGCACCCCGGCGATGGCGTCCGACGGCACGACGGCCGTGTAGCCGCGGTTGACGGCGTCGAAGACGGTGTTCGGGATCGCCACGTTGGCCGAGACGCCGGTCACGACCAGGGTGCGGCAGCCCAGGTTGCGCAGCAGGGCGTCGACGTCGGTGCCCTGGACCGGCGACAGTCCGTGCAGCCTCCGTACCACGAGGTCCTGCTCGGCGACCTCGATCGGGGGAGCCGGGCGGGTCGCGTCGGTGCCGGTCAGCTGCTGGACGGGCAGCCGTTCGGCGGCACGGAACAGCCGGGCGTTGCGGTTGGCGCCCCGGCCGTCGGGTCGGCGTTCGGCGACGGCGTGCACGACCTGGACGCCGCTCGCGTGGGCGGCCGCGACCAGCCGGGCGACGTTGTCGAGGGCCCCCGACTCCCGTGCCGCACGGGCGAGCTGGGGCAGCGCGGCACCGGGCCCGACGACGCCCTGCTGGCACTCCACCGTGATCAGTACGGTGCTCGCCGGGTCGAGGAGGGCGCTGAGCTGTTCGTACGACGGCATGACTCCCCCTGGCGTCGGTGTGGAGCGGGCGACAGTAACCGCCATTGCGCGCACAAGGAAGAAGACCCATGCTTTCCTGACGGTATTTCAGGAGAGCGGCACGTACCCACAAGAAAAGAATGAGGGGGCCGGATGACCGTCACTCAGCGCCGGGGCCGGAAGATCATGATGTCGCCGGGTGAACTGGACGCGTTCCTCACCCTCCAGCGCACCTGTCGGGTCGCGACCGTGTCCACCGACGGCGCCCCGCACGTCAGCGCCCTGTGGTTCCTCTGGGACGGCACCGCGTTGTGGCTGTACTCGGTCGTGCGCAGCAAGCGCTGGGCGGACCTGAACCGCGATCCGCGGGTCGCGATCGTGATCGACACGGGCGAGGAGTACGACGCGCTGCGGGGCGTGGAGCTGTCCGGCGCGGTGGAGTTCGTGGGCGAGAGCCCGCGCACCGGGGAACTGTGCGCCGAACTCGACGCCGTGGAGACGCTGTTCGCACGCAAGAACTTCGACCTGGACGCGATGCCGCACGACGGCCGGCACGCGTGGGTGAAGCTGAAGCCGGCGAAGATCGTGTCCTGGGACTTCCGCAAGCTGGGCGGTGCGTAGGGCCGTTCAGCCCACGACGCGGCCAATGGCTCGACCCACGGCTCAGCCCACGGCTCAGCCCACGGCCTGCCCCGCCGCCTTGAGCGCCGCGACCGCCGCCCGGATCGACGGGCGGCGGTCGGCGTCCGCCCGCCAGAGCACGTACACATGCCGGCGCACCCGCTGCCGCAGCGGGACCGTCACCACACCCTCGGGCACCGGGTGACGGCCGAGCAGCGGCGCGATGCACACGCCCAGTCCGGCGGCCACCAGACCGAGTTGGGTGTGCGTCTCGGCCGCCCGGTGGCCGACGATCGGCTCGACGCCCCGGGAGCGCAGCGTGAACATCAGCCACTCGTGACAGAACTCCCCCTCGCCCCAGGTGATCCACTCGTCCTCGGCGAACTCCGCCAGATCGACCTCGTCCCGGTCCGCGAGGGGATGCCCGGCCGGCATCGCGACATCGGCCGGATCGTCCAGGATGGGCGCCTTGACCAGGCCGTCCGGCACCGGCATCGGCTTGTTGTACCAGTCCAGGACGACGGCGAGGTCGAGATCGCCGCGGACCACGCCCGCGACCCCGCGCTCCGGTTCCAGTTCGCACGAGCGCAGGCGCAGCCCCGGGTGCGCCTTGCGCAGCTCGGCGAGCGCGACGGGGAACAGCCCGCGTGCCGCGGTCGGGAACGCGGAGAGCCGCAGCTCTCCCACCACCTGCCCGCGCTGGGCCTCCAGATCGGACTGGGCGAGCTCGACCTGCGACAGGATCCGGGACGCGTGGTCGGCGAGCAGCCGCCCGGCGTCCGTGAGCCGCACGCCTCGGCCCTGCTTGGCGAGGAGCCGCTGCCCGACCTCCCGTTCCAGCTTGGCCATCTGCTGCGAGACGGCCGAGGTGGTGATGTGCAGGCCCAGGGCGGCGCCACTGACCGACCCGTGCCGGGCCAGGGCGTCGAGGGTGCGCAGGCGCTCCAGGTTCAACATATAAGCGATGCTACGAGATATCGCTCGAATATTCTCGATTGTGTGACGAGACGACGTACAGCATCGTTACGCTCATGACTGCTGTCACCGCCCCCGCCCGGTCCTCCTCCCCGCCGGCCCCCGCCCGCCCGCGCCGCACCCTGGACTGGCGGCTGCGCTTCGGCGTGCTGTCGCTGATCTGGGGATTCAGCTTCCTGCTGATCAAGGTGGGCACCGACGGCTACGCACCCTTCCAGGTCACCCTGGGCAGGTTGCTGTTCGGTACGGCGGTGCTGGCGGTCGCGATGGTGGTGAAGCGCGAGCGGCTGCCGCGCGGAGCCCGCACCTGGGCGCATCTGACGGTGGCGGCGTTCCTCCTCAACGCCCTGCCCTTCTCCCTGTTCGCCTACGCCGAGCTGACCATCCCCTCCACCCTGGCCGGGATCTGCAACGCGACCTCGCCCCTGTGGGGCATGGCCCTGTCCCTGGTGGCGCTGTCGGAGGACCGGCCGACCCGGCTGCGCGTGGCGGGCCTGGGCCTCGGCTTCCTGGGCGTCCTGACGGTGCTCGGCGCCTGGCAGGGCTTCCACGGCCTGGACGCCCGGGGCACGACCCTGGCCCTGCTGGCCTCGTTCAGCTACCCGATCGGCTGGATCTACCTGCGCCGCACCCTGGCGAACACCGGCTCCTCGGCCCTGTCGATGACGGGCGGACAGCTCCTGCTGGCCACGCTCCAACTGGCCGTGGTCACCCCGCTGTTCACCTCCTTCCCGAGCCGATTCCCGCTGGTCCCGCTGCTCGCGACGGCCGCCCTGGGAGCGCTCGGCACGGGCCTCGCCCTGCTGATCCAGTACGGCCTGGTCGCGGAGGTCGGCCCCACGACGGCCCAGATGGTCACCTACTTCATCCCCGTCATCGCGACGGCGGCGGGCGTCGCGATCCTCGGCGAGCCACTGAGCTGGTCGACCCCGGTGGGCGCGGCGATCGTCCTGGCGGGAGCGGCACTGACCCAGGCGCGGGGCAGGACCTGATCCCGGGGCACGGAGCGCCGGCTGCCCGGCGGCCCCACCGCGAAGGCACGAGACTCCACGACGCCCTGCACCCGCCGAGGCCGCCCGGCACGGGACGGCCCCGGCACGGGACGGCAACCACCCCCGCATCGCTGCCGCGGAGGCACGCGAACCCACGACGACCGGCACCGCCCGCCAGCGCCCCGCAGCTCCGGAGCGGAAGCACGACGACCCGGGACGACTGCGCACCCTCCAGGACCGCGCCTCGGGGCGGCTCCACGCTCCACGCCCTAGACGTACCCGCGGGTGCCGCCCACCCGTACCGCGGAGGCGACCGCGTCCGCCAGTGGGCCGACCTCCTCGTGGGCGAGCGTCGACACGGTGATCCGGATCCCCGGCGGAGCCTCGATCCGGAACCGCGCCCCGGGCGCGACGGCCCACCCCGCCTGGAGCATCCGGGCGACGGCCCCCGTCTCGTCCGGCACCGGAATCCACACGTTCATCCCGCTGCGGCCGCGCGCCTCGACCCCCCGCCCGGCCAGCGCCGTGATCAGCGCGTCGCGCCGGCTCCCGTACGCCTCGGCGACCGCCCGCGCGTCCACCGCGCCGTCGGCCCACAGCCGCAGCACCGCCCGCTGGGTGATCCGGCTGACCCACCCGGGCCCGAGCCGCTGCCGCCCGCGCACCCGGTCAAGGGTGACCTCGTCCCCGGTGAGCACGGCGAACCGCAGGTCGGGCCCGTACGCCTTGGCCACCGAGCGCACGAACGCCCAGTGCCGGGTGACGCCCGCGAGGGGGTGCAGCGGAAGGTCGACGATGCCATGACCGTGGTCGTCCTCGACGAGCACGGCCCCCGGGTGGTCCCGCAGCACGGCCCGCAGGGCACGCGCGCGTGCGGCACTCACCGCCGCGCCGGTCGGGTTCTGCGCCCGGTCGGTGACGATCAGGGCGCGCGCCCCGGCCTCCAGGGCATGACGCACCTGCTCGGGCAGCGGGCCGTCGTCGTCGACGCCGACCGGAACCGGGCGCAGCCCGAGCGCCGGGACGAGGTCGAGCAGGGAGCCCCAGCCGGGATCCTCGACCGCCACGGTGTCGCCCGGCCTCACATGCGCGGCGAGGACGCGTTCGATCGCGTCCAGCGAACCGGAGGCGACGGCCACGGATCCGGCCGGCACGCCGTCCGCGTCCAGTTCGGCCCGCGCCAGCCGTGCCAGTTCGGGCTCCAGCGGAGCGTGTCCGTACAGGACCGGCTCCCGGTCGCCCTGCGCCGCGGCCCACGCGAAGGCCGGCGCCAGCGGTGGCAGCAGCGCGGTGTCCGGGTTGCCGGCGGCCGCGTCCCGTACGCCCTCCGGCACCTCGACCCGGAGGAACTCGCGCCCGGTCGTGGCGGGCTTCGACCGCACCCGGCTGCCCCGCCGGCCGTCGGTCTCGATCACTCCGCGCTCCCGCAGGGTGCGATACGCGGCCGCGACGGTGTTCGGGTTCACCCCCAGCGCGGTCGCCAACTCCCGCATGGGAGGGAGCAGCTGCCCGGGACTCAGCTCACCCGCACCCACCGCCGTCTCGATGCTCGCGGAAATGTCCGCTGCACGTCGGCCTTTGATCGGATATTCTCCTAGCACAAAGCCTATTATGCACTAGTGCAATGGAGAACGCCATGCAGGGGACCCCGGAGACGACGACACGGCCCGCCGCCTACACCCCGACCGACCGCACGATCCCCACGCGGTCCGCGCAGAAGGCCTCGTACGACAGGGACCTCGTGCACGCGATACTCGACGAGGGCTACGTCTGCCACCTCGGTTTCGTCCGCGACGGCGCGCCGGTCGTGCTGCCGACCCTGTACGGCAGGGTCGGCGAGACGCTCTACGTGCACGGCTCCACGGGTTCGCGCCCGCTGCGGATGACGGGAGAGGCGGACCCGGGGCTGCCGGTGTGCCTGACGGTGACGCACGTCGACGGTCTGGTGCTGGCCCGCTCGGCCTTCCACCACTCGATCAACTACCGCTCGGTCGTGGTGCACGGCCTCGCGTACGACGTGACGGACCCGCAGGAGAAGCTCACCGCGCTCGACGCCCTCGTCGACCATGTCGTCCCGGGCCGGGCCGCCGACTCACGCCCCGCCAACAAGAAGGAGCTGGCGGCGACCGCGGTGATCCGCCTCGACCTGAACGAGGTCTCGGCCAAGACCCGCACCGGCGGGGTGAACGAGGAACCGGAGGACCTCGCCCTCCCCCACTGGGCCGGCGTGCTCCCGCTGCGCAAGGGCTACGACGCCCCTCTCCCGGAGGCCGACCTCGCCCCCGGCATCGTGCTCCCCGACTACCTCGCGGTGCCGTGATGCTCATCCACCCCTGGGACGCGCCCCACGACGACGGCGAGTGGCGCACCTGGCTGTCCGCCCACGACTTCGGCCAGCTCGCCGTCAACGGCCCGGCGGGCGAGCCGCCGTTCGTCCAGCCGTTGCACTTCGCCTACGACCCCGACGCGGGCGAGGCCCTCACCCATCTGGCCCGTCCCAACCCGCTGTGGCCCGCCCTGGAGGCGGACCCGACCGTGATCCTGAGCGTGGTCGACGACTACGTGTTCGTCCCCGGCCCGTGGCAGGCACCGCCGGGTGCCCCCGCCGAGTACGGCACCCCGACGAGCTTCTACGCGGCGGTCCAACTCCGCTGCACCGCTCATCTCGTGGACGATCCGACCGCCAAGGCCGAGCTGCTCGCACGCCAGCTGGGTCACTTCCAGCCGGAGGGCGGCTCCGCCCGGCCCACGGTCGGCGAGGCGCCGTACGGCCGTCTGCTCTCCGGCATCCGTGGTGTCCGGCTCGAGGTGACCGGCGTACGGGCGAAGTTCAAGTACGCGGCCCACCGGCCGGGTGAGACCCAGGACCGCATCGCCGCCGGCCTGGCCGCCCGCGGCGGCCCGCGCGACGCCGCGGCCGGCGAGCACCTGTCGAGACGACGCCGGGCATGACCGCCCGAGGTGACGTACGGGAGGGCGCGAGAAGGGCCGGCGCCCGGGGTGGACCCGGAGCCTAGGCAGCCGTTCCGCGGGCCGACAGCTCTCTTTCGGGACTACCGCCGGCCACCGGCTCCGAGGCGCCCTTGGCCGGCGCGGACGACTGCGCGATGAAGGCACCCAGGAGAACCACCGCCCCGCCCACGATCTGCGGTGCCGAGAGGTGCTCGCCGAGCAGCACCCACGCCAGGACCGTCGCGATGACCGCCTCCAGACAGGCCACCACACCCGCGACCTGGGGAGAGAGCCGGCGCACGGACACCACGCCGGTGACGTACGCGACCACCGTGGCGATGAGCACGATCCAGCCGAGCAGCAGCCAGGCGGGGACCTCGGTGCCGTTCATGCCGGCGGTGTGCGCGAGCGCGGACCAGTCCATGCCCCAGGGGCGGGAGACGGCGGTCAGGACGACGGCGCCCACGAGGAGGCCGTACGCGATGACGCCGAGCGGATCGGGGGCGTCGTCCCCGGAGTCGCTGCCCTGGTCGGACAGGACGAAGTAGCCGACCTGGCAGCAGGCGGCCGCGAGGGCGAGCAGCAGTCCGACGACGTCGAAACTCAGCCCCGTCCAGACCTCGACGACACAGGCCAGCCCGCCCACCGCGAGGACCACACCGAGCGCGGCGGCGCGCGTCACCGGCCGCCGCTGCACGAACCGCACCCAGCCGAGCACCAGCGCGGGCGCGAGGTACTCGACGAGGAGCGCGACACCGACCGGGATGCGGGAGATCGCGGCGAAGTAGAACGCCTGCACTCCCGCCACGCCGAGCAGACCGAACCCGGCGAGCAGCGCCGGGCGGGTGCGCAGCAGGGCGCGGTGCCGTACGGCGAGCGGCAGCATCACCAGGGCCGCGCCGGTCACCCGCAGCCACACCACGTGCAGCGGATCGAGGCCCGCCTCGATCAGCGGCTTGGCCGCGACCCCGGATCCGCCGAAGGCGATGGCCGATCCGATCGCCAGACCGAGCCCGATGCCCTTTCCGCGGTTGCCCTCACTGCTCACAGACGTATGCACCGGGACATGATGACAGGCGATGACATGAGCGTCATCCCCGTTGACACCTGTCTCATCGGCTGGACGGCCGCGGCCGGCGGGCGAGGGCGGCCCGGGGCGGGCTCAGCAGGCGCCTTCGCGGCCTCCCACGCGGGCCTCGCGCTCCCGCGGACCGTCCTCGATCCGTGCGCGCAGGGCGTGGACGTCGACGGCGGCGCGGGTCAGCACCTCGACGGCCCGCGCCTGCGGGTCCGCGACGATCGCCGCGAGCAGGTCGACGCCCCGGACCCGCGCTCCGTCACCCTGGGCCCGCGCTCCGTCGCGCCGGGCGGCCCGCACGCACGCGTGCTCCAGCGCGGCCGCGGCCAGTGGGGAGAAACCCTCGACGACCGTCACGAGGGGCAAGGTCCCGGAGTCCTCGACTCCGCTCTGCCAGCGCAGGCCGTAGCCGATGCTGCGCTGGACGAGGTAGCCGAGCAGCCGGGCGAGCTGGGGTCCGCCGTCGAAGGCGGCGCGCACCTGCGGGTCCTGCTCCAGGAGCGAGTGCAGCAGGTGGGCCGTGTCGATCTGCCGGTCCCCGTCCCGCACCGCCCTGCGACGGGCGGCGGCGAGCGCCGCCGCGGGCTCGGCGGCGAGCCTGGGGTCGTCGTCCATGCCGTGCGCCACCGGGTTGTGAGGCGACTGCCGGGAAGTACGGGATTGCACAACCCCACCCCATCAGTCCGGCCGGGTGCGGTCATCCCCGGCGGGGAGCATCTTCGCGTCCCACGCAGAGCGGACCCCGGCCGCCTGATCTCCTCCCTACGGAGGAGATCAGGCGCTGTCGGCGCCGGGGCGCGCGCCGACCTGTCGTACGCCCCCTCCACATTTCCTGACGGTTCGTCAGTATTGAATGTTCGAGGCCCTGGAGCTACGTTCCGCGACACCGCAGCCCCAGTTGCCCGACACGAAGAGGTGGTCGCATGGCCGAAGTCAGCGCGGAGGCACGCATCCAGGCACCGGCCGAGAAGGTGTGGGCCCAGCTCACCGACTGGCCGGCGTACGGGGAGTGGAACGCGACCCACACCAACTTTCCCAAGGGCGGCCCCGAGACCCTCGAAGTGGGCACGACCTTCCAGGAGAACATGAAGCTCATGGGGTTCCCGGCCGAGGTCGAGTGGACCGTGGCGGAACTGGAGCCCGCCCGGGTGCTGACCATCCGCGGGAAGGGCCCGATGGCGGTGTCCGTCACCACCCGCTACACCCTGACCCCCGACGGGGACGCCACGACGGTCCGCATCGACGGCGAGTTCACGGGCGCGGCCGTGTCGCTGATGGCGGGCAGGCTCAAGGACTCGGGCACGGCCGCGCTGAACGAGTCGCTGCGCAAGCTGGGCGGACTGGTCGCCTGACCGGCGAGGCGCACAACAGGCGAGGCGCACGGCGCACGGAGGCGCCCCGCGGATGACTCCGCGGGGCGCCTCGGCATCGCCGTACGGCGATCAGTCCTCGTCGGCGAGGATCAGGTACAGCTTCTTGCGGGCGTCGTTGATGACCGTGAGCGCCTTGTCGCGCTGCTCCTTGCTGCCGGTCTTCCAGACCTGCCCGAAGGCCTCCATCAGGCCGAAGCCGGCCTGGCGGATCTCACTGAGAGCCTCCCAGTCGACCCCGCGCGAGGCCTCCTCCCAGGGAGCCTCGGGGCCCTCCTCGGCGGCCGTGCGGCCTTCACCGGTGAGCGAGAACAGCTTCTTGCCGCCTTCGCTCTCACTGCTGATCAGGCCCTCGTCCTCCAGCAGCTGGAGGGTGGGGTACACCGAGCCCGGGCTGGGCTTCCACGCCCCGCCGGTGCGTTCGGCGATCTCCTGGATCATCTCGTAGCCGTGCATGGGCCGGTCCTTGAGCAGGGCCAGGATCGAGGCCCGTACGTCACCGCGCCGCGCCCTCCCCCTGGGTCCGCCACGCCCTCGTCCGCCCCAGGGGCCACCGAAGCCCGGCCCGAAGCCGGGACCGCCGGGGCCGAATCCCGGACCGCCGGGGCCACCCGGACCGAAGGGTCCGAAGGCCGCCCGCCGTCCGTCGAAGCTGCCGCGGCCGCGCCGGGGGCCGTCCTGTCCATGTCCACGCTCGAATCCGTGGGTACGCATCGCAAACCACTCCTTCATTCCATCGTTGATCTGTCGCGATGCGTCAACGATATATCGAAACAGTTCGCTTGGCAAGGATCCTGGGCGTCCCCGGGTACGCGGGCCGTCCGAGGTGCGAAGACGTCCGCAGTCCGGGTGCGGAGACGTCCGTCGTCCGGGGTGCGAGACCGGCCGCCGAGCGGGGTGCGGAGGCCGTTTAGGGTGCGGACATGACTTCCCGCAGCCCCTCGCACGGCACCCCGGACACCTATCTCTCCGAACTGTTCTCGTTGGAGGGCCGGGTCGCCCTGGTGACCGGCGGCAGTTCCGGCATCGGCCGGGCCATCGCCGGCGCCCTCGCCCGGGCGGGGGCGAGCGTGGTGATCGTGGCGCGCAAGGAGGCGGAGCTGGCCGCCACCGTCGACGAGCTGACGGCGGACGGCTGCCGGGCGGCCTGGGTGAGCGCCGACCTCGGCACCCGCGACGGGGTGCGCGCCGCCGCGGAACAGGCGGCGGCGGTGTACGGCGAGCCCGACATCCTCGTCAACTGCGCCGGGATCAACCTGCGGCCGCCGATGGGCGAGCTGGGCGAGGAGGTGTGGGACGCCACGATGGCGGTGAACCTGGAGGCGCCCTACCTGCTGGGCCTGCGGTTCGGGCCCGGGATGGCCGAGCGCGGCTTCGGACGGATCATCCACATCACGTCCCAGCAGGCACACCGCGCGTTCGTCCAGAGCGGCGCGTACGGCGTCTCCAAGGGAGCCCTGGAGTCGCTGGCCCGCTCCCAGGCGGAGGCGTGGTCGCCGTACGGCGTCACCTGCAACACACTCGTGCCCGGCTTCGTCCTGACCCCGCTCAACATGCGGCTGCAGTCCGACCCGGAGAAGGTGGCGGCGCTTGCCGCGCGCACGATGGTCGGGCGCAACGGCCTGGCCGAGGACTTCGCCGGAGCCGCCGTGTTCCTGGCCGGCCGTTCCTCCGGCTATGTGACCGGGCAGGCGCTCTTCGTCGACGGCGGCTTCTCCGTGCACTGACGTCCATGACCGTCCATGGCCGACCAGGCATGTCCGTGGACGTCCACGGACATCCGCAGAGTGGAGCCCGGCGGCGCCGCACGGGGAGCGGAAGCCCTACGTACTAAGCCGCCTGTGGGGCGAAGGGGACGATCTCGTCGCCTCCGGGCTGCACCAGGCCGTACGTGCTCTCGGGGACCTTGTTCCAGGCGCCGGGCATGTCACCCAGGGGCTCGGAGACGATGAGACGGGTCTCGTCGGACACCTCGCGCAGGAAGGCCAGGTCGGGGTGGAGCGCTCGGAGCGTCTCCACCCGGGTGCTGTAGAACAGCGAGCGTGAGTCTCCCTGGCTGGAGTAGCGGAAGGCCCACAGCCGTTCCCCGTCGGTCACGGCGACCGTCATCTGGACCGGGTACTCCACCCCGTGTGCGCGGCCGGTGCGTTCCACCAGGCCGACCATCCGGGCGACGGCGCCCGGCGGATCCTCCTCCAGGCCGAGGGTGAGGGCCAGGAAGAACATCATTTCGGAGTCCGTCGACCCCTCGATGTCGAGGAAGAGCTGCGGGTCGACGGAGAGGGCGAGGTCCCGGCGCATCCGGTGGAAGTCCGCGATCGCGCCGTTGTGCATCCACATCCAGCGCCCGTGCCGGAAAGGGTGCGAGTTGGTCTGCTGCACCGCCGAGCCGGTCGAGGCCCGGATGTGCGCGAAGAACAGCGGTGAGCGGACGTGACCGGCGATCTCCCGCAGGTTGCGGTTGCTCCACGCCGGGCCGATCTCCCGGACCACCGCGGGGGTCCCGTCGCCCCCGTCGGGCCCGTACCAGCCGACGCCGAAGCCGTCACCGTTGGTCGTCTCCACACCCATCTTGGAGTGCAGGCTCTGGTCGATCAGCGAGTGCTCCGGCCGGTAGAGAATCGTTTCGAGCAGGACGGGGGTTCCCGAGTAGGCGAGCCAACGGCACATCGTCTACCGCCTTCCTGATGATGCGGACGGGGGGTTCCCCGGTCAGGCCGCGGGCCTGTCCGGATTCACCACGCACAGCGCCCAGATGATGAACCCGGAGAACGCGATCATCACGACGGACCAGACCGGGTAGTACGGCAGGGAGAGGAAGTTGGCGATGACGATCAGCCCGGCGATGGCCACGCCGG
The DNA here is from genome assembly GCF_042880655.1 of Streptomyces sp. NPDC058295. Lineage (NCBI taxonomy): Bacteria > Bacillati > Actinomycetota > Actinomycetes > Kitasatosporales > Streptomycetaceae > Streptomyces > Streptomyces sp. NPDC058295. The sequence goes on from NZ_JBHVYO010000056.1 coordinate 15,058, forward strand.
CGACCCGCGCCCACATCGCCGACTGGAACAGTCCCATGCTGACGATCACCGCGACCGCGCCCAGGGCGAGATGGATCCAGCCCCAGCCGGTGAGGTCGAACGCGAAGACGTAGTTGCGGGTGGAGAGGAAGACGTCGTCCTCGGCGATCCCCATGATGCCCCGGAAGATGTCGAGCACTCCGGCGAGCATGAGGGTGACGGCGGCGAAGGCCATCAGGCCTTCGGCCCAGTTCTGTCTGGCCGCGTGCCCCTTGGCCGACGGTGTGTGGGTGGGGTGTGTCGCAGTCATCCCGAAGCCTCGATTCGGTTGCGTGGGCTCGGTTCTCGTCCGGCTCCGCCGTACTCAGTGGCGGGAGCCGCTCAGCACCATCTGCTTGGCCCTGTTGAACTCCTCGTCCGTGATGTCGCCGCGGGCACGGATCTCCGAGAGCTTGGCGAGTTCGTCGACGCTGCTGGTGGGCGCCGTGCCCTTGGCGGTCTCGCGGACATAGCTGTCGAAGGCCTGCTGCTGGTCCCGCGCCTGCTTGATCTCCCGGCGCCCCATGTTCTTGCCCCGCGCGATCACGTAGACGAAGACGCCCAGGAAGGGCAGCACGATGCAGAACACCAGCCAGCCGGCCTTGGCCCAGCCGCTGAGTTCGTCGTCCCGGAAGATGTCCACGACGATCCGGAACAGCAGGACGAACCACATGATCCACAGGAAGAACACCAGCATGGTCCAGAAGGCGCTCAGCAGCGGATAGTCGTAGGCGAGGTACGTGTCCCCACTCATCTCTTCCTCCGTTCCGGGCCGGGGCCCGTATGCCGTTGTGTGGCGATCTCAGCGTGCGTGCGAGAGGTCCCGGCGTCCTCACCCGGGACGGGTGAGAGCGCCGGCCGTCTCAGACCGTCCCCGCGGGAGTTCCCGGCTCCGCCGCCCGCGCCCGGCGCACCGCGGCCCGCCAGGCGAAGGCGACCGCCGCCTCGACCAGCCCGAGCAGGACGAGCCACAGGCCGAGCAGCCGGGTCAGCGCCCTGGCCGACTCGGTGGGCAGGGCGAGCACCACGATCCCCGCGACGATCGCGAACACGGCCGCGCCGAGCACGACTCCCCGGTGCGGCAGGTCCTTGGTGGCGAGCGCGGTGTAGAGGGTGAGGAGGCCGGACACCAGCCAGAGGACCCCGACGATCAGTGAGAGCGTCGCGATGGTCTGCAGCGGGTTCCGCAGACACAGCACCCCGGCGACGACGTACAGCACCGCCAGCAGGAGCCCGGTGAGGCGTTCACCGTGGTCCTCCCTCGCGAAGGCCGCGACGAACCGGAAGCCGCCGGTGACCAGCAGGTACAGGCCGATGAGGACCGCCAGGACGTGCAGGGTCTCGTCCGGCCAGACGAGGATCAGGATGCCCGGCACGAGCGTGGCGACCGCCGAGCCGAGGATCCACGTCCAGGAGCGCCCGAGCACGGCCAGTGCCTCGGCGGGATCGACGCCCACCGGCGCGGAGGCCGCCCCGCCGGGTGGCCGCTCATGGCCGCCGAACGGGTCCTCCGGTCCGGTGTGCGGTGCGGGTCCAGGCGAAACGCTCATGACTCCTCCTCCTGCCCGGCCGGGCGCCTCCGGCGCCCCGGCGCGTCACTCCGGCAGTTGACGCATCTCGAGGACCCGCAGCCCCAGGGACTGGCAGCGGGCCAGCAGCCCGTACAGGTGCGCTTCGTCGACGACGTACCCGAACAGGACGGTCTGACCAGACATGACCACATGGTCCAGTTCCGGGAAGACCCTGGTCAGTACCTCCGACAGGTGTCCGTCGACGCGGATCTCGTAGCGCATGAGCTGCTCTCCCGGGATGGCCTGGGACTGGCTGACTGCGCACTCACCCTGCGATCGTCCGCCCCCGGTGGGTCGGACGTCCTCACCCCGTGCAGGTGATACCTCCTACGACCTGGCTCCGCTAGTGCGTCAGGTAGAGCTTGAAAGAGATGATCAGCAGCCCGAGCACCAGGTTCACCGCGGCCGTGAACCCCACCATCCGCCAGGAGGCTCCGGCCCGCCGTGCCGCCGCCGCCGACCAGCCCACCTGGCCCGCCACGGCGACCGCGAGCGCGAACCAGAGCGCCCCCTGCAGGTCGAGTCCGAGCAGCGGACTGACGGCCACGGCGACGGCCGGCGGGACCGCTGCCTTGACGATGGGCCACTCCTCGCGGCACACGTGCAGCACGGCCCGGCGATCCAGTCTCCGCTGCACCAGCCGCGCCCCGAACAACTGGGCGTGCACATGCGCGATCCAGAACGCCACTCCGGTGAACAACAGCAGCAGCACGAGTTCCAGCCGGGGGAACGAGCCCAGGGTGCCCGCGCCGACGACCACCGAGGCGGCGAGCATGGATCCGTAGACGCCGCCGGTGAAGTCGACGGCGTCCTCGCGCTCGGCGCCCGTCCGAGCCTCCGGGACGTGTTCCGCCCTCGGCATCACGACCTCCCTCGACGAGCGCGACGAGCGCAACGAGTCAGCCGAGTCGGGTGGATCGCTCGGATCGCATGAGTCGCCCGGATCGCATGAGTCGCATGGGTCGGACGAGAGGGTCGCGGGGGCCTCAGGCGGATGTCCACACCCTCATGGCAGCGGAGAAGCCCGGTCGGCGCCTCACCCGCCACGGGCGAGCCGGAGGCCGCTGAGGGCCTCGGTCACAACAGATTGAGCTCGCGGGCGCGGCGCACCGCGTCGTTGCGGCGGTTGACCGCCAGCTTGCGGTAGACGCTCTTCAGGTGGGTCTTGACGGTGTTCACCGAGACGTACAGATCGGCGGCTATCTCCTCCGTCGACATCGTCAGGGCGAGCCTGCCGAGCACATCGCGTTCGCGTCCGCTCAGCTCCTCCACGAGCGGGAGCGGCGGACTCTCGGACGCCGCCGCGCCGGAAGCGGCCCGGTCCGTCGCCGGTATCCGCGGTGCCATGGCGTCCAGGAACGGGCGGATCCACGGACCGGCATCGACGAAGGGCCGTCGCAGCCCGTCCCGCCGTGCCTCGCGCAGGGCCTGGGCCACCAGTCGGCGCGAGGTGACCGCGTCCCCCGACCCGTCCGCCGCCTGCGCTCTCACCAGCAGGGCCCGGACGGTCACCGCGGGGCCCGCGCCGCCTTCGGACCGTACGCCGTCGAGCAGTTCGATCGCCGCCCCGGGTCGGCCCGCCGCGAGCTGGGCCCGCGCGGCCCCCACCGCGCACGCCGGCTGCTCCTCGGACAACGGCTGCAACACCTCGAAAGCGGTCTCCGGCCGGCCTCCCGCCAGATGCGCGGCGGAGACGACGAGCGCCGTCTGGCCCGCCGCCCAGGGGGAGATCACGGCGGCCGGCACCGCTCGTTCCGCCGCTGCGAGGGCGGCTCGGGTGTCGCCGCGGGCCAGATGCAGACGGGCGGTCGCGATGGCCCGGCCCGCCTCCATGACCGGGTCCCGCAGCGCCGGGTCCGACTCGGCCGCCTCGGCGAGCAGCGCCCGCGCCCGGCCCAGGTCGTCACGGTCCACGGCGACGGCGGCCAGCACCAGCCGCCCCATGCCGGAACCGGACGGCTGGGGCAGCCCGAACCGCTCCGTCTCGGTCACCGCCGCCCGGGCCTTCCGCTCCGCCTTGCCCAGCCAGCCGTTCAGATAGTCGATCAGAGCCAGCCGGCCGAGCGAGTCCTCGCGGGCCAGTGCCGTCGCAGCCCCCGCCGAGGCGCCGGCCACCCGTGACAGCGCGGCGGACGCGTCGTCGAACCGCCCCGCCCACAGGCGGGCCGAGCCCAGATGGGCCAGCAGCAGCGCGGTGAGCTCGGGATGCCTCTCCAGCAGGTGGGCGGGGGCCTGGTCGCACAGCGTCTCGGCAGCCGTCGCGGCCCGCTCCGCCCGGCCCGGCGCGCCGGTCAGCCGGGCGGCCAACGCCTCGAGCAGGGCGCAGCTCAAGCGGGCCGCCACCAGGCCGGGCTCCTCGCCCGCCGGACTCCACTCGGCCGTCAGGGCCTGTTCCGCCGCATCGCCGGGCCCGGCCGTCAGGCCCAGTTCGGCCGTCAGGCCCTGCTCCGCGCGGCGCAGGTGCCGCAGGCCCCGGTCGAGATCGCGCCGGGACAGGTCCCCGGCGGCACGGACCAGGTCCGTCGCGGGGCCCGCGGCCTCCGGTCCCATCCGGGAGAACAGTTCGGCGAGTTCGTCGGAGCGCAGGCCGGTGAAGAGCCAGCCGATGGCGAGATCGTCGATCAGGGCGCCGGCGGTGAACTCCCAGTCACCCGCGGCGGCGCCCTGGCACAGGGTCTCCGTGAGGGCTCCGGAGCCCCGCAGCCAGTGCGCGGCCCGCCGGTGCAGTTCGGGCTCCAGGCCGGGCGAGCGCACCCGCAGATGGGCCTGGAGGATCTCACCGAAGAGCGGGTGGAGGCGGTACCAGTCCTGGCCGAGGTGCTCGACGAAGGCGTTCTCTCGGTAGAGCCCGGCGAGGATGGGCCCGGCATCGGTGCGTTCCGTCAGCGCGTTCACCAGCTCGGGGCGGAACCGGTCGAGGACGCTGACCCGCAGCAGGAGGTCCTGCGTCTCGGGCGGCTGCCGTCTGAGCACCTCCGCGAGCAGGAAGTCGGCGACCGTGGTGCGGTCGGCCTCGAACTCCTTCAGATAGAGCTCCGGATCCGGGTTCTCCCGCGCGGCGAGGGCGCACAGCCGCAGTCCGGCGGCCCAGCCCCGGGTGCGCTCCACCAGACCGTGGGTCGCGTGTGCCGGAAGCCGCAGTCCGTGCAGGCCGAGGAGCTCGGCCGCCTCCTCGGCGGTGAACGCCAGCTCCGCGCCCCGGATCTCGGTCAGGTCGCCGGCCGCCCGGTAGCGGTGCAGCGGCAGCAGCGGCTCGGTCCGGGTGACGAGGATCAGGCGCAGGCCGTCCCCGGCGTGGTGCAGAACGAACTCCAGCTGGTCCGCGATCTCCGGATCGATCACCCGGTCGAACTCGTCGAGCACCACGATCACGGGCCGGTCCCGGGTGCTCAGCTCGGCGGCGAGCCGCGCCAGCAGGTTGGGGGGCACGCGGCTCGCGTCCGCGGGGCAGCCGATCTCGGCGGGCAGCTGCGTCCCGGAGGCGCGCAGGGCATGGAGCAGGTAGGCCCAGAGCATGCCGGGGCCCTGCTCCGCCGCGTCCGCGGTGAGCCAGGCGACGGGCCGGTCACGGGCCTCGGCCCAGTCGGCGACCAGCAGCGTCTTGCCCGCGCCCGCGGCGCCGTTGACCATCGTCAGCGGGGTGCGCAGCGCCTCGTCGAGATGCCTGACCAGCCGCTCGCGCCGCAGGAACGTCACCGGCCGGGCCGGTATGGCGAACCGAGTGCGTAGAAACGGATCGCCCTGCGGATCGGCGTACGACGCCTCCGGATCGGTTCCGCTCTCCTCGAGCCCAGCCATGGCGCTCACCGCCCGTGGTCGTCAGATCATGGGTCGCGTTCCTCACCCCCAGGATCCCAGGGTTTCGCCCCGGGTGCCCTGCGAGGCTCCCGCACGAGACGGCTCGACGTGCCGGCGCCGGGGCAGCGGAACCCGGCCACGAACCGGCCCACGGCGTGCGCGCGGCGAAGCCCGGCGCCCACCCGGCCACGGCGTGTTCGCGACGAAGCCCGGGGAAACCCGGGCCAGGACTCGCGGATTGGCCTTGGCCGACGGCTGCGCCCACCGCCTACCGTCACCGGCATGCGCATTCGAATCGTCGACGCCTTCACCGACCGCCCCTTCACCGGCAACCCGGCCGGGGTCCTGCTCCTGGACGCCTTCCCGGACGACAACCGGCTCCAGAACGTGGCTCTGGAGGTCAACCACGCCGAGACGGCGTTCGCCCACCCGCTCCCCGAGGGCGGCGAGGCGGACTGGGCCCTGCGCTGGTTCACGCCCGTCGCCGAGGTCGACATGTGCGGCCACGCCACGCTCGCCACGGCCCATGTCCTGCACACCACGGGCGCCCACGAGGGCCCGGTGCGCTTCGCCACCCGCAGCGGTGTCCTCGTCGCGACGCCGGCCGAGGACGGCTCGATCACCCTGGACTTCCCGACCGCCCCGCTGACCGGGGTCGAGATCCCGGCCGGCGTCGCCGACGCCCTGGGCGCCGAGCCGCTCGCCTGTGTCGACACCGGACCGCACGTCGGCGACCTGCTGATCGAGCTGGCCGACGAGAAGACCGTGCACGCCCTGCGGCCCGACCACAAGGCCCTGGCCGCTCACTCACGCCGCGGCATCATCGCGACCGCCCGCGCCGAGAACGCGGACCTCGGATACGACTTCGTCTCCCGCTGCTTCTTCCCGAACATCGGCATCGACGAGGACCCGGTGACCGGCAGCGCCCACACCGCCCTGGCGCCCTACTGGGCCGAGCGGCTCGGCCGCACCGCCCTGATCGGCCTCCAGGCCTCGCCCCGGGCCGGCCGGGTCCGCACCGAACTGTGCGGCGAGCGCACCCTGCTGAGCGGCCGAGCGGTCACGGTCATCGAGGGCGAACTGCTCGCCTGAGTGCTGTCCGGCGGGGACGTCCGGGCCGGCTCACGCCGTCGGCAGCCACCCCACCTTCCCCGCCAGCAGCGCGTATCCCACGAAGGCTCCGATGTCGAGCAGGGAGTGGGCCACCACCAGGGGGCCCACCCGGCCCCAGCGCCGGTAGAGGTAGACGAACACCACGCCCATCGCCATGTTGCCGAGGAAGCCGCCGATGCCCTGGTAGAGGTGGTAGGAGCCGCGCAGCACGGCGCTGGCCACGAGCGCGGTGCCCGGAGTCCAGCCCAACTGCCCCAGCCGGCGCAGCAGATAGCCGACGACGACGACCTCTTCGAGGATCGCGTTCTGCAGCGCGGACAAGATCAGCACCGGGTACTTCCACCACACGTCCGGCAGCGCCTCCGGCACCACCGTGAGGTTGAAGCCGAGGCCGCGCGCCGCCAGGTAGAAGGCGATGCCCGTGCTGCCGATCACCGCCGCGATCGCCGCCCCGCGACCGAGGTCCGGCCAAGGCCGGGTGCGGTCGAAGCCCAGGGTCCTCAGCCCCTGTCCCTCGCGCAGCAGGAAGTGCGCGACCAGGGCCACCGGGACGAGCGCCTTGGCGATCCAGAACAGCTGCCAGGCGAGATCGAGCCATGGACGACCGGGCGCGGCCGAGGCGTTGAGGGTCGCCGCCTGGTCCTTCAGACCGCCCGGCTCGGTGACCGATCCGACAAAACTGATCAGGGCCGACACACCGCTCGCACCGAGCGAAACCCCCAGAACGAGCAGTGTCTCATTGCGGAAAATCCGCCGCGAGAGCTGCTCCCGCGGAAAAGAATCAGCCACCTACCCTGCCTCCACCTGCACACGTGCCTCCGGTTGCGTTCCCGCCGCATCCCCACCCCTGCCTCGCCAGGGTCTCGAAAGAAGTGACGAAGATCGTGCGTGACAGGCCGTCGGGGGACGGGCGCCGTACGGGGTGTACCTCCCCTTCGCAGGCCGAGCGGCGGAAATCCGCCACGGGGGCCGGCAGGGAGGGGCGCCACCGTCATGGGACGTCACAGCTTGCCCGATCAGTACGGGGCGGGCGGCAGCGACCCCCGTCCGCGGCTCCGCCGCCGCACCGTGGCCCTCGCGACCGCCCTCGTGCTCACGGTCGCCGGGTGTGCCGCGGCCGCCGTGCGCAGCGGGTTACTCTCCTTCGGCTCGCCCTGCCGCGAACACCCCGTGCGGCTGACCGTGGCCGCCTCCCCGGACGTGACCCCGGCGCTCTCGGTCGCGGCCGAGCAGGCCGAGGACAGCGGGCTCACCTCCGACGGACAGTGCCTCGCGGTCGGCGTCACGGCACGCGAGTCGTCCAAGGTCGCCGAGACGCCGGCGGCGGCAGGGACCCGGACGCGCAGGTGTGGATGGCCGACTCGGACCTGTGGGTCCAGCGGATCACCGCCGACCGCAAGGCGACCCCGGTCACCCCGGCCCCACGGGTCGGCGCGTAAACCGCCCCGGACCCGGACCCGGACCGGGACCGGGACCGGGACCGGGACCCCTGCTGACCCCACCCACGGGCGCGGGGAACTGCGCGACCAGCCCCCACCGCCCCGCAGCCGACGAACCACCGAGAGCCCCGAGCCTCCCCGCGCCCTTGGGCCCCCGAGCCCCCGGGCCTCCTCGGGCCCGGGGCCCCACCCCGCCTCACCCCAAGGACGCAGGCTCCGGCAACCCCACGGGCCACGTATGCACCGGCTCCCCCAGATGCATCAGCTCCGCGTACCGCCGCGTGGTCGCCGCCAGCGCCGCGTCCCGCGACAACCCCGCCTCCACCGCCCGGTGGAACGTCGCCACCTGCCAGCTCGCCCCGTTGGTCCGCCGTCGGCACCGCTCCTCGATGACCCCCAGATAGAAGTCACGGTCGGCCGGCTCCACGCCCCACCCGTCCAGCCCCGCCTCCGCCAGCGGCAGCAGCTCGTCCCGTACGAGACTCACCGCGTCCACCTCGGCCAGACCGCCCAGCCGCCCGCGCCGCGGCCACTGGAGCCGCGCCTCGATCCCGTACCGGCAGGCCGCGTCGAAGTTGGCCTCGGCCACCTCGAACGGCAGCCGGGACCACACCGGCCGGGACTCCTCGGCCAGGGCCCGGACCACGCCGTAGTAGAAGGCCGCGTTGGCGACCACGTCGGTCACGGTCGGCCCGGCGGGCAGGACACGGTTCTCCACCCGCAGGTGCGGAACGCCGTCGGCGATGCCGTAGACGGGCCGGTTCCAGCGGTAGACCGTACCGTTGTGCAGGACGAGTTCGGCGAGCGAGGGCACCCCGCCCGCGTCCAGGACCTCCAACGGGTCCTCGTCGTCGCAGATCGGCAGCAGCGGCGGGAAGAACCGCAGGTTCTCCTCGAACAGCTCGTACGCCGAACCGACCCACCGCTCCCCGAACCACGTCCGCGGCCGTACGCCCTGCGCCTGCAGTTCCGGTGGCCGGGTGTCGGTGGCCTGCTGGAACAGCGGGGGCCGCGACTCCCGCCACAGCTCGTGACCGAACAGGAAGGGCGAGTTGGCGCCGACGGCGATCTGCGCGGCGGTGACCGCCTGCGCGGCGTTCCACACCGCGGCGAAGCGGCCCGGCGTGACCTGGAGGTGCAGTTGCACGGAGGTGCAGGCCGCCTCGGGCACGATCGACTTCGAGGTGCACGACAGCCGCTCGACCCCGTCGATCTCCAGGGCGAACTCCTCTCCCCTGGCGGCCACGATCTGGTCGTTGAGGAGGGTGTAGCGGTCTACCTCGGAAAGGTTCGACGAGACCAGGTCGTCCCGGTCGAGCGTGGGCAGAATACCGATCATCACGATACCGGCGTCGACCTCGCCCGCCTTTCGGTGGGCATATGCCAGTGACGTACGGAGTTCTTCCGCGAGCCGGTCGAATACCCGGCCCCCCAATCGATGTGGGGCTATGTTCACTTCCAGATTGAACATGGCGAGTTCTGTTTGGAAATCTCGGCTCGCGATCCTCTCCAGTACTTGCCCATTCAGCATTCTCGGCTGGCCGTCGGCACCCGCGAGATTCAGTTCGATCTCGAGCCCCATGAGGTTCTTGGGGCGGTCGAAGCGCTTCTGGGCCAGGAGCCGCTCGAGCCCCGTCAGACACCGCCGGAGCTTGTCCCGGTAGTGCTGACGATCGGACAGGTCGAACGCGCCTGCCACGACCTTTTCCCCCATCGAAGCGTCCCTCCTCGCGTGGGCGGACCGGCGATCCCGGCCGCCGGATGATCCCGGTCAGGTGGGATGATGCCCAGCCGGGCCGATCGATAACGTCCCCCACGCGGCCCGGCACCCGCTACGCTGACCGAAAGCCAGCGGCGGTGACCGCTGGCACATTCACGGGGCATGCGGCCGAAGGCCCTTTCACGAAATATGGAACTCGTGAAAAACGCCGACGGAAATACGCCGACCGCGTCACGCACATAAGCCGAGGTCATCGCCGCGCGCCCCGCTCTGAATCGGGATGATTCACCCCTATCGCCGACCGAATGAACCCTTGCCGAGTGTCCCGGGATCGACTAGACGAAACACAGTCTGAACACATGTCGTATAAACTTCGCGGACAAGGCAGAGAAGGTTGGCGCCCACAGTCGAAGGAGCCTGTCGTCGAGGTGACGGCAGGCCGCTCGCGCACCCCCGCACCCCCAGACTCCGGCCCCCGCCTCTCCGACCTGTTCGAGAGCCAGCTGACAGCGCCGTCCGCCCACGCCCTCGCGCCACCGTGCCTGTCGAATGAGAGGCGACCCACCATGCCTTTGCATGTCCCCCCGGCCCCCGCGCCCGCCCTTCGCTCCGTCCTCATGGCACTCGGTTCCCCCACCGCGGTCCGCGAGGCTCGTACGCCCGCCCTGCGCACCGCTCAGGGCGATGTCACTCCCGAACTCCCGCTGCCCCTGCACGTCCTGGACCGGATCGCCCCCGAAGGCGTGGCCGCGACCCGGCTGGCCGGCTGGCGCTTCCTGATCCGCTGCGGCGACCGCGCCGTGGCCGCGGCCGAGACCCGGCTCACCCCGGACGGCTGGGCGTTCTCGCACTTCTTCGAAGGCCCCTACATCGCCTCCACCGAACGCGCCCTGCGCCAGGCCGAGTCGACCGCCCAGCCGTTCCAGGCGCGGCTGCTGTCGGTGCCCGGGCTCTACATGCTCACCCTCTGGCTGCACGGGGACAGTTCGTCGGACGGCACCACGGGGCATCCCGCCCCGACCGACCTCCTGGTGCCGTTGGCCCCGGCACCGCCCGGGATCGCCGCACACCGCGCGCACCGGGTAGCCGATCTGCTTCCGCTGCTCACTCTCCGTGTCACCCCCGCGACCCCGCCCCTGCTCGGTTCGCCGGCCTGACCGTTCGGCCCCTCGACCGGCCGACCCCGCACCCCGTACCCCGTCACCGCGGCCCCGGTGGCGGGGTACGGCGCGTCCGTGGACCCGAGAACCTCCCGGGCGCCGTCCGGACTAGCCCCATTCGGCCACCGGGAACCACCCGAAGTGACAGTGCGGTTGGGATGAACCGCCCCGCGCGGGTGATGCGTCATGAACCTGTGAGAAGCGGTGCCGCGAAATCCCTGCGGAACGACCTCCGTGGGGCAACACTGGGTTCCGACGGACTTATCACAACGGGGGGCGGCCATGAACGACGTTTCACGCCGCGGAACAGACACCACAGCCATCTCAGACCTCACGCCAGAGCGGAAGTTCCCATCCATGTGCCAGCACCAGCCACCGTGCCCGACAGCGACCTCAGCCGACCGGGAATCCGCGCGCCTCACGGCGCACCACCCGGAGCAGGGCTGGAGCCTGCTGTGCAACGGCGTCCTGCTCTTCGAGGACACCGGTGAGCTCCTGCCGGACGGCCGGGTCATCGCCCCTCACCGGGTCGTGACCGCCGCCTGAGCATCAGCCGGACGGCGCGGGACCGCCGTCCGCAGACATGAGGGGCCGGCCCGCGGAGACCACCGCGAACCGGCCCCGACGCACGTTCACAGCAGCTCACTCCCCGTAGTCGCCCCGTCTCGGCGTGGCGCGTACCCGGGTATCCCTTCCCACGAGAGCGCATGTTCCGGAAGAATTCTGGAAGTTTCGGCGCCACGTCCGGAACCACGCGACGGAGGTGGGGAAGTGACAGCGGACGACACCATGCCCGTGTCCCGGGGCAGAATCACGATCACGGAGATCGCCCGCCGGGCCGGCGTCTCGGTGCCGACCGTGTCCCGGGTCGTCAACGGCCGCTCGGACGTCTCGCCGGGTACCAGGGCCCGGGTCGAGGACCTGCTGCGGGTGCACGGCTACCGCAAGCGCCCCGCCGCCGCCCGCACCCGGGCCGCACTGCTCGACCTGGTCTTCAACGACCTCGACAGCCCCTGGGCGGTGGAGATCATCCGGGGGGTCGAGGAGGTCGCCCACGCGGCCGGGGTGGGCACCGTGGTGTCGGCGATCCACGGCCGCTCGGGCGACGCCCGCGAGTGGATGCGCAACCTGCGCGCCCGCGCCTCCGACGGCGTCATCCTCGTCACCTCGGCCCTCGAGCCCACGCTGCACGAGCAGTTGCGCATCCTGGGCGTCCCGCTGGTCGTCGTCGATCCGATGGGCTCCCCCGCCGTCGACACCCCGACCATCGGCGCCGCCAACTGGGCGGGCGGCCTGGTGGCCACCGAGCATCTGCTGTCGCTGGGCCACCGGAGGATCGGCCTGATCGCCGGCCCGCCCCGGCTGCTGTGCTCCCGCGCCCGCTACGACGGCTACCGGGCCGCTCTGGAGGCGGCCGGTCTCGCCGTGGACGAGACCCTCGTCGTCCCCGGCGACTTCCGCCCCGAGTCGGGCTTCACCGGTTGCACCGCCCTGCTCGGTCTGCCCGAACCGCCGACCGCCGTGTTCGCGGCCAGCGACCAGATGGCGCTCGGCGCGATCGAGGCGCTGCGCCGGCGCGGACTGCGGGCCCCGGAGGACATGAGCGTGGTCGGTTTCGACGACCTTCCGGAAGTCCGCTGGTCCGCACCGCCGTTGACCACCGTCCGCCAGCCGCTCGCCGACATGGGCAAACTGGCCGCCCGCACCGTCCTGAGCCTGGCCCGCGGCGAGCGCCCCGACTCGCCGCGGGTGGAACTGGGCACCGAGCTGGTGGTCCGTTCGAGCACCGCGCCGCCCCGCTCCGCCCAGGGTCTGTCCGGCCGGACAGGCCCTAGCTGAGCGCCTCCCGGATCGCCCGGTAGGCCGGCTTCGGCGCGAGCTGCTCGTCCCAGGGCAGCGCCGCGCCCTCGCCGGGGAAGAACGCCGGAATCCACGAGTACTTGTCGGTGTAGTCCCAGACGGTGATGCCCACGCACCTCCGCACCGCGAGGCACGCCTCGGTCATGTCCCGGTACCAGTCGGCCTGTTGGGCCAGCTTCTCGTCGGTCGCGGGCAGCAGCATCCGGACGTCGACCTCGGTGAGCGCGGTGTCCAGGCCGAGCCGGGAGAAGCGGCGGAGGTTGTCCTCCAGGCTCGTCGGATAGCCGTACTGGAGGGCGAGGTGCGCCTGGAGGCCGATGCCGTCGAGCGGCACGCGCTGGGCCTTCAGCTCCTTGGCGAGGGCGTAGTAGGCGTCGCTCTTCGGGCCGACGGCCTCGATGTTGTAGTCGTTGAGGTAGAGCTTCGCCTTCGGGTCGGCCTGGTGGGCCCACCGCAGGGCGTCGGCGATGTAACCCGGGCCGAGCGTCTTGTAGAAGACCGTCTCGCGGTAGGTGCCGTCCTCGTTGAACGCCTCGTTGACGACGTCCCAGGCGTAGACCTTGCCCCGGTAGTGGCGCACCTCGGTCTGGATGTGGTTCTTCAGGACGGCCCGCAGCTCGTCCGCCGTCCACTCCCTGCCGGTCAGCCAGCCGGGCAGCTGGCTGTGCCAGACGAGGGTGTGGGCGCGGACCTTCTGGTGGTGGTCGCGCGCGAGGTCGACGATCTCGTCGCCGGCCGTCCAGTCGAAGACGCCCTGCTGCGGCTCGGTGGCGTACCACTTCATGCCGTTGCCCGGGGTGATCATGTCGAACTCCTCGCCCAGGATCTTCGTATAGGCGGTGTCGGTGAGTTCGGGGTTGTCGGTGGCGCTGCCGAAGTAGCGGCCGTGGCGCTGCGCGAGGTCGGCGAGGGTCGTACGCGGCTTTCCGTGCGCCGGGCCCTCGTGCGCCTGGGCGGCCGGTCCGGTGGCGACACCGGAGGCGACCAGGACGGCTGCGAGGGCGCCGGCGAGTCTGAGCCGGGTGCGGGCGGCGGTGCTGGGCATGGTGCGACTCCTCACGGTAGGGGTGAGCCGTACGGGTCCGCGGGCGCGCGTCATCCCTTGGTGGCGCCGGCGGTGAGGCCGCCGACGAGCTGGCGCTCGGCGACGGAGTAGAACGCCAGGGCGGGCACCATGGCGAGGACGAGATAGGCGAAGACGCGCGCGTACTCCGCGGAGTACTGGCCCTGGAACTGCTGGACGCCGATCGGGATGGTCCACCAGGTGGGTTCGTTGAATACCAGCAGCGGCAGCAGGAAGTTGTTCCAGCTGCCGACGACGGCGAGCACCGAGACCGTGCCGAGGGCGGGCCTTGCCATGGGCAGCAGGACCCGCCAGAAGAAGCCGAGGGGTCCGCAGCCGTCGAGGGTGGCCGCCTCCTCCAGCTCGGCGGGGATCTGCCGGAAGAACCCGCGCAGGACGACGATGGTCATCGGCAGCCCGAAGGCGGCCTGCGGCAGGATCACGCCGAGCGGGTTGTCCAGCAGTCCGATCGAGCGCAGCAGCAGGAACAGGGGCAGTGCCGCCACCGCGAAGGGGAACATCAGCCCCATCGTGAACAGGGTGAACAGCATCTCCCGGCCGCGGAACGCGAACCGGGCGAAGGAGAAGGCGGCCAGCGCGGAGACCGCGACGACCACCACGGTCGTACCGGCCGCGATGAGCGTGCTGCTGCCGACGAGCTGCCAGAAGGAGCCGGAGCCGAGGATGTCCGTGTAGTTGGACGTGACCCAGGGATCGGGCAGGCCGATGGGGTTGCGGGAGAGCTGGTCGGTGGACTTGAAGCCGGACAGCACGGCGTAGCCGAGCGGTACGGCCATCACCGCGCCGACGAGCCCGAGGACGAGGTGCAGGGGAAGTGTCCGGCCGGTCCGGCGGGTGCTCCGGCCGGTCTCACGGGTTTTCACGCGCCGCCTCCTCGCATGGTCGTGGTGGCGCCCTGAAGGTCCCGGCGGAGCACGAACCGCTGGTAGGCGAGGGCGAAGACGAGACTGATGCCGAACATGGCCACGCTGATCGCGCTGGCGTAGCCGACCTGGTAGCGCTTGAAGCCGTACTGGAACATGGTCACGGCCATCGTCTCGGAGTGGTGGTCGGGGCCACCCGCGGTGACCACCCACACCAGGTCGAAGAGCTGGATCGAGCCGATGACCGACAGGAAGACGCTGATCCGCAGGGTCGGCGCGAGCAGCGGCAGGGTGACGTTGCGGAAGCGCTGCCAGGGACCCGCTCCGTCGATCAGGGCGGCCTCCGTCAACTCGGCCGGGATGGACTGGAGTCCGGCGAGGTAGAGCATCATGTGGAAGCCGAAGTACTTCCACGTCATGACCAGGAAGAGGGTGGCCATGACGGTGGAGGGGTCGGCGAACCACTGGCCGCCCGCCCCGTCCAGGCCGACCGCCCCCAGGACGTGGTCGGCGAGACCGTCGTCCGGGGCGAAGATCATGCTGAACAGCACGCCGGTGATCGCCTCGGAGAGGATGTACGGCGCGAAGAACAGCATCCGGTACACGGCCCGGCCGCGGATCTTCTGGTTGAGCGCGACGGCGAGGGCGAGCGCGAACGGCAGCTGCAGGACGAGCGAGAGCCCGACCAGGAGCAGACAGCGCCACAGGTCGCCCAGGAACACCGGGTCCTGGAAGAGCCGGGTGAAGTTGTCGCCGCCGATGTAGTCGTCGGGCATGCCGAAGCCGCCCCAGCGGAAGAACGAGGCGTACAGCGCGAACAGCATCGGCAGCAGCACGAGCGTGCCGAAGAGCACCAGCGCCGGCACCTGGAAGCCGACGGCGGTGAGCCAGTGCCGCGCCCGCCGCCGCGTCCGGCTCCGGCCCGAGCCGGGAGAAGGGGGCGGCGGGCCGACGTCCGGGCCGCTGCGCTTGTCCGGAAGGAAGGTGGAGGTCATCGCCTGCTACTGCTCTTCCTTCGCGACCTTGGTGATCGACTCGGTGACCTGCTGAGGCGACTTGGACCCGGCTATGAGGGCGGCGACGCTGTCGTTGACCTCCTGGCCGAGGGCCGGCGCGTAGGCCTGGTCGAGGTAGAGCTGGAAGCCGGTGGCGGCCTTCAACTGGGCCTGTACGGCCTTGATGTTGGGGTCGGTGATGGCGCTCTCCGCGGCCGGCAGGACGGGCAGCACCCCGGTCTTCTTGACCAGTTCGGTGTCCGTGGCGGCGGAGGCGAAGAACTTCAGGAAGTCGACGGCCGCCTGCGGGGCGTCCTTGCGCAGAGCGTGCCCGCCGCCTCCGCCGAACACCTCGGTGATCACACCCTTGCCCCCGTCGACCGCCGGGAACGGGAAGAAGCCGAGCTTCACCCCGAGGCCCTTGCCCGCGTCGGCCTCCACCGACGGCGCCCACTGACCCATGAGTTCCATCGCCGCCTTGCCGTTGCCGACGGCGGCGGCCTGGCCGGTGGGGCTGGAGTAGGCGGCGCCGAGGAAGCCCTTCTGGAACGGCTTGAGGTCGACGAGGTCCTGGAGGTGCTGTCCGGCCTGGACGAACCCGTCCCCGGTGAAGTCCTTGTCGTCCCCGGCCTTCGTCAGGGCGTCGACCCCGGCGGTGCGCATCGCGAGATAGGCCCAGAAGTACATACCCGGCCACTTCTCCTTGCCCGCGAGCGCGAGGGGCGTGATACCGGCGGCCTTCAGCTTGCGCACCGCGTCGAGGAAGGCGCTCCAGGTGGTCGGTGGAGCGCTGATTCCGGCCTGCTCGAAGAGCGCCTTGTTGTACCAGAAACCGATCATGCCGATGTCGAACGGGATGCCGTACGCCTTCTCGTCGAGCAGGTAGGGCGCACGGGCGACCGACAGCAGTCCGTCGCCCCACCCCTTCGTCCGCTCCGTGAGGTCCTCGACGAGCCCGGCGTCGACCTGCTGTTTCAGGACACCGCCGCCCCAGGTGTGGAAGATGTCGGGCAGCTTCCCCGACGCGGTCAGCGCCGTCATCTTCGACTTGTAGGCGTCGTTCTCCAACTGCACGATCTTGATCTTCACCTTGGGGTTCTGGGCCTCGAACTGCTTGGCGAGAGCGGCCCAGACGTCCTTGGCCGGCTGGGTGGTGGAGATGTTCCACCACTCGATGGTGGTCGTCCCCGACGACCCTCCGTCCGAGTCGCCGCCGCAGGCGCTCAGTGCCGTCATGCTCAGACCGGCCGCGGCGGAGGCCGCCAGAAAGCCGCGGCGGGAGAGTGCCGGGTCGCCCATCATGCGCTCCTTGATAGATCGAAAGTTTCGAACCAGATCCAGAAAGCTTCGCTGCTGCCGCACCCTAGAGACACCCTCGGACGGGTGGCAACCCCTTGAACACAGGGAATCCGGGGGTCTTTTCACGAGAGAAGGCTCAGCGAGGCGCCGGAAAGCATCGAAACATTCGGATCAGTCGGCGAACATTACGAAGCGGGCGGGGGTAATGCCCCTACGGCCGGAAACAAACCAGGCGGTGCGTCACGCTGCGTGTCCGCCCCGCGACCAGTCTTAACGGAAGCTTGACGCCGTGCCGCCCATGATCCAAGGGCCCAGGCGTCACTCTCCGCTTACGCTGATTCCGCCGTCCGCGTGATGGCCGAAACCACACGCCGATCCGCACCTCAGGAGCGCCCGATGGCCACCACCGAGCACCCTCCTCCCGGTCGCCTGCGCGCCTGGATGCTGGAGGGTCTGTCCGACATGGGCAAGGGCCACGCTCACCAGGCGGCCCCGGACACCGAGACCGCGCCCGAGCACAAGGGGCAACGCTGGTACCGGGTCATGTGCCTGACCGGCGTCGACTACTTCTCGACCCTCGGCTACCAGCCGGGTATCGCCGCCCTCGCGGCCGGCCTGCTCTCGCCGGTGGCGACGATCGTGCTGGTGATCGTCACCCTGGCGGGCGCCCTGCCGGTCTACCGGCGCGTCGCCGAGGAGAGTCCGCACGGCGAGGGCTCGATCGCGATGCTGGAACGGCTGCTGTCCTTCTGGAAGGGCAAGCTGTTCGTCCTGACCCTGCTCGGATTCGCCGCCACCGACTTCCTGATCACGATCACGCTGTCCGCGGCGGACGCCTCGACCCATCTGGTCGAGAACCCGCACCTCACCAGCGCCCTGCACGACCGGCAGCTGGTGATCACGCTCGTCCTCGTCGCCCTGCTCGGCGCCGTGTTCCTCAAGGGCTTCCTGGAGGCCATCGGCGTCGCGGTCGCGCTGGTCGTCGTCTATCTCGGCCTGAACGTCGTCGTCGTGGCCGTCGGTCTGTGGCATGTGGTCACCGAGGGCCATGTGGTCACCGACTGGGCCGACGCGCTGACCGCCGAACACGGCAATGTGTTCGTGATGATCGGCGTCTCCCTGCTGGTCTTCCCCAAGCTCGCGCTGGGCCTGTCCGGCTTCGAGACCGGCGTCGCGGTCATGCCGCACGTCCAGGGAGACCCGGACGACACCGCGGAGCACCCCAGGGGCCGCATCCGGGACACGAAGAAGCTGCTGACGACGGCCGCCCTGATCATGAGCGTCTTCCTGATCGCCACCAGCTTCATCACCACGGTGCTGATCCCGGAGCAGGAGTTCGAGTCCGGCGGCCAGGCCAACGGGCGCGCTCTCGCGTACCTCGCCCACGAGTACCTGGGCAACGCCTTCGGCACGGTGTACGACGGGTCGACGATCGCCATCCTGTGGTTCGCCGGCGCCTCCGCCATGGCCGGGCTGCTCAACCTGATGCCCCGCTACCTCCCCCGCTACGGCATGGCCCCGCACTGGGCCCGCGCCGTCCGCCCCATGGTCATCGTCTTCACCCTCGTCGCCTTCCTGGTCACCTGGATCTTCGACGCCGACGTCGACGCCCAGGGCGGCGCCTACGCCACCGGCGTCCTGGTCCTGATGTCCTCGGCGGCGATCGCGGTGACCATCGCCGCCCGCCGCGCCCGGCAGCGGGGCTGGACGGTCGGCTTCGCCATGATCTCGGCGGTCCTGCTCTATGTGACCGTCGTGAACGTCATCGAGCGCCCCGACGGCGTGAAGATCGGCGCCTGCTTCATCGCGGGCATCATCCTGGTCTCGCTGCTGTCCCGGCTGGCCCGAGCCTTCGAGCTACGGGTGACCAGCGTGACGCTGGACTCGATGGCGGAACGTTTCGTCCGGGACATGGCCAGCCGCAAGATACGGTTCATCGCCAACGAGCCCGACCAGCGCGACAAGGCCGAGTACCGCGACAAGATCGAACAGATCCGGCAGGACAACGACATCCCCGGCGGGGATTTCGTCTTCGTCGAGGTCACCGTCGTCGACCCCTCCGAGTTCGAGTCGGGCCTGACCGTACGCGGCGAGGTGCTGCACGGCCGCTACCGCGTCCTGACCCTGGAGTCCTCCTCCATCTCCAACGCCCTGGCCGCGCTGCTGCTGCACACCCGGGACTCCACCGGCTGCATCCCGCACATCTACTTCGAGTGGACCGAGGGCAACCCCTTCGCCAACTTCCTGCGCTTCTTCCTGTTCGGCCAGGGCGAGGTCGCTCCGGTCACCCGGGAGGTCCTGCGCGAGGCCGAACCGGACCGCGACCGCCGCCCCCGCGTCCACACCGGCTGACCGCCCCCGGCCGGCGTCCCGACGCCACCCTAGCGATCCAAAGCGATCCGAAGCGATCCGGCCCGACGCCGCCAGGGCGACGCAGACCCGCACATAACCCGCATAAGGCGACCCGCGGCCTACCGTTGACGCTCATGAGCCTGAGCATCCGCAACCAACTCCCCGGCACCGTCACCGCCGTCCGTCCCGGCGAGGTGATGGCCACCGTCAAGATCCATCTGGACGGCGGCCAGGACCTCACGGCGGCCATCACGCTGGAGGCCGTGGACCAACTCGCCCTCGCCGCCGGCACCGCCGTCCGCGCCCTGGTGAAGTCCACGGAGGTCTCCCTGGCCACCGGCCGGGTCGACGGTCTCTCGATCCGCAACCAGCTCACCGGCACGATCACCGGCCTCGTGACGGGCGGGGTCATGGCCTCGGTGAAGGTCTCCATGGACGGGGGCGAACTCACCGCGGTGATCACCAAGGAAGCGGCCACCGACCTGGGCCTCTTCGTCGGCTCCGACGTCATCGCGCTGATCAAGGCGACCGAGGTGTCCCTGGCGACGGCTTGACACGCGTGAGGGCCCCCGCCCGGAACGGACAGGGGCCCTCACGCACCGGCTCAGTCCTCGTACGCGTCCAGCGGCGGGCACGAGCAGACCAGGTTCCGGTCGCCGAAGGCCTGGTCGATCCGGCGCACCGGCGGCCAGTACTTGTCGGCGGCCGACACACCGGCTGGGAAGACGGCCTCCTCACGCGTGTACGCGTGCTCCCACTTCCCGCCCAGCGCGGCCGCGGTGTGCGGGGCACCGTGCAGCGGGTTGTCCTCGGCCGGCCACTCGCCGGCCCCGACCTTCTCGATCTCCGCACGGATGGCGATCATCGCCTCACAGAAACGGTCGATCTCGATCAGGTCCTCGGACTCGGTCGGCTCGATCATCAGCGTCCCGGCCACCGGGAACGACATCGTCGGCGCGTGGAACCCGTAGTCGATGAGCCGCTTGGCGACATCGTCGACGCTCACGCCGGTCGCCTTGGTCAGCGGCCGCAGGTCGATGATGCACTCGTGCGCGACCAGCCCGCCCGGCCCGTTGTAGAGCACCGGGTAGTGCGGCTCCAGCCGCTTGGCGATGTAGTTGGCGCTCAGCACGGCCACCTGCGTGGCCCGCTTGAGCCCCTCGCCGCCCATGAGCCGCACATACGCCCACGAGATCGGCAGTATCCCGGCGGAACCCCAGGGAGCCGCGGAGATCGGCCCCACCCCGGTGTCCGGCCCTGCCGCGGGCTGGAGCGGGTGGTTCGGCAGATACGGCGCCAGGTGCGACCGTACGGCCACGGGTCCGACGCCCGGGCCACCGCCGCCGTGGGGGATGCAGAACGTCTTGTGCAGGTTCAGGTGCGAGACGTCGCCGCCGAAGTGCCCCGGCTTGGCGACACCGACGAGCGCGTTGAGGTTGGCGCCGTCGACGTACACCTGCCCGCCCGCCTCGTGCACCTGGGCGCAGATGTCGGCGACATGCTCCTCGAACACCCCGTGCGTCGACGGGTAGGTGATCATCAGCACCGACAGCTCGTCCCGGTACCGCTCGATCTTCGCCCGCAGGTCCTCGACGTCGATCTCGCCGTCCTCGGCGGTCTTCACGACCACGACCTTCATGCCCGCCATCACGGCACTGGCCGCGTTCGTGCCGTGCGCGGAGGACGGGATGAGGCACACGGTCCGCTGCTCGTCCCCGTTGCCCCGGTGGTACCCGCGGACGGCGAGCAGACCGGCCAGCTCGCCCTGCGACCCGGCGTTCGGCTGGAGCGACACCTTGTCGTACCCGGTGACCTCGGCGAGCCGCTCCTCCAGCTCGCGGATGAGCGTCAGGTAGCCCTCCGCCTGCTCGGCCGGCGCGAAGGGGTGCAGCTGCCCGAACTCCGGCCAGGTGACCGGCTCCATCTCGGTGGTCGCGTTGAGCTTCATGGTGCAGGAGCCCAGCGGGATCATGCCCCGGTCCAGCGCGTAGTCCCGGTCCGCGAGCCGGCGCAGGTAGCGCAGCATCGCGGTCTCGGAACGGTGCTGGTGGAAGACGGAATGCGTCAGGACCGCGTCGGACCGCAGCAGCCCGGCGGGCAGGGAGTCGGCGGTGGCCGCGTCGAGCGACTCGATGTCGCCGTCCACCCCGAAGGCGGCCCAGACGGCGGACACCTGCGCGCGGGCGGTCGTCT
The DNA here is from genome assembly GCF_042880655.1 of Streptomyces sp. NPDC058295. Lineage (NCBI taxonomy): Bacteria > Bacillati > Actinomycetota > Actinomycetes > Kitasatosporales > Streptomycetaceae > Streptomyces > Streptomyces sp. NPDC058295. The sequence goes on from NZ_JBHVYO010000056.1 coordinate 36,523, forward strand.
CGTCGCAGGCGATCGACACCTGGTCGGCGTCGACGAGGTGCAGGTTGACCCCGAGCTCCCGCGCGGCGGCGACGACCTCGGCGGCCTTCGCCGGCACCCGCACGGTCAGCGTGTCGAAGTACGCCCCGTGCACGACCTCGACCCCGCCGGCCTCGAGCCCGGCGGCGAGGACGGAGGCGTACCGGTGCGTGCGCCGGGCGATCGCCCGCAGCCCGTCGGGACCGTGGTAGACGGCGTACATCCCCGCCATCACCGCCAGCAGCACCTGTGCCGTGCAGATGTTGCTGGTGGCCTTCTCGCGCCGGATGTGCTGCTCACGCGTCTGGAGCGCGAGCCGGTAGGCCTTGTGCCCGTCGGCGTCCACCGACACACCCACCAGCCGCCCGGGCAGGCTGCGCGCGAACTGCTCGCGGACGGCCATGTAACCGGCGTGCGGCCCGCCGAAGCCCATCGGCACGCCGAACCGCTGCGTCGTACCGACGGCGATGTCCGCCCCCAGCTCGCCCGGCGACTTCAGCAGCGTCAGCGCGAGCAGATCCGCGGCGACGGTGACGAGCGCGCCGAGACCGTGCGCCTGCTCGACGAGCGCCTTGAGGTCACGTACGGCACCGGAGGCGCCGGGGTACTGGACGAGCACGCCATTGATCTCCCGCGCCGCGATCTCCGCCGGGATCCCGTCGCTCAGGTCGGCGACGACGACCTCCACGCCCGTCGGCTCGGCGCGGGTCTCGATCACGGCGATGGTCTGCGGCAGCGCGTCCGCGTCGATGAGGAAGAGGCCCTTCTTGTTCTTCCCCATGCGCCGGGACAGCGCCATCGCCTCGGCGGCTGCCGTGCCCTCGTCGAGCAGCGACGCGCCGGAGGTCGGCAGCCCGGTGAGGTCGGCGACCACGGTCTGGAAGTTCAGCAGCGCCTCGAGCCGGCCCTGGGAGATCTCCGGCTGGTACGGCGTGTAGGCCGTGTACCAGGCCGGGTTCTCCATGACGTTGCGCAGGATGACGGGCGGCGTGAACGTCCCGTAGTAGCCGAGGCCGATCATCGAGTCGAGGACCTGGTTGCGGTCGGCCAGCGAGCGCAGCTCGGCCAGCACCTCTGCCTCGGTGCGCGCGCCCGGCAGATCCAGCGCGTCGGCGTTCTTGATCACATCCGGGACCGCCGCGGCGGTGAGCTCGTCGAGCGAGCCGTAGCCGACCTGTGCGAGCATCTTGGCCCGCGCTTCGAGGTCGGGCCCGATGTGGCGCTGTTCGAAGGGAATTCCTTGCTCGAGCTCTGAGAGCGGAATGCGGTGGGCGGTCATTACGGAGGCCTCCTGGTCTGACACGACCTTCGAGGGTCACCACGGTGGGTACCCGGACGGCCTCCCCCTCTGTCATCTCAACCTGAGAGCTTCACCGGGTCGCCCGAGGGCACCCGGCTTTCACCGTCGGTGAGAGCGGGAGCCGTCGACGCCGTCGGCACCCGCCCTGCTTTCCAGAGTGACCTCGTCCGTGCGGTACGTGAGCCTGAGAGATTCCGGGGAGGATTTGCTCCTTCGGCGCCTCCGGTGATGTCCGGAGGACTCTCCCGCGCGGTGTCAGCAGCCGTTGTCAGACTACCAGCGGGGTCAACGAGACTCGCTCGAGTGGCCGCTCGTCCCAATGTGCTCTTTTGTAGTGCTTACGGATGAGTTGCGACCAAGTGGAGGGCCCGTGCAGACCGACATCGATCCGCGCAACCTGATCGGCCGCAAGGCGTTCGACCGCAACGGCACCAAGATCGGCACAGTCGACGAGGTCTACCTCGACGACGCCACCGGAGTTCCGGAGTGGGCGGCCATACGCACCGGTCTGTTCTCCCGCGACGCCTTCGTCCCCCTGGAGCCCAGCCGACTGGTCGAGGGCACCCTGCGCATCCCCTTCGAACGGGCCCTGATCAAGGACGCTCCCGACTTCGGTGTGGGTCGCCACCTCTCCCCGGAACAGGAGCTCCAGCTCTACCACCACTACGGCCTCGACGTGGGCGCCGCTCCCCCGCTCCCCGACCGCGACTTCGGCCGCCTGGCGGGTACGGACGACAGCTGACCCCCCTCGGCCCCTCAGCCGCAGGCCTGTATCAGCGCCCCGAGGATCCCGGCAGGGTCGTACAACGGCCGGGCGCCGTCCGTGACGACTCTTCGGGTGCCGGCGTCGACCGGATCGGTCCGCGCCCAGTGGGTGTAACCGACGCCCACCTCGACCTCCAGACCGGAGGCGGTCACATACCGCCATTCGGTGACGGGCCCCCGTTCCCGGACCCGGGACACCTCCCCCAGGGCCAGCTCACGCGCCCACCCGTCGTCCTCCGCGTACCGGGCAGGCGCCGTCGACAACACCACGAGGTCCACATCCGAGTCGGGACGCGCGGCCCCACGCGCGAAGGACCCGACGAGCAGCAGCCCCACCACGTCGCTCCGGTTCCCGGCCCACCGGGTGACCCGGTCCACCACCCGGCGCATCTCCGCCTCGCGCTCCGGCGACGCCCCGGCCGGGTCCGCGAACTGGCCTCCGTGCAGCTTCATGCAGCTCCCCATCCGTCACCGGCGTCCCCCCTCGGGACGCCGCCACCGCTCCGACACACCCCACACTTCGAACCGCTTCACTCTGTGTAACTGATCCGCCTCATGCGGAGTTCCCGGACTCCAGCCCCGACGGCTTCGCCTCCGGACGCGGCGCTCCCGCCGCCGTCCCGCCGTCGTCCTCAGGTCGTCGTCGCACCAGCGGCAACGGATCCGCCGGCTCCAGCCCCGGATCGTCGGTCCTGAAGGTGCGCACCCGCCCCGGCTCCGACTCGGGCGTCTCGAACCGCACGGTGACCCGGCCCAGCCCACTGCCCTGCACCCATCCGTGTCCGAGCTCGGCATGCCGCACATCGTGTCCTGGGCGCCACTGGCGCTCGACCGGCACCGGCGCCTCGCCGACGGGCTCGTCCGCGAGTTCCTCCTCGGGCCCGTCCGCCCGGTCCTCGGCGGCCTGCGCGAACAGATCCTCCTGTGTGAAGTCCGCCAGCCCGCTGACGCCCACCCCGAGCAGTCGCACCCCGCCCGTCGTGTCCACCGAGTCCAGCAACCGGGCCGCCGCCTCCCGGACCACCGCCGGATCATCGGTGGGCCCGCGCAGGGTCTCGGAGCGGGTGAGCGTGGAGAAGTCGTACCGCCGCACCTTCAGCACGATGGTCCGCCCCGACAGACCGGCCCCCCGCAGCCTGCGCACACAGCGGTCCGCGAGCCGCTGCACCTCCAACTCCACCCGGACCCGGTCGTGGATGTCCACGTCGTACGTGTCCTCGACCGACACCGACTTGGCCTCCCGCTCCGCCACCACGGGCCGGTCGTCGCGGGCCAGCGCCATGGCGTACAGCGCGTGCCCGTGTGCCTTGCCCAGCAGCCGCACCAGCTCGTCCTCACCGGCCTCGGCGATCTCGTCGATCGTGGTGATCCCGGCCCGGCGCAGATGGTCCCCCGTCGCCGGGCCGACCCCCGGCAGGGTCCGCACCGACAGCGGGCCGAGCAGGGCCCGCTCGGTCCCCGGTTCGATGAGCACCAGCCCGTCGGGCTTCGCCTGCTCCGAGGCGATCTTCGCCAGCATCTTGCAGGAGGCCAGGCCCACCGACCCCGTGAGCCCGGTGACGGCCCGTATGTCCGCGCGCAGCCTGATCCCCGCCAGCCGCGCCGACTCACCGTCCCAGGCCGCTCCCCCGGCATCCAGGTCCACGAAGGCCTCGTCCAGGCTCAGCGGCTCCACCAGCGGCGACAGCCCCCGCAGCAGCCCCATGACCTGCTCGCTGATCGACCGGTAGAACGCGAAGCGCGGAACCAGATACGCGGCGTTCGGAGCCCGCCGGCGCGCCTGGGCCATGGGCATCGCCGAGTGCACTCCGAAGACCCGCGCCTCGTAGGAGGCGGTCGCGACCACTCCACGGGGCCCGAGACCGCCCACGACCACGGCTTTCCCACGCAGGCTCGGCTTGGACGCCTGCTCCGCCTGGGCGAAGAAGGCATCCATGTCGAGATGCAGGATCGTGGGCGCGTTTCTCACATGTCCGATGCTGCACCACGCCACTGACAATGACGTCGTACAGCCGCCCCTCGCGCCCCAGGAGGGTGTCAGACCGCCCGGTTGCGCCGACGGGCCAGTTCGTCCGCCGGATTGTGCCCGACGAGCGTCTCCCCCGTGTCGACACGCTCCCCGTGCAACTGCGACAGCGCGCTCTCGACGTCCCGCCACACCACGCCCACAGCGATCCCGAAGATGCCCTGGCCGCCTTGGAGCAGCGCGTGGACCTCGTCCGGCGAGGTGCACTCGTAGACGGTGGCGCCGTCGCTCATCAGCGTCATGCGCTCCAGGTCGCTGAATCCGCGCTCCCGCAGATGCTGCACGGCGGTGCGGATGTTCTGGAGCGACACCCCGGTGTCGAGGAAACGCTTGACGATCTTCAGGACGACGACGTCCCGGAAGCTGTACAGCCGCTGCGTGCCGGACCCGTGGGCGGGCCGCACGCTCGGCTCCACCAGCCCGGTGCGGGCCCAGTAGTCCAACTGCCGATAGGTGATGCCGGCGGCCGCGCAGGCCGTCGGACCGCGATAGCCGATCTGCTCGGACGCCATGGACGTCGCCCCTCCGCTGCTCGGCACGGCCGCCGGTCGCTGCGGAGCGTGGTCGGCCGCGCTGCTCTGCTGGGGGTATCCCCTGCTCGAGCGTGCTGGAGAGCCCGGGGAAGGGTACGGACCGCTCCCCCCGACACCGAGTCCGGGGGCACCCCCAGCCGTACCGTCGCCGCTGCTTCTCACGCCGACCTCCGTCCTTGACCTGCCTTGTCGACGGTAGGCAGTCACCAGGGGTGCGTCAACGATCGCCACACTCGGCACGCCGAGTGATAATCACCCTGAGAGTGGTTTCCCGCACCCCGTCGCGGGGAAAGGCTAGCCGAATGCGCTGAGAAGTAGCCGTAGGACGCTCTCACTCGCCGTTGGCATTTGCCGAGAAGCAGGACGGGCGCCCTCGTGCAGGACGCCCCCGTTCCGCGCATGTGCCGACTACTGGTTGCTGGTGCCGAAGTCCTCGGGCGAGATCTGGTCGAGGAACTCGCGGAACTTCTCCACCTCGTCCTCCTGCTCGTCCGGGATGGCGATCCCCGCGTCATCGAGGACCGTGTCACTGCCGTAGATCGGTGTTCCCGTGCGCAACGCCAGCGCTATGGCGTCCGACGGACGCGCGCTCACCTCGACCCCGCTGGCGAAGACCAGCTCCGCGTAGAAGACGCCCTCCCGCAGGTCCGTGATGCGCACCTCGGTGAGCTCCTGGCCGACGGCCTCCAGCACGTCCTTGAACAGGTCGTGGGTCAGCGGTCGCGCGGGAGCCATGCCCTGCTGGGCGAAGGCGATCGCCGTCGCCTCGCCCGGTCCGATCCAGATGGGAAGGTAACGGTCGCCTCCCACTTCACGCAGCAGCACGATCGGTTGGTTGGAGGGCATCTCGACCCGGACACCTACGACATCGAGCTCGTTCACACAGCAACCCTAGGCCGTGCCCGGGACGTTTGGGTAGTCGGGCCGGGAACGGGTGACCGATCCGCCCAGGGCGAAACCGCCGTTCAGGGCAGTCGCACCCCGAGTGCCGTCTGCACCAACGCCGCGTGCAGCCGCACCGTGAGCCCCGCGATTTCCTTCGTACGGGCCTTTGCGTGGGCTCTGGTCTGCGGATTGCGGTGGCGCTTGAGCGGGGCCACCACCTGGTCCACGAGCCCGGCCTCACGGTCGGCCGCGGCCTTCATCACCCGCAGGTGCCGGGGCTCGATCCCGAATCTGCCCAGCTCGGCGACGAGCGCTGCCACCGTGGCCGCCTCGGCGTCGTAGACCCCGTCCTCCAACGGCGCGACGAGACCGTACGACTCCCACTCGGCGAGCTCCGGCTCACCGATTCCCGCGGCCGCCAGCAGCTCGGACCGGCCGATCCTGGCGACGGTGGGCCCCTCCGACGCCTCCACACCGGCCTCGCCGTCCCGCTGGCGGCCCACGGTGGGCAGCGGCGCGGCCTCACCGCGCTCCACGGCGTCCAGGTGCTCCCGAATGACCTTGAGCGGCAGGTAGTGGTCCCGCTGCATCCTCAGGACGTGGCCGAGGCGCTCGACGTCCTGCACACTGAACTTCCGGTACCCCGAAGGGGTCCGTTGCGGCTCGATCAGCCCTTCCGACTCCAGGAAACGGATCTTGGAGATGGTGACTTCGGGAAACTCGTCGCGCAGCGCGTTCAGCACGGTGCCGATGCTCATCGGACCACCGTCCTCGGCGGCGGTGCCGTGTCCGGCACCGCCCCTCGGTGTTTGAAGCATGGACCTTCCCTGGGGAGTCCCCCCGGACGGTGCCCGGGGGCCGGTCAGTAGCCCCGCTGGCTCGCGTAGAAGACCAGCCGGTACTTGCCGATCTGCACCTCGTCACCGTTCGACAGGGGAACCTCGTCGATGCGCTCCCGGTTGACGTACGTGCCGTTCAGACTGCCGACGTCCGCCACCTTGAACGTGCCGTCCGCATTGCGCCGGAACTCCACGTGCCGACGCGAGACCGTCACGTCGTCCAGGAAGATGTCGCTCTGCGGGTGACGACCGGCCGTCGTCAGGTCGCCGTCCAGAAGGAAGCGGCTGCCCGAGTTCGGGCCGCGCCGCACGACCAGCAGGGCGGAACCCAGCGGCAGCGCGTCGACCGCGGCCTGCGCCTCGGGCGAGAGCGCGGGCAGCTGCGTCTGACCGGTGACCTCGGCGTCGTAGGCCTCGAGACCGGAGATGGAGATGGTGGAGGTCGTCTCCGACGCCCGCTCGGGCGTCAGACCGGGGCGCAGCGGCGCGCCGCAGTTGGAGCAGAAGCGGCTGTTCTCCGCGTTGCGGTTACCGCACCTCGTACACACCAGGGCCGACATAGGGGAAAACCCTCCACCCGTACTTGAGGTTGACGGTTGGCCGAAACCTATGCCGCCGGGCTGCGCAGGGTCAACAGACGCCGCGCCCTGGCCGCCGGAAACATCGCCGCCCTGACCAGCCACCTGGTCCCTGAACAGCGGCCGCTGACCCTCGGCGTCAGGCTGTGCGCGATGGCGAGCGGTCGCGTTGTCGCTACCCTCTCGCGCGCTCTTGCCGAACAACTTCGCAAACAACTTCACGGGCGATTCCCCTTGACCGAAACAGACCCGCCCGTGGGGCAGGACGAACCCTGACTGAATACACCGGTCGACCCGGACACCTTCACAACGTCCGTGCCCACCAGACAGTTTCCACCACGCACCACCCGATCGGTGCGTCGACCCCCCGCAACCTCATGCCCCTGCCGGACGACCCCCATGCACCCCCGGTTCACTGGCCCGACGACCGAGCGTAGTCAGGCTGCTTCGCCGCTCGCAAGGCGTCCACAACGATCTTGTCCGACCGTTCGACGGTCACGGTGGCCTGCTCCTTCTCAAGAGTCTGCACCACGCCTCCAGGGATGTTCAGCGCCGGCTCGAGGTCCTGCGGGTTGCCGATGACCTTGAAACGAAAGGGCGTGTTGATCTTGTTCCCGTCGACGCTCACGCTCTTGCCCGAATCCGTCAGAAAGGTGCCGGCGACGACCCGCACCCCGTTCACCTGGATGGCCTCGGCCCCGGCCGCGCGCAGCTCCTGGATCGCGTCGAGCAACATGTCCGCCTCGACCGTCCCCTTCGTGTCCTCGATGGTCATCGTGATGCCCGGCCCCTGCGCAGCGACCGTGCCCGCCAGAATGCCGAGTTGCTTCTCCTTCTCGACCGTCTGCTTCCGGGCCTCCTCGGCCTGGTCGGAGCTGTTCTCCAGCTCCTGCTGCTGCTTCTCGAGACCTTGCTTCTCGTCCTCAAGACGCTGACTGCGGTCATCGAGTTCATCGAGGATGCGTACGAGATCTTCCTGACGCGCACCGCGCAGCGCGTTTCCGCTGTCGCTGTTGGAGGCGACCTGCACGGCCAGGCCGAAGCCCAGACCGAACAGCAGCAGGGCGACGATGAGTTGGGCCCTGGACACCCGCGGCGGCCAGATGCCCTGCACCAGCCGCTGCCGACCGGTCAGCGCGGGCTCGGCCGGCTTCTCGGTGACGCCGTCCGCGGACGGCGTCACCGGGACCTCGTCGGGCAACTCCTTGCGGAGCCTGTACTCGGGCGTCTCGTCCTGGTTGCTCATCGACCTCACGCCCGGAAGACGTGCCGACGGATCGCCGCGGCGTTGGAGAAGATCCGGATACCGAGGACGACCACGACCCCGGTGGACAGCTGCGATCCGACGCCCAACTCGTCACCCAGGAACACGATCAACGCGGCCACCACCACGTTCGACAGGAAGGACACCACGAACACCTTGTCGTCGAAGATGCCGTCGAGCATGGCCCGAAGCCCACCGAACACGGCGTCCAGCGCCGCCACCACGGCGATCGGCAGATAAGGCACGACGGCTGCCGGAACCTCGGGCTGGACCAACAGGCCGGCCACGACTCCCACGACGAGGCCCAGTACGGCGATCACGATGTGCCCTTCTCAGTTCTCGGCTGCGCTGTACGTACGATCACACTCGGTGCGGCGGGCAGCCGGACGTCGTCCGCCACGGAGATGGCCGTCCGGATGCCGTAGTTCTCCTGCAAGGCGTTCAGATACAGCCCGTCGGCACTGTTCTGGAACCTGGTGCTGAGGTTCTTCCCGTCCCCCACCGCGAGCACCGTGTACGGCGGGACCAGCGGTTTGTTGTCGACCAGTATCGCCTCACCCGCGGCCCTGATCGCCGAGAGCGCCGTCAGCCGTTGTCCGTTGATGGAGACGGCCTCGGCACCCGACGCCCACAGTCCGTTGACCACGCGCTGCATGTCCCGGTCCCTGACCCGTCCGGTGTCGGAGAAGCCGGAGGTCTCACGCGGGTTGCCGTCACCGCCCGTGGTGGCTTCCTTGGCGTCGTCCACGACCAGCTTGACGCCTGGCCCGTGCACCTCGACGGCGCCCGACAGGATGCCCACCAGATCCGCCTGGCCACTGCCGCCGCTCTGCTTGAGCGCCTCCTGCTGCCGGCTGCTCACATCGTCGCGCAGCTTGTCGACGGTGCTTTCGAGCGCGTCGGCCGCATCGGTCTCACGATCGATACGGTCGATGAGTTCCTCGCGCTCCTTCGCGACGACCGGCGCCGCGACCCGAGCCTGCGCCGCACCGACGGTGACCACGAGAGCCGCGAGCACCAGGCCCACGGCCAGACCCAGCTTCGCCCGAACCGTCCTGGGCAGACCAGCGGCGCCCTCGGCCTGCTTACGGGCGGCGGCCTCGGCATAGCCGTCGTCGAGGCTGTGGTCCATGACGTTGGTGAGCAGCGACATGGACGCGTCCGGGCGCGACACACGCGCGAGTGTGCTCCGAACGGGGGGCTGCTGCGGCATGCCGCACATCGTCGCACGTCGCGCCCAGTACCTCCGAATGGCCCCACCGGCGTGCCGGACAGGCCCCCTTGGGGACACTTGTCCGGCACGCACGCGTGCGCGTGGATCAGCGTCCGGCGCTGTCCACGACCGCTGCCCACTCGTCGAGCAGAGCCTGCGCCGACGCGTCGTCCGGCCCCTCCGCCCACAGGTGGGTGACGGCCTCGGCCGGGTCCGGCAGCACCATCACCCAGCGCCCGTCCGTCTCCACCACCCGGACACCGTCGGTGGTGTCCACGAAGCGGTCTCCGGCCACCTCCACGACGCGCCGCATCACGAGGCCCTTGACCGCCCACGGGGTCGCCAGATCCCGCTTCAGGACGTGCGCCCGCGGAATCCGCGCGTCGATCTGGCTGAGGGTGAGCTGCGTCCGCGCCACCAGCCCGATCAACCGCACGAAGGCCGCCGTACCGTCGAAGACGCTGCTGAACTCCGGGACGATGAAGCCGCCCTTGCCGTCCCCGCCGAAGATGGCCGTCTCGTCGCGTCCCACCCGGGTGAGGTCGTCAGGCGAGGTCGTCGTCCACTCGACCTGCGTCCCGTGATACGCCGCCACCTGCTCGGCGATCCTCGTCGTGGTCACCGGCAGGGCCACCCGCCCACTGCGCCGCTCGGCGGCCACCAGGTCGAGCAGCACGAGCAGCGCCCGGTCGTCCTCGATGATCCGGCCCTTCTCGTCGACGAGCGAGAGCCGCTCACCCACAGGGTCGAAGCGCACGCCGAACGCGGCCCGCGACGAAGCCACGATCTCTCCGAGCCGGACGAGCCCGGAACGCCGCTGGTCACCCGTCTCCGTAGGCCTGGCCTCGTTCAGACCGGGATTGACGGTCAGCGAGTCCACACCGAGCTTCCCCAGGAGACTCGGCAACACCAACCCGGCGCTGCCGTTCGAAGCGTCCACCACGACCTTGAGCCCGGACTCGGCGATCCCTGTCGTGTCCACGTTCCGCAGCAACGACCCGGTGTACGAGTCGAAGACGCTGGCCGGGAAATGCAGGTCCCCGATCTCTCCCGGGAACGCCCGCCGGTACTCCTGCCGCGCGAACACCCGGTCCAGCTTGCGCTGACTGCCCTGCGACAGATCCGCGCCCTGTCCGTCGAAGAACATGATGTCGACGGAGTCCGGCACCCCGGGCGAGGTCCGGATCATGATCCCGCCGGCACTCCCCCGCGCCGTCTGCTGCCGCGCCACGGGCAGCGGGACGTTCTCCAGGTCCCGTACGTCGATGGCGCTGGCCTGCAGCGCGGAGATGACCGCCCGCTTCAGCGCTCGGGCACCACGCGAGTGGTCCCGGGCCGTGGTGACCGTGGACCCCTTCTTAAGGGTTGTGGCGTAGGCACCGGCGAGGCGCACGGCCAGTTCGGGCGTGATCTCCACGTTCAGGATTCCGGACACCCCACGGGCACCGAACAGGTGCGCCTGCCCACGGGACTCCCAGATCACCGATGTGTTGACGAACGCGCCGGCTTCGATGGTCTTGAAGGGATAGACCCGTACATTGCCCTGCACGATCGATTCTTCACCGATCAGGCATTCGTCACCAATGACGGCGCCGTCCTCGATCCGGGCCGCCCGCATGATGTCGGTGTTCTTCCCGACGACACAGCCACGGAGATTGCTGTGCTCACCGACGTACACGTTGTCGTGCACCACGGCCTTGTGCAGGAAGGCCCCGCTCTTCACGACGACGTTGGATCCGATGACGGAGTGTTCGCGGATCTCGGCGCCGGCCTCGACCTTCGCGTAGTCCCCGATGTAGAGCGGCCCGCGAAGGACGGCATCGGGATGCACCTCGGCACCCTCGGCCACCCACACGCCGGGCGAGATCTCGAATCCGTCGATCTCGACGTCGACCTTGCCTTCGAGCACGTCGGCCTGGGCCTTCACGTAGCTCTCGTGCGTGCCCACATCTTCCCAGTAGCCCTCGGCGATGAAGCCGTAGACCGGCTTGCCCTCCTTCATCAGCTGCGGGAAGACATCTCCGGACCAGTCCACGGGCACATCGGCCTCGACGTAGTCGAAGACCTCCGGCTCCATGACGTAGATGCCCGTGTTAACGGTGTCCGAGAAAACCTGGCCCCAGGTCGGCTTCTCGAGGAAACGCTCGACCTTGCCCTCTTCGTCGACGATGGTGATGCCGAATTCCAGCGGATTGGGCACACGCGTCAGACAGACCGTGACCAGTGCACCCTTTTCCTTGTGGAAGGCGATCAACTCGGTGAGGTCGAAGTCAGTGAGGGCATCACCGGAGATGACGACGAAGGCGTCGTCCTTCAGCGCCTCCTCTGCGTTCTTGACGCTTCCGGCGGTACCGAGTGGCTTCTCCTCGTTGGCATAGCTGAGCTCCATTCCGAGCTCTTCGCCGTCACCGAAGTAGTTCTTGACCAGCGACGCCAAGAACTGAACAGTTACGACGGTCTCGTTGAGCCCATGCCTTTTGAGCAGCCTCAGAACGTGCTCCATGATCGGCCGGTTGGCCACCGGCAGGAGCGGCTTGGGCATGCTCGAGGTCATAGGGCGAAGGCGCGTGCCTTCGCCTCCGGCCATCACGACGGCCTTCATGTCGGAAGCGTCCTCCTATAGAGACGACTGTCTAGCCGACTTCACCCGTCCAGATTGTCCCGCACTTTTCGTCCGCGGGCCATCGAGCCACTGCGCAGCTGCCAATCGGCGAGGTCAGTCGGCCACGGCGTCCGCACGAACCAGGCGGCGGACCTGTACCACGTAGAGGACTCCTGCCCACCAATAGAGCGTTGTACCCCATCCGGCGAACGCCCATCCGAAAATGGCAGCGAGTGACGCCAGCCAGCCACTTCCGTCACTGAGCAGCAGCAGCGGGAAGGAGTACATCAGGTTGAAGGTGGCCGCCTTCCCCAGGAAGTTCACCTGCGGCGGCGGATAGCCGTGCCGCCTGAGGATGCCGACCATCACCAGCAGAAGCAGCTCACGGGCCAGAAGTACAGCGGTCAACCAGACAGGCAGAATCTCCCGCCAGGTGAGACCGACCAGAGTCGAGAGAATGTAGAGCCGGTCCGCAGCAGGGTCGAGGAGCCGGCCGAGGCTGCTGATCTGGTTCCAGCGCCGAGCGAGCTTGCCGTCCAGATAGTCGGTGATCCCGCTGAAAGCCAGCACGAGGAGAGCCCAGCCGTCGCTCTGCGGGCCTCCGAACTCGGGCCGGAGGATCAGCCACAGGAACAGGGGTACGCCGACCAGACGCGCCATGCTGAGGATGTTCGGGATGGTGAGGACCCGGTCTGTCTGGACACGGGTCTCCTGGACCTCCACCCGGGGGCCTCCAGTAGGAAATGAGCCAACGATGCCCCCTGACCTTACCTCAACGCAAAAAAGCTCTGGCCCTCGGGCTGTATGCCCAAGAGCCAGAGCTCTAAAAGGAGTTCGGCGGTGTCCTACTCTCCCACAGGGTCCCCCCTGCAGTACCATCGGCGCTGTAAGGCTTAGCTTCCGGGTTCGGAATGTAACCGGGCGTTT
>NZ_JBHVYO010000057.1:0-49455 GCF_042880655.1 Streptomyces sp. NPDC058295
ACTGCCGGGGACGGGGTATCAACATATCTGGCGTTGATTTTTGGCACGCTGTTGAGTTCTCAAGGAACGGACGCTTCCTTTGTACTCACCCGAGAAACTCTCTCAGGCTTTCCTCCGGGCGCTTCCCTTCGGTCTTGCGTTCCAAACTCTATCAGGGTTTTTCCGGCCTCCTGACCACCGTTTCGCAGACATGCGAAAGATGATCCAGAGATAGGATCTGACAAGTTGGGTGCTGCTCGGTAAGCGCGCTTAATCGCGTCACTCACCCTCAAGCAGGAGTACGACTGTACACGGGGCCGCGGAGACGCTGCAAATCGACTACGCTAGTGGTCTAGACCACGGATCGGGTGCTCTCGTGCGGAACCGGTACTTCATATGACATACCCTGCTGCACAGTGCGCCGACCTGGTCAAGCAGTGACGGCCCATATACATCTCCACCCCTGGGAGGCTTCCCATGACCACCGTGACGTCCCCTCTAGTAGGACGCGCCATCGGACTGGCTGCCGTGCCGGACCCGGTCTTCTCCGGGGCCATGGTCGGCCCGGGCACGGCGATCGACCCGGTGCGTGAGCCTTCCGAGGCCGTCGCACCCGTGGACGGAGTCATCGTCTCCCTCCACCCGCACGCCTTCGTCGTGGTCGATGCCGAGGGACATGGGGTACTCACCCATCTCGGGATCGACACCGTGCAGCTCAACGGCGAGGGCTTCGAGCTCCTGGTGAACAAGGGCGACACCGTGACGCGCGGGCAGAGCATCGTGCGATGGAACCCGGCCGCGGTCGAGGAGGCCGGCAAGTCCCCGGTCTGCCCGGTCGTCGCGCTGGAGGCCACGGCCGACTCGCTCGGCGAGCTCCGTGAAGACGGCGATGTCAAAGCCGGCGACGCTCTCTTTTCCTGGCAGTAGTACTGACGCCGTCCTGGCGACGGAACACAGGACAACCACCGCGGCGGCGGGACCCGCCGCACTATCGGAGACGGGTGAGATGGAGACAACGCTGCGAGGCGTCGGCGTGAGTCACGGTGTGGCGATCGGCGAGGTTCGGCACATGGGAACGGCGGTGCTCGAACCGCCCGCCAAGCAGATCCCGGCGGAAGAGGGGGAGCGCGAACAGGGGCGCGCCCGCAAGGCCGTGGAGGCTGTGGCAGCCGATCTGATGGCGCGCGGCAATCTGGCGGGGGGCGAAGCCCAGGCGGTGCTCGAGGCGCAGGCCATGATGGCCCAGGACCCCGAGCTGATGGTCGACGTGGACCGGCGTATCGCCGTCGGCAGCACGGCCGAGCGCGCCGTGTACGACGCGTTCGCCGCCTACCGTGAGTTGCTGGCGGGAGCCGGCGAGTACCTCGCCGGTCGGGTGGCCGACCTCGACGACGTGCGGAATCGTATCGTCGCCCGTCTGCTGGGCGTCCCGATGCCCGGTGTCCCGGACAGTGACGAGCCCTACGTGCTGGTGGCCCGGGACCTGGCGCCCGCCGACACCGCGCTGCTGGACCCGACACTCGTGCTCGGGTTCGTCACCGAGGAGGGCGGGCCGACGAGTCACAGCGCCATCCTGGCGCGGGCGCTCGGTGTGCCGGCCGTGGTGGCTCTGCCGGGTGCCGGTGAGCTCGCCGAGGGGACGGTGATCGCCGTCGACGGCAGCACCGGAGACGTCTTCGTGAACCCCAGCGACGAGAAGAAGGCCCAGCTCGAGGCTGCGGCGGCCAAGCGCAAGGCGGCACTGGCCGCCTCGACCGGCCCGGGTGCCACCGCCGACGGTCACAAGGTGCCGCTGCTGGCGAACGTCGGAGGCCCTGCCGACGTGCCGGCCGCCGTGGAGGCCGGTGCCGAGGGTGTGGGGCTCTTCCGTACCGAGTTCCTCTTCCTCGACGACAGCAAGACCGCGCCGTCCGAGGAGAAGCAGGTCGACGCCTACCGGCAGGTGCTCGAGGCGTTCCCCGAGGGACGAGTCGTCGTGCGGGTGCTGGACGCCGGCGCCGACAAGCCGCTGGACTTCCTCACTCCGGCCGACGAGCCCAACCCGGCTCTGGGCGTGCGCGGGCTTCGGACCCTGCTGGATCACCCCGACGTCCTGCGGACCCAGCTGACGGCGTTGGCGAAGGCCGCCGAGGGGCTGCCCGTCTACCTCGAGGTCATGGCGCCGATGGTGGCGGACCGTGCCGACGCCAAGGCGTTCGCGGACGCCTGTCGTGAGGCGGGGCTGCGGGCGAAGTTCGGCGCGATGGTGGAGATCCCGTCGGCCGCTCTGCGGGCACGTTCGATCCTGCAGGAGGTGGAGTTCCTTTCGCTGGGTACGAACGACCTCGCGCAGTACACCTTCGCCGCCGACCGGCAGGTGGGCGCGGTGTCCCGGCTGCAGGACCCGTGGCAGCCCGCGCTGCTGGACCTCGTGGCTCTGTCCGCCGAGGCGGCACGGGCCGAGGGCAAGAGCTGCGGTGTGTGTGGCGAGGCCGCGTCCGATCCGCTGCTCGCGTGTGTGCTGACGGGTCTGGGAGTCACCTCGCTTTCCATGGGGGCGGCGTCGATTCCTTACGTCCGGACCGCGCTGGCGAAGTACACGCTGGCGCAGTGTGAGCGTGCCGCGGCTGCCGCGCGTGCGGCGGACAGCGCCGAGGAAGCGCGCAACGCGGCGCAGGCCGTGCTCTCCGGCGAGTAGTCGGTTCCGGTCGGCGATCGGCCGGTGAGCAGGGGCGCTCCGTCTTCGGATGGAGCGCCCCTGTTGTGTGTGGGCGTCCTGGTTCTTCCCTTGCGGTCAGTGGCTGTGGTGGCCCGGTGTCTTCCCCTGCGGGCCGAGCTCCGGCGGGAAGCAGTAGTCCACGTTGGACTCGGGGGAGATGAGGTCGCCGGACTCGACGTCGGTGCAGTAGGCGTCGAAGACCTCGCCGGCGGTCAGGGGTTCGAGGCCGTCGCCGCGAAGCCGCCAGCCGTAGATCCGGTCGGAGGTGTCGTGGGCGGTGGTGCGCATGACCAGGCCGCCAGGGCTCTGGGTGGCGAGGCCCAGGGCGAGGACGGTGGTGAACTCGAGTGCTTCGGCCTCGTCGAGTCGGGTGGCGCCCTCGGCCTCCTCGTCCGCGTGCAGGACGGCGACCAGTGTCTCGGGTGTGCCGGTCACGCTGCACACGAGGTGTCGGTTGCCGGGCGGCGCCGTGTCGAGGATGCGGGCGACCAGGTCCGATGCGCGGGTGAAGGCGGCGCGGCCGATGTCCTCGCCGCAGGTGGCGCAGGCGCCGAGACGGGCGAGCAGGGTGGCCGCATACTCCCAGGTCGCCTGACGTACGGCTTCGTCGACGAGGGCGGGCAGGAGATCGGCGAGGGGCTGGCCCTCGTAGGGGATGGTGGGGCCCGTGGTCGCGAGCTCGGCCGTGAAGCGGGTGCGGTGGGCGGGGATGTCGGGGTCGAGCCCCCTGCCGGTGCAGTACTCGGCGTATTCCTGGGGGTCGAAGAGGGCCACGGTGGTGTGGGTCCCCTGCATGGCGCGTGCCTTCAGAAGGTCTTCGACCTGTTGGAGGTAGAGGGCGTGATCGTCGAACGTGAAGGTGCGATAGCGCCGCATGGCACGGAAGTCGTGTTCGTCGGTGAGCAGGCCGATGGTCCCGGCGATCTCACGGCGCAGGACGCGTCGCATGGTCCGGTGGTCGGTGTGTGCCATGTTTCCCCCTGTGTGCACAGTCGATCAATGCTCACTCACAGTAACCGGCGGCACTGACAACGGGCCTGCGGCAGTGGCGGGGGCGCACAAAGTCGGTGGGCCTCGGACTTCGTGGCGGTACCAGGTCGGTCCGAGGCCTCCGGCGGCTCAGGCTCGCTTGCGGGCGAGGTCCTCGTAGAAGTGCAGGAGGTCGAGGTTGTCGATGGAGCCCGGGTTGACCGCCTTTTCCAGTGGAGTGCCCTGGAGGAGGCGCTTGACCGGGACCTCGATCCGTTTGCCGGTGAGAGTGTGCGGGACCGCGGGTACCTCGATGACCTCGTCGGGGACGTGGCGCGGTGAGAGGTGTTCGCGGATGGCCTGCTTGATGCGGCCGAGGAGGGCGCCGTCGAGCGCGGCTCCCGGGGCGAGGTGTACGAAGAGGGGCATCCAGTAGCCGCCGTCGGGCTGCTCGATCCCGATGACGAGGGATTCCTTGATCTCGGGGAGCCGTTCGACGACCTCGTAGATGTCGGCGGAGCCCATGCGTACGCCCTGGCGGTTGAGGGTGGAGTCGGAGCGCCCGTGGATGACGACCGAACCGCGTGAGGTGACGGTGATCCAGTCGCCGTGGCGCCACACGCCGGGGTAGGTGTCGAAGTAGCTGTCGTGGTAGCGGCTGCCGTCGGGGTCGTTCCAGAACCGGACCGGCATGGACGGCATGGGGTTGGTCACGACCAGTTCGCCCACCTCGTCGATCACGGGGTGCCCGTCCGGGTCCCAGGACTGCAGGTCGGTGCCGAGGCCGGGTGCCTGGAGTTCGCCCGTGTGGACCGGGAGCGTCGGGACGGCCCCGGCGAAGCACGAGCACACGTCCGTGCCGCCGCTGACGGAGGCGATCCACAGGTCGGCCCGGCTCGCCGCGAACTCGTCGTGCAGCCAGCGGAAGCCGTCGGGCGGGAGCGGGGATCCCGTGGTGGCGACGCACTGAATCTTGGAGAGGTCGAAGTCGCGGGCCGGGTGCACGTCCGCCTTGCGGCAGGCCATGACGTACGCGGCGGAGGTGCCGTAGAGGGTGGCGCCGGTGCGTTCGGCGATCCGCCACTGTGCGCCGGTGTCGGGATAGCCGGGGCTGCCGTCGTAGAGGACGATCGTCGTGCCGGTCAGCAGGCCGGAGACGAGGAAGTTCCACATCATCCAGCCGGTCGAGGTGTACCAGAAGAAGCGGTCTTCGGGGCCCAGGTCGCAGTGCAGGCCGAGCTGCTTGAGGTGTTCGACCAGGATGCCGCCCTGCGACTGGACGATGGCCTTGGGCAGGCCGGTCGTACCGGAGGAGTAGAGCACCCAGAGGGGGTGGTCGAAGGGCACCGGTTCAAAGACGGGTGCCTCGTCCGCGGCCGTCAGGGCCGACCATTCCAGGGCCCCCTGGGGCGGTTCCGTGCCCAGCAGGGGGATGTGGACGACGGCGCGCAGGGTGGGCAGTTCGGCGCGGAGTTCGGCGACCACGTCACGGCGGTCGTGCTCCTTGCCGCCGTAGCGGTAGCCGTCGACCGTGAAGAGGACGACGGGTTCGACCTGCTGGAAGCGGTCGAGGACGCTGCGGGCGCCGAAGTCGGGGGCGCAGGAGGTCCAGACACCGCCCACGGCGGCCGTCGCCAAGAAGGCCACGACGGCCTGCGGGATGTTCGGGAGGTAGCCGCTGACGCGGTCACCGGGGCGGACGCCGAGGGCGCGCAGCTCGCCGGCCAGCGAACCGACCTGGCGGCGCAGCTCGGACCAGGTCACCGGGCTCGGTTCATGGGTCTCGTCGACGTACAACAGAGCCGGTTCGGCCGGGCGGGTGGCGGCCGCGCGCAGCGCGTGCTCGGCGTAGTTCAGCGTCGCACCGGAGAACCACTGGGCGCCGGGCATGGAGCGGTCGCCCAGCACGCGCGCGTAGGGCGTCGAGAACCGAACGTCGAACCACTCCGTGACGGCTTTCCAGAACGTCTCCAGCTCGTCCACGGACCAGCGGTGCAGTGCCGAATATCCGCCTTCGGACGGGGCTCCGTGCTGGTCGGCCGCCCAGGCCTGGAACTTCGTGACCTGGGCCTGGGCGATGCGCTGTGGGTCGGGCCGCCAGAGCGGCTCGGGGTTCACGGTCGGCATGGGGCGGCTCCCGGGCTGTGCGCGTCGTGTGCGTCGCCCGCGCACGAGCTGGGGTGGTGCGCGTGACGCGGCTGACACGGACGATGCCATGTGATCGACTTCTGCACCAGGGTGGGCTCCCCACAGTCCGTCTCGTGAAGATGTGGCCTCACCACGGGTGAACGGCAGTTGAACGACCCGCGCGCGTGACGCGGTCAGTGACAGGGTGAACAGCATGGACGGTCGTGACCTGGTGCGTTCGATGAAGGCGGTCGGTTCCGCGGGAGCTGCCCAGGGTCTGCGCACGGTGCGGGCCGCCTGGCGCAGGAACCGTGCCGACGCCGCCGGGTTGCCGGTGCGGGGTCCCGAGCGGGCGCGGGTGCCGGGTGCGGTGCAGGAGGTGGAGCCGGGGCCCGGTGGGGGGACGCTCCGGTTCAGTCGCTCCGAGCTGAGGATCCGCGTCGCCGTGAGCGGCGCGGTGTTCTGGGGTTGGGACGGTGCCGAGCCCGAGCCGTCGTACGCGCTGGCCGGCCGCTGTCCGGAGCCGGATCCCCGAGCGGTTCTGGAGCCCGACAAGGACGGCGGGTGGCGGGTGATCGCCGAGCGGGTGACGGTTGTGGTCTCCCGGCACGGTGCCATCGACGTGTGCACGCCCGGAGGCGTGATGCTGCGGCGGGAGCTGCCGCCCCGGTGGTGGGAACCGGAGGAGGGTGGCCCGGCGCGCTGGATGCAGCGTGCGGAGGTGGCGGCGGACGCGCGCTTCTTCGGTCTCGGGGGGCGGGCGTCCGGTCCGCGGCTGCGCGACGGCACCTACCGGCTGTGGAACACGGATCCGGCGCGCGCGTACGGGCGGGGGGACGATCCGCACCCTCTCACGATGCCGGTGCAGCTGGTGGTCGCCGACGCGGGTACTCACCTGGTGTTCCACGACACCTCCTGGGACGGCACGGTGATGCTGCGGGAGGGCAAGGAGGGGGCGGGCTCGGGGCACGACCGGTCGGGGGCGTGCGAGGTGCGGATGGAGGGCGGTCCGTTGCGCTGCTGGGTGGTGGTGGGCACCCCCGCGCGCGTGCTGCTCGCCTGGGTCGCGCTCACCGGGGCGCCCGCGCTGCCGCCCGCGTGGGCGCTGGGTCATCAGCTCGCGGGCCGGGGCCTCGGGAGCGAGGAGGAGGTGCGCCGGACCGTGGCGGGCCATCAGGAGCACGGTCTGCCGCTCGATGCCGTCCACCTCGGCATCGACCACTACGACGAGCACCAGGTGTTCACCGTCGACCAGGAGCGCTTCCCGAAGCCGGCGGTGCTCTCCGAGGAACTGCGTCGGGACGGGGTACGTCTGGTGTCGGCCGTCGTCCCGGCGGTCAAGGCCACGCCGGGCAACGGTGTGTACGACGGCGGGGTGGCCGAGGACGCGTTCGTGCGGGGTGCGTCGGGCCGGCTCGTCAAGGCGGTGGCGTCGCCCGGGGAGGCCGTTTTCCCGGACTTCACGCACGCGCGCGTGCGGCAGTGGTGGGGAGGTCTCCACGCGGAGCGGGTCGCGCAGGGCTTCGCCGGTTTCTGGCACGACATGGACGAGCCGACGGTGTTCGCCGCTTTCGGGGAGTCGACGTTGCCCCGGTCGGCCCGGCACGCCCTGGAGGGACGCGGGGGTGACCATCGTGAGGCCCACAACGTGTACGGGCTGTGCATGGCCTCGGCGGCCTACGAGGGGCTGCGGGACCTGGTTCCGGACCAGCGGCCCTTCGTCTTCTCGCGGTCCGGCTGGGCGGGCGTGCAGCGTTTCGGCGGCATCTGGTCCGGGGTCGCCGCCGCGGACTGGCCGGGGTTGCGGGCGTCCCTGTCGCTGGTGCTGGGGCTCGGGCTGTGCGGCGTGCCGTACGCGGGTCCGGACACGGGCGGTTTCGACGGTGGTCCGTCGCCCGAGCTGTATCTGCGCCGGCTCCAGCTGGGCGCGTACCTGCCGCTGTTCCGCACGCACACGAGCGGGCGGGCGGGGCAGCGGGAGCCGTGGGAGTTCGGTCCCGAGGTGTTGGAGCACGCTCGCGTGGCGCTCGTCGAGCGTCGGCGGCTGCTGCCGTACTTCGTGACGCTTGCGCATCTGGCCCGGCGTACCGGGGCCCCTTATGTGCGTCCGGTGTGGTGGGGGGCGCCCGGCAACCGGGCGTTGCGGGACTGCGAGGACGCCTTCCTGCTGGGTGACTGCCTCTTGGTGGCGCCGGTGCTCGGCCCCGGCGGCGACCGGCGAGCGGTGCAGTTGCCGCGGGGACGCTGGTACGACACGGCGACGGGGCGGGCGTACCAGGGGCCGGGGCAGGTGCTCGTGGATGCCCCTCTGTCGCGTGTTCCGGTGCTCGCGCGCGCGGGTGCCGTCATACCGGTGCGCGGAGACGACGGCCGGCTGGAGCTGGAGGTGTGGGCGCCGGTGCGGGGGCGGACGGGTGGCGGTGTGGTGGTGCGGGACGCGGGCGACGGCTGGGAGGAGCCGGAGGTCGAGCGGTACGTCGCCCGCTGGGAGGGGCCGCGGGTCGTCGTCGAGCGGGAGGGTGAGGACGGCGTGCGTGTGCCGTCCCACCCGGTGCGGATACGCGGGCTCGACGAGCGCTGAGCTCAGATGTAGCGGCCCTCGAAGAAGGCCCGCACGGCGAGTGTGTGCAGGGGGAAGGCGAGTTCCTCCTGTCCGCGCAGAAGGTGCCAGCCCTCGGTCTCGTCCGTGGGGGCGGTCGCCGGGAGACGGTCCGCGGGACGCTCAGGCAGCAGCCCGAACAGCAGGAGGTGGCCGTCGGGAGAGCTCATGGCGTCGGCCAGCCGCACGTCACGGGGCGCTGCGTCGATGCCGGTCTCTTCCATGAGTTCGCGTACGACGGCCTGGCGCCAGTCCTCGCGGTCGTCGATGTAGCCGCCGGGCAGCGCGATCCCCCCGCGCGCGGGGGCGATGGTTCGGGTGATGACGACCAGGGCGGTGCCCTTCGTGTCGTACACGGGCTGGAGCGCGACGGCGACCGGCAACGGGTTGCGGTAGGTCACGGTGGCGCAGGCCGGACAGGTACGGGGCCAGCCGGTGGCGCCCTCCCCGTAGGGCGCTCCGCAACTCGAACAGTGGGAGTCGCGCGCGGAGTTCGAAGTGGAGTGCAGATTTTCGGACACGCGGCGGAGCGTATCCGATCTTGGGGAGGGCGTCGTACGGAGGAGGCTCAATACCTCTGGGCGAGCGACCTGGCGGACACGGGGAAGTCGAAGTAGGTGTCGGGGTAGGGCTCGGGCTTGAAGGTGTAGTGCCACCACTCCTCGGCGAGATTCACGAATCCGAGGTTTTCCAGAGTGCTTTTCAGGAGCGTCCGGTTGGCGCGCTGCCGCCCCTGGATGCGCGGGTCCAGGGTGTGGGCCAAGGTGTCGAAGCAGTCGAAGCCGGTGCCCATGTCGACCGAGTTGTCGGGGAAGCGCTGCTGTTGTGGGGCGTAGCACGGCACGAGGGGTTCACCGGGCATGTAGGGCCTGGTCGGGATGGCGGGGAGCTTCACGATGGTCAGGTCCATGGTCGAACCGCGGCTGTGGCCGGACTTCTCGGCGATGTAGCCGTCCTCGAACAGACGGGACTTGTCGACGTTCGGGTAGAACTCGCCCTTCGTCGTCTCGTCGTTGAGGTCCTCGGCCCAGCGGACGAAGTGGTTCACGGCGCGCTGTGGGCGGTAGCAGTCGTAGACCTTGAGGGTGTAGCCCTGGCTCAGCAGGTTCGTCTGGGCCTGGTGCAGGGCCTCGGCGGCCGGCCGGGTGAGGATGCAGATCGGCTGCCGGTAGCCGTCGACGCGTTCCCCGACGAAGTTGTGCGGGGTGAAGTAGCGCATCTCCTGAAGGATCGTCGGGGCCACGGTTCTCAGGGCCACGAAGTCCGCGGGGGCCACGGGGTCGGCGTTCGCCCGCGCGGTGGTGGAGGCGGCGGTCACGGTCAGCAGGGCGACGAGCACGGCGACGACACCGCGTACTGCGCCGGAGAATCGTGTCATGTCTCCTGCCCTGCCCATTTCGGCACGCCCGTGACACACTTCTGACGATCCGTCAGACATGCCGTCGGGAGGGACCATGTCACGCACACGCACACCCGTGGTCACGGGCTGGTTCGTCGGGGACGGGGACGACTTCCGGTTGCTCGGCACGCGCTGCTCGGCATGCCGATCGGTCTTCTTCCCGCGCGAGGACACGCACTGCCGCAACCCGGGCTGCGGGGGCGGCGATCTGACGGAGGTCCCGCTGTCGCGGCGGGGGCGCGTCTGGTCGTACACGGACAGCCGGTACCGCCCTCCGTCACCCTATGTGACCGATCCGGAACTTCCGTGGGAGCCGTACGCGTTGATCGCTGTGGAGTTGGAGTCCGAGCGGATCGTGGTGCTGGGACAGGCGGTTCCCGGGGTCACCGTCGCCGATCTGACGGTGGGCATGGAGATGGAGGTCGTCCCGGGCGTGCTCGACGAGGACGCGGAGACGACCTGGACGACCTGGCGTTGGCGGCCGACGGGGGTGGAGTGATGACGGCAGAGGTGGCGGTGCTCGGCGCCGGGATGCATCCGTGGGGCAAGTGGGGTCGCGGCTTCGTCGAGTACGGCGTGAAGGCGGCGCGGGCGGCTCTCGCGGACGCCGGTGTGGACTGGCGGGACGTCGGGGCGATCGTGGGCGCGGACACGGTGCGTGGCGGCTATCCGGGATATGTGGCCGGGGCGACGTTCGCCAAGGCCCTGGGGTGGCAGGGCGCCCGCGTCGCGAGCGTCTACGCGGCGTGCGCGTCGGGCGCTCAGGCGATCGACACGGCCCGGGCCCGGATCCTCGCGGGCCTGGCGGACGTGGTGCTCGTGGTGGGGGCCGACGCCGCCCCCAAGGGCTTCTTCCGGCCTGCGGGCGGGGACCGGCCGGACGACCCCGACTGGCTGCGGTTCCGGGTGCTCGGCGCGACCAATCCGACGTACTTCGGGCTGTACGCGCGCAGGCGCATGGCCGTACACGGGGACACGCCGGAGGACTTCGCGCAGATCAAGGTGAAGAACGCCGCCATGGGCGCGCTGAATCCGAACGCGCGCTACCGCAAGCGGGTGACGGCGGAGGAGGTCGCCGCCTCCGCGGTGGTCGCCGATCCGCTGCGGCTGCTGGACATCTGCGCGACGTCGGACGGCGGGGCGGCGCTGGTGCTGTCCAGCATGGAGTTCGCCCGACGGCACGGGGCGGCGGAGCCGGTGCGCATCAGGGCGGTGTCCACCGTGACGCCCCGGTACCCCAACACGGTGCTGGATCTGCCGGACATCGCGACCGATTCCGCGGTGGGGGTGGAGCCGGGCGGAGAGCCCTTCCGGGCCTCGATCGCCCGGGCCGCCTACGAAGAGGCCGGCCTCGGGCCGGAGGACCTGTCCCTCGCCGAGGTCTACGACCTGTCCACCGCACTGGAGTTGCAGTGGTACGAGGATCTGGGGCTGTGCGGCGAGGGCGGGGCCGCCAAGTTGCTGCGGGAGGGCGTGACGGCGCCGGGCGGCCGTATACCGGTGAACCCGAGCGGTGGCCTCGCCTCCTTCGGCGAGGCGGTGCCCGCGCAGGCGATCGCCCAGGTCTGCGAGGTCACCTGGCAGTTGCGGGGGCAGGCCGGCGATCGCCAGATCCCGGACGCGCGCGTGGCCATCACGGCGAACCAGGGGTTGTTCGGGCATGGTTCGGCGGTGGTCGCGGTGCGGTGAGGAGGACCCGACGCCTCCCGTGTCACCTGTCCCGCTCAGCCCTCTCCCCTGCCCCGCTCAGTCCCTCTCACCTGTCCCGCCTGTCCCACTCGACGTATCTCACCCTCCGTGTTCACCTCAGAATCCTGTGTGAACGTCTCATGAACTGCGCCTGGGCGCACGTCCGCAGCGCAATCATGCTGCCGTGCACTCCTGGACGGACACTCTCCGCTTCGCCTTCCAGCCCGTGGTCAACCTGACCACCAAAGGGGTCGCGGGGCTGGAGATACTCGCCCGCCCGGAGGCAGGCGACATCTTGGCGCAGGCGCGCCGGGATTCCGAACTCGACGGCCGGCTGGCCGTGTTGGCGTTTCGCGCGGCGGCCCGCAAGGAGACGCTGCTGCCCCTTCATCTGAACGTGTTCGCCGGCACTCTGGCCGACCTCGGTGGGCTCACCGCGCTGCACGACGCCGTGCGCGAGGCGGGGCGGTTGCCCTGGGAGGTCACGCTCGATGTCGTTCCGCCCTACACGCACGTCCCGCAGCCCGCGCTGCTGGAGGCCGTGGCGGCGCTCCGGGACCAGGGCTTCCGCATCAGCGCGGACGGGGTCGGGGACGGGGACGCGCCGCTGCGGCTGCTCGTCGACATCGCGCCGGACCTGGTCAAGCTCGACGCCTCGCTCCTGGCACGGCCCGCGGCGGTCAGGGCGATGCGGACCCTGTGCGACGAGCTGGGGGCGCTGCTGGTCGTCGAGGGCGTGGAGACCGAGCTCCAGTGCGCCGCCGCGCTGGCGGCCGGGGCGCAGCTGGCCCAGGGCACGCTGTTCGCGCCGCCGAGCCGGTTGCCGGCCGCCGACGTGTACGTTCCGCCGCTGGGCCCCGCCGTCCTGCCGGCGCTCCGGTCGGGGCCGTCGGTACGGGAGTTCGTCCGGCCGGCCGCGCTGCTGCCCGCGACCGCCTCCGCCGGTCAGGTACGGGCGCTGCTGACCGGCTCGCCGGACGTGTCCGGGGTGCTGCTCGTGGACCGCGCGGGGGTCCCCGTCCGGTCGGTGCACCGGTCCCGCTTCCTGCTGTCGATGTCCGGGCGCTACGGCCATGCCCTGTACGCGGACCGTCCCGCGGCCAAGCTCGGTGATCCGCCGCGGACGGTGGGCGTCGACGCGACGGCGTGGGAGGTGCTGGACGTGGTCGCGGTCGGCGACCGGGACCGTACCTCCGACGACGTCGCGGTGGTCGACCGCGGCGGGCGCTGCGTGGGTGTCGTCCGGCTCGCGGACCTCGTACGGGCGTTGGCCGAGAGCCGGGTCGAGGAGGCGGCCGGCCTGAATCCGCTGACGCGGCTGCCCGGTTCGGACGCGATCACCGGGGAGGTGGACCGGAGGATCGCCGAGGGGCGCGTGTTCGCGCTGAGCTGGCTGGACATCGACCACTTCAAGCAGGTCAACGACGGGGCCGGGTTCGCGGCGGGTGACGAGCTCATCCGGTCGGTGGGGCGGGCACTCCAGCTGACGGCGTCGGGCAACGCGCGCGTGGGCCACATCGGCGGAGACGACTTCCTGGTGCTGGCCGATCCGGAGGGCCTGGAGCCGCTGGTCTCGACCGTGCTGGACGTGCCGTGGTCGGCGGGCGGGAGCCCGGTGACGCTGTCGCTGGCCACCGTGCTGTGCCGGCCCGGAAGCGTGACGGATCACCGCCAGGCGGCGGCGTGTCTGGCGCCCTTGAAGAAGGCCGCGAAGTCGTTGCGAGGGGCCAGCTGGGTGGTCGGGCACGCGGGGCTGGCCGGATACCAGATCCGGCGCGGGTCGCAGCCGATGGCTCCGGCGGGGACGGGGGCGGCCGAGGCGGAGCCCGCGGGCGGGCTGACCTGACGTCAGCGACCGCACAGGCGACCGTACGGGCGACCGTACGGGCGGCCGCACCGGGGCGTGGCCGTCACGAGACGACGGCCCGCTGGTGGGCTCGGCGACGTCCGTACGTCCTCCCGGGGTCAGGACCGGCGTCAGGATCGGGGACGGGGCCGAGGTGGGCGGTCGGCATCAGGTGACGGCATCAGGTGGCCGGGAGGGGCCCTCCGGGGCGCCGGGCCGATGATCGGCGCCCCGCAGGTCGGGGGCGCGAGCCGGCTCCCTTGTCTCCAACCGTTGCCGTCGGCCTCCTTGACGCTCCCTGGGCGCCGGTGAACACTTCCCGGTGTCAGCCGACATCGCCGTACATTCTCGGCGTATCCAGGCACGCGCCACGCGGGCTTTCGATGCAAGGCCCACTCCCCCGGGGGGCGATTCGGCTACGACGGCACGCTCGTCACGGACGCCGGGCGGGGCGCGGGGTCTCCCTGCCTCGGCTTCGGCAGCCACGGGAACCGCACCCTGTACGGAGCACCGGGGTCGATCCGCCCCGGGCCGGGCCCAGGAGCCGCCATGAGCAACGCAGACATATTCGTCGGCGAGGTCATCGGTACCGCCATCCTCATCCTGTTCGGCGCGGGGGTGTGCGCCGCCGTCACCCTCAGGCACTCCAAGGCCCGGGCGTCGGGGTGGATCGTGATCGCCTTCGGCTGGGGGTTCGGGGTGCTGGCGGGCGCCTACACCGCCGCGCCGCTGTCGGGCGGACATCTGAATCCGGCCGTGACCCTGGGCATCGCCGTCGACACGGGCGAGTGGGGCAAGGTGTGGGTGTATGTGCTGGGGCAGATGGCCGGTGCGATGCTCGGCGCGGTCCTCGCGTACCTGGTGTACCTCGCGCAGTTCCAGGCGAACGTGCGGAGCGAAGGCACCGCTGGGAGCGTCGACGAGGGCACGGCCGAGGAGCCGACGCCGACCCTGGGCATCTTCTCCACCATCCCCGAGATCCGGAATCCGGTCGCCAACCTGATCACCGAGATCATCGCGACGATCGCCCTCGTCCTGCCGGTCCTCGCCTTCGGGCTGACCGAGGGCCTGGGCGAATCCGGGATCACGGTGCTGATCGTCTCCCTGCTCGTCGTCGGCATCGGGCTCTCCCTCGGCGGGCCCACCGGCTATGCCATCAACCCGGCACGTGACCTCGGGCCGCGCATCGTGCACACCTTCCTGCGTATCCCGAACAAGGGCACCTCGGACTGGGGTTACGCCTGGATCCCGGTCGTCGGCCCGCTGGTCGGCGGAGCGCTCGCGGGTCTCCTGTACAACGCGGCCTTCTGAGCAGCCGTCCGACCGCCGCCGCAGTCATTCACGCAGCCTTCTGAACCAGCCCAAGGGGTAGCCATGACGGACAACGCCGAGAAGTACGTCGCCGCAATCGACCAGGGCACCACCTCCAGCCGCTGCATCGTCTTCGACCGGAACGGCGCGATCGTCGCGGTCGACCAGCGCGAGCACCGTCAGATCTTCCCCAAGCCCGGCTGGGTGGAGCACGACGCCACCGAGATCTGGTCCAAGGTGCAGGCCGTGGTCGCCGGGGCGATCGCCAAGGCCGGGTTGCGCGCCGACCAGATCAGCGCCCTCGGGATCACCAACCAGCGCGAGACGACCGTGCTGTGGGACCGCGCCACCGGCAAGCCGGTGCACAACGCGATCGTGTGGCAGGACACCCGCACCGCGGGACTCTGCGGCCGGCTGGGGGGAACCGACGGGCAGGACCGTTTCCGCGAGCAGACCGGGCTGCCGTTGGCCAGCTACTTCTCGGGGCCCAAGGCGGCCTGGCTGCTCGACAACGTGCCGGGCCTCAGGGCACGCGCCGAGTGCGGCGAGATCGCCTTCGGCACGATCGACTCCTGGCTGATCTGGAACCTCACCGGCGGCGTCGACGGCGGCCGGCACGTCACCGACGTCACCAACGCCGGGCGCACCATGCTGATGAACCTGGAGACCCTGCAGTGGGACGCCTCCATCCTGTCCGCGATGGACGTGCCCGAGGCCGTGCTGCCGGAGATCAGGTCCTCCGCCGAGGTGTACGGCACGGCCGTGGGCCAACTCGGCGGCGTGCCGGTCGCCTCGGCGCTCGGCGACCAGCAGGCGGCGGTGTTCGGCCAGGCCTGTTACGAGGTGGGCACGGCCAAGAACACGTACGGGACGGGCAGTTTCCTGCTGCTCAACACCGGCAACCGGCCGGTGCCTTCGAAGAGCGGGCTGTTGACGACGATGGGCTACAAGATCGGCAGCGAGGCGCCGGTCTACTGCCTGGAGGGTTCGATCGCCATCACGGGTGCGCTCGTGCAGTGGTTCCGAGACCAGCTCGGCATCATCCGTACGGCGGACGAGATCGAGACCCTGGCGGCGAGCGTCGACGACAACGGCGGCGCCTACATCGTCCCCGCCTTCTCCGGGCTGTTCGCGCCGTACTGGCGCTCCGACGCGCGCGGTGTCGTCACCGGCCTCACCCGCTACGTCACGAAGGGGCATCTCGCGCGTGCGGTGCTCGAGGCGACGAGCTGGCAGACGCGCGAGGTCGTGGACGCCATGTTCCAGGACTCCGGGGTGCAGATCACCACCCTGAAGGTGGACGGGGGCATGACCAAGAACAACCTGCTCATGCAGCATCAGGCGGACGTGCTGGGCGTGCCCGTGATCCGGCCCCGGGTCTCCGAGACGACCTGCCTGGGCGCGGCCTACGCCGCGGGGCTCGCCGTCGGTGTGTGGAACGACCTCGACGAGCTCAAGGCGCACTGGCAGAAGGACGCCGAGTGGACTCCGGCGATGGAGGCGTCGGTACGGGACCGCGAGTACGGCAACTGGCGCAAGGCCGTGGAGAAGAGCTTCGGCTGGCTGGAGGACGGCGAAGGCTAGTACGCGCGCGTACGTCCCCGTGAGCCACGGCCCGTACCCCGGTCGGCGGGGGTACGGGCCGTGCCGGCGCGCGGGCGTCTCAGGTGGTGATCGCCTGGCGGCGTTCGGCCCCGAAGTCCATCGCGTGCTGCACGACACCGACCAGGACGTCCCTCACCGATCTTCGGTCGCGGGCGTCGCACAGCACCACGGGGATGCCGTCATCGAGGTCCAGAGCACCGCGGACGTCCTCCTCCGGGTAACGGGCGGCGCCCTCGAAGCAGTTGACGGCGATGAGGAAGGGTATGGAGCGCCGTTCGAAGTAGTCGACCGCGGCGAAGCAGTCCTCGAGCCGGCGGGTGTCGGCGAGCACGACGGCACCGAGCGCGCCCTCGGAGAGCTCGTCCCACATGAACCAGAACCGCTCCTGGCCCGGCGTCCCGAAGAGGTAGAGCACCAGGTCCTCGCGCAGCGTGATGCGCCCGAAGTCCATGGCGACGGTGGTGGTGTGCTTGCCCTCCACGCCGGTCGTGTCGTCGACCGGGCGGCCCGCTTCGGTGAGGTACTCCTCGGTACGCAGCGGCTTGATCTCGCTGACGGCCCCGACGAGGGTGGTCTTGCCCACGCCGAAGCCGCCGGCCACCAGGATCTTGAGCGTGACGGGTTCGACCGGGGGCTTGCCGCGCTCAGAACGCCCGAAGATCATCGATCATTTCTCCTGCTGGATGCTTGACTGGGGGTTCACAGCGCTCGGAGGCCGTCGATCACGTCGCGCAGAATACTCTCGTCCGGCAGTTCGGCAGGAGGTACCGGCCGGTTCACGTGGACGAACTCCGCGTCCACGAGATCGCCGACGAGGACCCGTACCACCCCGATGGGCAGATTGAGTTCGGCTGCGAGTTCGGCGACCGACTGCGGTGCTTCGCGGCACAGGTCCACGATGTCCACGTGCTCCGGGGACAGCGACGGGTCCGTGTCCGCTTCCTCGGCGTGCGGCTCGGCGACGACCAGCGCGATCAGGTCGAGACGGTGCTGGACCGCACTGGAGGTACGGCCGCGCGTCATGGCGTACGGACGGACGACCGGTCCGGCCTCGTCGTCGAACCAGTGACTGCTTCCCTGACCGTCTGTGCTCATGCCGTCCCACTACCCGCCCGAGGGCAGATCGGTGCGTGGGGTGGTGGCCAGATGTACGCCGACCCGCTTGACGAGGAGTGTCATCTCGTACGCCACGAGCCCCACGTCCGAGTCGGCGTCCGAGAGGACGGCGAGGCAGCTGCCGTCGCCCGCGGCCGTGACGAACAGGAAGGCGTCGTCGAGTTCGACGACGGTCTGGCGGACGCTGCCGGCCTCGAAGTGACGGCCGACGCCCTTGGCGAGGCTGTGGAACCCGGAGGCCACGGCGGCCAGATGCTCGCCGTCTTCCCGGGACAGGTCCTTGGACACCCCCGTCGGCAGACCGTCGCCGGACAGGACGACGGCCTTGCGGATGCTGGCGACGCGGTCGACGAGTTCGTCGAGGAGCCAGTTCAGCTCGCCGTTGTGGGTGGTGCTGTGGCCGGTCGGCTTCGGTGCGGTCATCGACCGTCCCCCTTTGTGGTTCGTTGTGGTGCCGCGCCGCTGTGGGCATCGTCGCCCGCGGCGTTCTCTACGCGGCCTCGCTGCCAGCCGCGCTGGAGCGAGGCCATCCGGCTGCGTACCTCGTCGGCGTCCCGGTCCGCGGGGTCGGCTCGGTCCTCGGTGCGCGGGGCCGGACCCTGCCGCAGTTGCGGGGCCAGGTTCGCCTGTCGTACGCGTCGGGGCAGCGCAGCCGCGCCGGACCCGCTGCCGTCCGTCCCGTCCGACGCGGTGTCGCCGGACCGGGCGGACGTGGTGTCCGCGCGGTCGGGCGTGCCGCCGGGGACGCCGGGCCGGGCCGAGGCCTGCCGCGTGCGCTGGGGAAGGGCGGGAGGCCGGGTCGGCTCCTGTGCGCCGCGGCCGGTGCGCTCCTGCAGCGCGGGGCGCTCGGCGGTGCCACCGCTGCGGGGGATCTGTGCCGTCATGCCGCGGCGGCGCGAGGGCAGCGGTGCCGGGCCGTCGTTGTCCACCCGGCGGGGGCCGGGCCTGGCCGGGGGCTCCGGGTCCGTCCCGGCCCGCCGGGGCCGCTGTTCCGGGACCGGGCGGCCGTGCGAGCTGACCAGCTTGGGCATGCGGCGGCCGACCGGATCGTCGGCGAGGGGCCCCTGGGGTTCGCCGGGGCCGTCGGGCAGCCTGTGGTGCTGGTCGACGGTGTTCGCCGCCGGCTCGTCCTCGGCGCGGGTGAGGGAGCGGCGCGGGCGGAACAGACCACCGCCGTCGTCGTCCTCGTCCAGGGTGGCGGGGAAGTCACCGAGCGCGTCCAGGCCGACCGGGGCCTCCAGTTCGACCGGACCGTCGAGCACCGAGGCCGGCACTCCGGGAAGCTGCATCGAGGCCGGGGAGAGGGCGGTCCTGCGGGGCTCCGCGGAGTCGGTCTCCTTCGGGGGCCGGGGCCGGTCGAGCCGGAAGCCGATGCCGTTGGTGTCGGGGACGTCGTCGGTCAGCAGGGCATCGGGGATGAAGACGACGGCCGTCGTCCCCCCGTACGGCGACGGCTGCAGGGAGACGCGGACGTTCTGCCGCTGGGCGAGCCGGCTGACCACGAACAGCCCGAGGCGGTCGGTGTCGGACAGCTCGAATTCCGGTGTCTCGGCGAGCCGGAGGTTGGCCTCCAGGAGGGCCTCGGGTGCCATGCCGAGGCCGCGGTCGTGGATCTCGAGGGTGAAGCCGTTGGCGACCCGGTCGCCGAACACCTGGACCGCGGTGTGCGGCGGGGAGAACACCGTGGCGTTCTCCAGGAGTTCGGCCACCAGGTGGGTGAGGTCGGCGACGGCCGGGCCGGTGACGGCGAGGCGCGGCAGCCGGCGGACCTCGATGCGTTCGTAGTCCTCGACCTCGGCGACCGCGGCGCGCACGATGTCCATGAGCTGCACGGGCCTGCGCCACTGCCGGGAAGGGGCGGCGCCCGAGAGGATCACCAGGCCCTCGGCGTGCCGGCGCATACGGGTGGTGAGGTGGTCGAGGCGGAAGAGGTCGGCGAGTTCCTCGGTGTCCTCGGTGCGGCGCTCCATGGTGTCGAGCAGGGTCAGCTGCTTGTGCAGCAGGACCTGGCTGCGGCGGGCGAGGTTGACGAAGACCTCGGAGACCCCGGACCGCAGTTCGGCCTGTTTGACGGCGGCCTCGACCGCGGCGCGCTGGAGGGTGTTGAGGGCCTGGCCGACCTCACCCATCTCGTTCTTGTCGTACTCCAGCCGCGGTACCTCGGTCTCCACGTCGACCTGTTCGCCCGCGGACAGGCGGCGCATCACACTGGGCAGCCGCACGCCGGAGGCCTCGTGGGCCTCCAGCCGGAGCTGGCGCAGGTCGCGTATGAGGCCACGGCCGATACGTACGGACAGGAACAGGGAGACCAGCAGCGCGACCAGTCCGAAGACACCGGCGACGACCGCCTTGACGATGACCTCGATGGCGACCGGGCGGACCCGGTCCTGGTAGCGGTCGTTGGCCTGCTCGTCCAGGGTGCCGAGTTCGAGGAGGACGTTTCCGGCCGCGGTGTCCCAGTTCTTGGCGCTGACGCCCCGGGGCATGCCGCCGGGCGTGGTGCCGACGACGGCCTGTTCGGCGGTGCGCAGCGGGGCCGTGGTGGCGTTCTTCCAGAAGCTCTCATAGCGCTCGCGCTCCGCGGTGGGCAGCTGGGCGAGGCCGATTTCGTAGACCACCTCCCGCTGGGCCTCGAGGTCGGAGACGTCGCGGATCTCCTCGTGGCTGAGCCGGCCCACGACCAGGGCGGAGCCGAGCAGGGCGTCCTCCCGGGAGAGCAGTTCACGGGCCCGGGCGACGCTGACGAGCGCTCGGTACTGCTTGTCCATCTCCACGCTGTCGACGACGTCCAGCTTGGCCAGCAGGGCGTAACAGGGGTCGATCAGCTGGGTGTAGAGGGCGAGGGCCTGCGCTCGGGTGACGGTGCCTTCCTCGACGCTCCGGCGCAGCGAGTCGACGCCGTCGAAGGCGTCGAGCACCGCGGTCAGGCCTTCCCCGTCGTCCTGGTCCAGGACGTCACGCACGTCGGGGTCCTGGGCGTTCCCGCGGATCTCGGCGAGTGCCTTGTCGGTGGCGGTCCGGGTGCGGCGCAGCGCGGACAGCGCGTCGGAGGCACGGGGGTCGGCGAGGTAGACGAGGGCCTGTCGGCGTTCCTGCTGAACGACGCGGACGGTGTCCTCGATCGGGTAGCCGACCTTCTCGACGACGGACGACACCGTGAACAGGCGGCTCGCCTCGCGTCCCGTGAGTACCGTGGCGAAGCCCCAGACGGCGGTCAGGGACACCAGCGGCACGAGAAGCAGCGCCACGATCTTCCGGCGGATCGACTTCCCGCGAAAGCGCATGGCCTCCCCCAGCTCGAACCCCCTCCGGCAGGGGGTACGCATGTGCGTCAACAAACGGCGCGAGCCTACTACCGACGCACAGTGAACTCGAAGAGCTGTCCGGAAGGTGAACGTCCGCCCCGAGGGCGAGACATGGTGTGTTGTCAGGTCATTACGGGAGATTGTCGCCCCGAATCCGCTCCTGTGGACCCGGCCGGATCCGGTCGGCCGTGCACACGAGTTGGCCAGAATTTTTCGTAACTCGGGAATCTTCAGGGCACGTCGTTCGTCCTACTCATCGGGAATTGGGGGCGGAATCGGCCACACGAGCCGTTTGCCGCACCTGGGCGGCGTAAAACAGCGCAAGCCGGGCAGCCACTGGGGAGCCGGGTCTTCGACTCGGAGGCGAGCGGTCTGCTGGCGGTGGGGAGTGACACAGTGATGGGCACGGCGGAGCGGCGTGAGGCGCCCGAGGAGAGCGCGGCGGCGGTCGGTACGGCGTTGCGGGATCGCGAGGCACCGGATCGCGACATTCCGGCGAACGGACAGGTGACAGCGGAGCGGAGCGAGGGCGCCACGGACCGGCGCGGGCCGACAGGCCATGGAACCCCCGCGGACGCCGGGGATACGGCGCGGAAGGTCCGGCGGACCGGCGGGGGCGACACCCGCGGTCCGGCCACCACGGCACAAGCGCGGGCGGTCTACCGCCCGTTGTGGGTGGACGAGCCCGCGCGGCGGCGTCGGATGCCCGACCCGGTGCGTACGGCGGCGGTGCGCGCGGTGCTGATCATCGCCGTGACGCTGATACAGGCGATGGTCGCTTTCCTGTGCACCCTGGCCGGATCCTGGCTGGCGTTCCCGATGGTGATCAGCAGCGTGGTCAGCACGGTGCTGGCCACCTGGGGCGCGCTGGACGTCTGGGTGACCCGGCAGGTGTGGAACCAGCGCAACGGCGTGGTGTCGACGCCGAGCAGCACCGCGCGTTCACTGCGACGTGAGCGGCGCCGGCTGCGTCGGCAGGCACAGGCCACCGAGCGCGCGCAGGAGCGGATGCGCACGCAGGGCGGCACCGGGCAGCTGTCCCACTCCTGAAGCGGTCGACACGGCCCGACCGGGGGAGCCATGACAGGTCTCCCCCGGTCGGGCCGTGTCCGTTCACACGGTGAGCACAGCTCTTCGAGCATGTGAACGGACTCGGCCGACGATGATCTCGCGAGCTGATCGCCCTGGTGGTGTGCTGGACTCCTACGAGCAGCAGGAGTTCGCCCATGACGACAGCCGAGCATCCACCAGGCCCTCAGCAGGACGACGCCGAGCTCGCCGAGTTCGGCTACCGACCCGAGCTCAAGCGAACCTTGGGCAACTTCCACACCTTCGCCGCGGGCATCAGCTACATCTCGATCCTGACCGGCACTTTCCAGCTCTTCTACTTCGGCTACGGCAGCGGTGGCCCCGCCTACTGGTGGTCCTGGCCGATGGTGTTCGTCGGCCAGTTCGCGGTCGCCCTGTGCTTCGCTGAGCTCGCTGCCCGCTATCCGGTCGCGGGGTCCGTCTACAACTGGTCGAAGAAGATCGGCAATCCGCATCTGGGCTGGCTGGCCGGCTGGATGATGTTGACCGCCTCGATCGTGTCGATCGCGGCCGTGGCGCTGGCCTACCAGTTGACGCTGCCGCAGATCTCCTCGACCTTCCAGTTCGTGGGTGACGGCACCGGCAAGTACGACGTGGCGACCAACGCGGTCGTCCTGGCCACCGTGTTGATCCTGTTCACCACGCTGGTCAACGCGTTCGGCGTCAAGCTGATGGCGACGATCAACACGGCCGGCGTATTCATCGAGCTGATCGCCACCGTCGTACTGATCGTCCTGTTCGCCGTCCACATCACCCGCGGCCCGCAGGTGGTCATGGAGACCAACGGCACGGGAGCGGGTTACGGGACCGGGTATCTCGGCGCGTTCCTGGTGGCCTCGCTGGCCTCGGCGTATGTGATGTACGGCTTCGACACGGCGGCGTCGCTCGGCGAGGAGTCCATCGACCCGTCCCGCAACGCGCCCCGGGCGATCATCCGGGCGATCGTCGCCTCCTTCGTCCTCGGCGGACTGATCCTGCTGCTCGCGCTGATGAGCGTCTCCAGCCTGAAGGGCGAGAAGCTGTCCACGGACGGGCTTCAGTACATCGTGCTCGACGTGCTCGGTCCGACGGCCGGCAAGGCGATGCTGTGGTGTGTGCTGATCGCCGTCACGGTGTGCGCCCTGGCCGTGCACACGGCGGCGATCCGGCTGGCGTTCGCGATGGCCCGCGACAACAACCTGCCCGGGTCGGCGCGGCTGGCCAAGTGCCACCCGCGCTTCCAGACCCCGGTGCTGCCGACCGTGATCATCGGTGTGCTGGCGCTGGCGATCCTCGTGGTCAACATCCGCCAGCCGCAGATCTTCACGGTCGTCACCAGCATCGGCATCATCATGATCTACCTCGCCTACCTGGGCGTGACCGGCCCGATGCTGGTGGCGCGGCTGCGCGGCAGGTGGCAGCCGGCGAGCGACGGGAAGTTCTCGCTCGGCCGCTGGGGGCTGCTCGTCAACATCGTCGCGGTGGTGTGGGGCGCGGGGATGACGATCAACCTGATCTGGCCGCGTGCCGCGGTCTACAACGCGGCGGCGCCCTTCCACTGGTACCTCCAGTGGGGCGCCGTCCTGTTCGTCGCCGTGATCGCGGGCGGTGGCTTCGCCTACTACTGGTTCGTGCAGCGGCACCGGACCGGTGTCCTCGAGGACCACCGCCTGACGGAGAGCTGATCAACCGGCGTTCGGCGCGGGCCGTTTGTACATCCGGGTCGCCGTGATCTCGCTGCGCACCTGCGCCGCTTCGCCTTCTCCGGCCGGGGCCTGCTGCGGCAGACCCGGCCGGAGGTGTTCCTCGACGCTGATGTACTTCAGGCCCGCCCGCAGGTCGGCGTCGTTGCGCAGCCGGATGACCAGCGGGAACTCCGCGAGCGCCGTCGTGTCGAACAGCCCTGTGGTGTAGAGGAGCTGCACGCCGAGGGCGTCCGAGACGGCGCGCTGGAGCTCCAGCAGATAGGTCGCGTTGGCGCGCCCGATGGGGTTGTCGAGGAACAGCGTGCCGGCGTACCGGTGTTTGTCCCGGCCCCGGTCGTTGCTCCTGAGCGCCGCCATCGTGCAGTACAGGGCGATGGCCGCGGTGAGCAGCTGCCCACCGGAGAACACGTCGCCCATCTGACCGACGGGGACCCGCTCGGCCCGCAGTACGGCGTCCGGCTTGAGGATCTCGACGGCGACGCCCTTGGGCTGGAGAGCCGCGCCGACCCCGCGCAGCAGCAGTGACATGCCGTCGCGCCGCAGGTCGGAGTTCTTCTTCACGGCGGCCCGGGTCGCCTCGTCGATGACCTCGCCGAGCCGCTCGGTGAGGGTGCTCTGGTCGGGCTCCTCGAAGCGGATACGCAGGAACTCCTGGCCGGACCACTCGCCGAGCCCCTCGGGCAGCCGGGAGAGCCGCTGGGCCGAGCGCAGGGTGGCGAGCGCGGACTCGACGAGCCCGCGCAGCCGGTCCACGATGGAGTCCCTGTTGCGCTCCAGCTGCTCCAGCTCGTCGGTCAGGACACGGAGTCGGGGCGCGAAGGCGTTCGCCCACTTCTGCGCGTGCTCGGGCAGCGCGGAGGCGGGCAGCTCCCGGATCTGCTGGCGGGCCGGGGTGCGGACCTGCTCGTAGCGCGTGGAGTTGGCGTGCCGGACGAGGATGTCACTGGCCTCGCGGACGGCGGACTCGGCGGCGGACAGGTCGGCGGCGCAGCCGCGCAGCGAGCGGCGGGCCTCGGCGGCCGACTGCCGGGCCTCCTCCGGGGTGCCGGGGTAAGGTTCCGCCTCCTCCTGCTCCTCCTCGGGGGTGTGTTCGCGCAGCAGGTCCCGGAGCATGGCGGCGATCTCGTCGAAGCCGCCGGCCGCGTCCTCGGCGGCGCGGTGGCCGGCCAGAAGTTCGGCGTGGGCTTCCCGGGAACGGCTCAACGCCTCGGTGCGGGAGGCGAGTTCGGTCGTCGCGGTGCGCAGCAGCGTCTGGGCGTGCTCGGCGTCGCGCGGCTGGAGCTCCTCGGGCAGCTCGGTGTGCGTCTCGCCGTCCTCGGGGGCGTGCCGCTCGGTCTCGCCGCGCAGCCGCCCGAGCTGCTCGCTGGCGGTGGACACACGGGTCTCCAGGAGCTGCACCAGCTCCTCCGCACGCGCGGCGGCGGCCTGCCGGGACGGCCCGTCGGAGCCGTCGGGCGACTGGAGCAACTGCTCCGCGCGCGTGCGGACCTTGTTGCTGAGCCGGTCCAGCTCGGTGCGGGCCCCGCTCTCGTCGCTCTCCGCGCGGGCCTGCTCGGCCCGCAGGTCCGCGCCGACGCCGACCTTCTCGTACAGCTGGGACGCCGCCCGGTAGGCCTCGCGGAGGGCGGGCAGGGACGCCTTGGCCGCGTCCGTCCCGCCTTCCGGT
The DNA here is from genome assembly GCF_042880655.1 of Streptomyces sp. NPDC058295. Taxonomy (NCBI): domain Bacteria; kingdom Bacillati; phylum Actinomycetota; class Actinomycetes; order Kitasatosporales; family Streptomycetaceae; genus Streptomyces; species Streptomyces sp. NPDC058295. Next base: position 25,084 of record NZ_JBHVYO010000057.1, read on the forward strand.
ACGTCGTCGGGGGCGCCGGCGATCTCGGCGCGTTCGGCGCGCAGCGCACGCGCGGTGCGGCGGGCGTCGTCGGCGGCGCGCTGTGCGCCGCGCCGGTCCTCGTCGGCGGCGCGGGCGCGCTCCAGACAGGTCTGGGCGCGGGCTTCCGACTCGGCGGCCTCGTCGGCGAGTTCACGTACCTTGACCTGCCAGCCGGCGCGTTCGCGCAGCCGGAAGGCGAGACCGGCCAGGGCGTCGGCGGCCCTTCGGGCCTTCTGCGCGGCCTCCTGGCGCTCGTCGCGCACCTGGGCCGCCTCGGCGGCGATCTCGTCGGCCTCCGCGCGCGCGGTCCGTGCCTCGGACAGCTCGGCCTCGGACTCCTCGGCGAACGCGCGTGCCTCCTCGGCGGACCGGGCCAGTTCGGTGAGCCGCCCGGCGGGACAGCCGGTACGCCAGGAGGTCAGCCGGGCGGCCAGCTCCCGGTCCTTGCCGAGCCGCGCCGCGAGCCGGCGGATGTCCTCGTCCCGCTCGGTCGCCCGCGCGCGCAGCGCCTGCCGTTCCTCGTCGGCGGCGTGCTCGTCGTGCATGGCCGGGTTCGGCGGGACGAGGAAGACGTCTGCGCTCTGCGCGTCGGCCGCCGGGGTCGGTGCCAGCAGGGCGGCGGCCGTACCGACGGCCACGGCCGAACGGGGCAGCAGCGCGGCTTCACCGAGCGCCTCACGCGCGCGGGCGTGCGACGCGGGGTCGGTGATGATCACGCCGTCGACCAGCTCGGGCCGCGCGGCGAGCACGCGCGCGTGGTCGGCGGGATCGACGGCCTGCGCGAGGTAGCGCCAGCCGGGCAGGGCGGGGATGCCGTGCTCACCGAGGAACTCGACCGTGGCCAGCACGTCCGGGCCGGGCGGCAGCAGTCCCCCGTCACCGAGCGCGCCGAGGATGCGGGAGTCGTCCGCGGCCGCCGTCCGCAGCTCGAAGAGCTGCCGTTCGGCGGAGGAGACGGCGTCGTCGAGGAGATCGCGCAGTTCGTCGGCGCAGCGGTCCAGGTCCTCGGGGGACAGCAGGGAGCCGTCGTCCGGCTCGCCGTTCTGCCGTGGCTGCGGGATCCGCGGACGGGCGCCGCCGCCGGTCAGTCCGAGCAGCTCCGCGAGCCGTTCCTCACCGGCCAGGGACTCGGCGAGCCGCAGCTCGGCCCCGTGGGAGCGGTGCGCGGCCGACGCCGCGTCGGCGGCCCGGGCCGCGGTGAGTTCGGCGCGGGACTCCGCGGAGGCGGCCTCGCGCGCGTGCTCGGAGGCCCTGCGTGAGGCGTCACGCGCGGTGTCCCAGGCGGCGACGGCGGTCTTCTCGGCGTCGCTGGCGGCGAGGGCCGCGCGGGCGGGGTCGGCGTCGGGCGCGCTGTCGTCGAGCCAGCCCGCGCGTACGGCCTCGGCGGTCTCCTGCTCGACCTCGGAGAGGCGCTGGCGCAGGTGGCCGACCTCGCTGCGGGCGCGCTGGGCGTCGGTGGCGGCGGACGTCGAGTCCCGGTGTGCGGACTCGCCGATCTCCTGAAGTGCCGCCGAGCGCTCCTCCTCCTCGTTGGCGAGGGCCTCGGCGTTCTCTGCGGCCGCGTGCAGGGCCCGTACGAGGTCGACGGCGGCCCTGGCGCGGGCGGCGAGCGCGGGGGCGGCGTCGCGTTCGGCCTCCTGGATCGCGGCGGAGACGCGCGCGACCCGGTCGGCGGCGGCGCGGTGGCGCAGCACGGCCTCGGCGGCCTGCCAGGCGGAGTGCAGGGTGCGGGCGTCGGCGAGTTCGCGCTTCTGCGCGGCGGCGGACTTCTCGGCGCCGGCGAGCGCCAGCGAGGCATGACGGTAGGCGAGTTCGGCGGCGATCAGCGCGCTGCGCTCCCGCGCGCTCTCGGAGTGCGTGACGGCGTAGGCAGCGGCCGTGACCCGCTGGGCGAGATCACCGGCCCGCGCCTTCTCCCGCAGGCCGCGCGAGGACAACCGCCGGGCCAGCGCGCGGGTGCGGCGCTCGGCGCCGGCGTGGATGTCACGCGCGCGTGCCCGCGCCTCGGCGGCCTCGACGATCCGCCCGAGCAGGTCCACCGAACCGGCCGTGAAGTCCCGTTCGGCCATCAGCTCTGCGCGGTGGCCCAGCTTGTTGCCGAAGCCGCTGACCAGGTCGGCGAGCCCGTCGGTGTCGCGTGTGTCGGTCACCGCGCGCAGCAGCAGGTCGGTGAAGTCGGAGTCCTTCTTGACCGCGAAGAGGCCGGCGGCCTCACCCTCGTCGGCGTTCATCTCCCGCTGGTAGCGGAAGAGTTCGGGGTCCAGGCCCAGCTCGCCGAGGTGCTCGATCCACCGGTCGTGGATCTCCTCCCAGTGCACCTCCAGGTGCGGATACGCCTTCCCCGCCTCGGTGATGGCGTCCCGGAACCCCTTCATGGTGCGCCGCCGCCCCTGCGCGCCGGAGGCGCCCTCGACGGGCGGGCGTACGGCGGTGGACTCGGCGACGGGCAGGTTGTCCAGGCTCAGGCCGGGCCCGGGCCGGAAGGAGTACCAGGCCTCCGCGAACTTCCGTGGATCGTTGGACACCTGCCGCCCACGCCACTCGCTCGCCTTGCCGACGACGACACACTCGCCGGTGAGCACGTGCTGCCACTCCAGCGCCACGTGTCCGCAGTCGTCGGCGAGCAGGAACTTCCGGAGCACGCCGGAGCTTGCGCCGCCGAGCGTGTTGCGGTGGCCCGGCAGCATCACCGAGAAGATCAGCTTGAGCAGGACGGACTTGCCGCCGCCGTTCTCCAGGAAGAGCACCCCGGCGGGCGCCGGCCGGCGCGGCGGGCCGACCGGCTCCTCCTCGAAGAACTCCGCCTGGGTGGGGGCGGGGTCGGGCACGATGTCGCCCACGCCCCGCAGGTCAAGCACGGTGTCGGCGTAGCGCGCACCGGCAGGCCCGATGGAGTAGAGGCGGATCCGGGACAGCTCGTACATGGCGGACTCTCGTAAGTCTTCGGCAGATCGGGGGGAGTCGCTTCGGAGGCTCAGGGACCCGGAGGCCCATGAGCCCGAAAGCTCGGTAGCGCGGTTACTCGGTAGCTCGGTGGCTTCAGGAGTGGAACGGCAGTCCGGCGCCGGCCACCAGGTCCAGGTCGTCGCTCTCCTCGGCGGGCAGCAGCGTCGGAGAGCCGTCGGTGACCGGGACGACGCCCAGCTCCAGCAGCTCGGCCATGGCGGCACCGCCCGCCATGTCACGGACCTGGAGCTGATAGCGGGCGGTCGTCCGGTAGGTACCGCCGCTGTCGTCACCGGTCCGCTGGAGGAAGCCGGAGTCGGTGAGGAACGCGACGGCCTTGCCGACGATGCCGGTCGTCGAACCGGCGAGTCTGCGGGCGTCCTTGGTGGCGCCGGTGGAGCTGCGTCTGGCCCAGATCCGCCAGGCGGCCTCCAGGCCGGGCGCGTCGGTGGCGGGGTCGGTGTTCTCGCCCTGCTCGTCCGCCCGCTCCTCCAGCCGGCGGCAGGCCTGGCGGACGAAGGCGTCCACTCCGTTGACGCTGACCCGGCCGATGTAGCCGTCGTCGGCCAGGTCCTCGGGCCGGGGGAACGCCATCGCGGCGACGCAGAGGTGCGCGAGCCCGTGCAGGAACCGGTCGCCGCCGTCGGCGGACGTACGACGCGCGTAGTCCCCCATCCGCACGGCGAACACCGAGTCCTCGGCGGCGGTCACCGCCATCCCCGCGCGCGGGGAGACCTCCAGCACGATCAGCCCGAGTCCGGTGGCCACGGCGTCGGCGAGCCGCGCGAACGCCGGGTCCTCCCGGTACCGCCGCAGCAGCTCGGCGTACTCCTGGTCGCGCGCGGGCTGCAACTTGGGCATCAGCCCGAAGGAGACGAGCCGCGCCGCGTCGGCGGCGTCGGCGGGGGTGACAGCGGCGTTCGCCGCCGGGGCGGGGGCCTCCGTGTCGCTCCACTCGACCTGCTCGCTCACAGCTTCGGCTCCTTGATGCTCTCGTGCTCGTCCACTCGGTTCCCGACCCGGCTCATGCCGCCTCCGTGCGGTCCGCCGCCATCCCCGCGGCGTCCAGCAGGGCGGTGCCGACGATGAGATCGGCTCCGCCGAACCCCGGGTCGTCCAGTTCCCTGCCGTCGTCCACGGCGAACAGCAGTTTCTCCTCGCCCTGGCGGTAGGCGGTGCCCACGGCCGGGCTGGCGGCGTGCACGGCCAGCAGCGCCACCAGGTAGGCCAGTTCCTCGCCGTCCTTGGCCCGCGCCTCCTCGAGCAGTCCCGACAACCGTCGTGGCGCGTCCGCCGGCAGATCGAGCAGTTCCTTGGCCATCGCCAGCTGTTCCTCGCTGAACCGGCTGTCGTCCGGCGTCGCGATGAGGTCCGGCTCCGGCATCTCCGCGCCCAGGTGCTCCCGCTCCACCGGCGGCGTCAGCAGCAGGTCGACGAGGTCGCCCACGCGCACCGACACCGGCGTGCGCAATCCGGTCCCGTGGGCGAAGAACGCGTCGGTGACCCGGACCGCCTGCTCCAGCGGCAGCGGCAGCACGGGGGTGACGAGGTGCCCGTAGAGGTCGATCCCCGACGAGGTCATGGGCGTGGCGAAGGCCTGTCGGTCCTGCTCGGCACGGAACAGCGGGCCGGCCTCCAGCAGCCGGGACTGCAACTGGGTGTGCCGGCGGATGCAGTCCTTCACGATGTCGACGAGCTCGGCGGCCCGCCGCTTGTTCTCCGCGTCCTCGATCTCGTCGCGTGCCTTGCGGATGTTGGTGAGGATCGCGTTCTCGTGACGGTAGCGGTCGGCGACGTGGTCGAGGGCCTCGGCGATCATGTCGGGGACGGCGTTGAGCCAGTCCACCGCGCGCACGTTGCGCCGGGTCGCCTCCAGGGCGCGGCGCAGCGTCTCCGAGTACTGCACGGTGCGGTAGCGGGCCTGTTCGGCGGCCAGCTGGGCGTCGGCGAGTCGGCCGCGCCGGACGAGCACCTCGAGCTTGACCTCGGCGGCGATCTGCGCGCTGGTGACGTCGGTGTCGAGGGCGCCGACCAGGACGTTGACCGCCTCGTCGGTCGTGCGCAGGTAGACCGCGCCGCCGTAGCCGGGGACCTCCTCGATCAGCTTGAAGTCGTAGTCGCGGCGCACATACGTGCCGTCCGGCGCGAACGTGCCGTACGCGGCGCGGAAGCCGCGGTCGACGCTGCCGACGTTGATCAGGTTCTCCAGCACCCAGCGGGCCACCCGCTCGTGCTCGGCGACGGGCCGCCGCGGGGCCTGCGCGGCGATGCGCGGCATGAGGCGGGCCACTATCTGGTCGTGGTCGGCGCCGGTGTCGAAGTCCATGTTGAGCGTGACGAGGTCGATGGCGGCGAGGGCGATCTCCGCCATGCCGTAGACCGAGTACTCACCGGCGAGGTTGGCCTTGCGGGCGTCGAGGTCGTGGATCGGCGCGGTGCAGGCGAGCGCGCGCAGCCGCCGCGCCAGCCCCTCGTCGGCCGCCGGGCCCGGAGCGGGGCGCGGCGCCGCGCTGAGCTGGGGCGGAACACGGTCCGTCGACGCAGGCGAAGTCACGGTGCACAGACTAGGTCCTCGGTCTGACATCGACCCAAACGACGCCTATCGCCTCCGGCGGGACGGCGGACGACTGCAGGTCGTTCTCCGGCTGCGGGCCGGTGGGGGGCGGTGAGGGCCGGCGGGGGCCGGTCGCGCTGGGTTCCCGCACCCCTATGGGGCACTGTCGCCCTCGACCCTTCGCCGGTAGGCCTCGAGCACGCGTTCCAGCGAGTCGGCCAGGTAGACGGTGAGCAGCCGCTCGGCCTCCGCCGCGTCCTGCGCCTCCAGGGCCTGGAGGATCTGGCGGTTGCGCTGCAGGTACGGCTCGTGCAGCCGGCGCGGCTCGTCGACGAGGTGGAAGGCGAGGCGGAGCTCGGCGAAGACGCTGCGCATCAGCTCGTCGGTGCGCACGCTTCCGGCCAGGGCCACCAGTTCGCGGTGGAAGTGGAAGTTGGCGGTACCCAGTCCTTTCCAGTCACTCCCGACGGCCGCGACCTGTCCCTCGGTGACGCTCGCCCGAAGGCCGTCCAGGGTGTAGGGCGACTCCCCCAGCCCGCGTACGACGGCGCACTCGACGAGCGCGCGCGTGCGGTAGATGTCCTCGACGTCCTCGACGGTCAGGACCCGGACGAACACACCCCGGTTCAGCTCGTGGACGAGCAGGCGCTCATGGGTGAGCAGCCGGAACGCCTCGCGCAGCGTGTTGCGGGAGACGCCGAGCGCCCCGCCGATGCTGTCCTCCGACAGGCGTGTTCCGGGCGGGAAGTAGCCCTCGGCGATGCGGCTTCTGAGGATGTCCGAAACCCGTTCGGCCGTGCTCGTGCGGCCCAGGAGGGCGCGGTCGTCGGCCAGTCCCGCCAGCTGCTCTGCCATGCCCGGAATTCAACCGCAGACACGAGAACGAAACAACATGGGTATTGAAGGATCGTTCAACGATCCCCTACCTTCCTTTCATGGCACCGCCCGTCCCCGCCGCGGCGACCGCCTCCGCACGGCACAGCTCACTCCCCGCACCCTCCGTCCTCCCTCAGTGAGGTGCCCCATGAGCACGCCCCCTCCACCCCGGACCCCGGCCACCGACACCCGTCCCGCCGACGCCGCTCCCGCCCCCGGCCCCGCTCCCGACGACGGCGCTCTGGCCTGGCTGCGGGCCCTCGGCCCGCGCGGCCGCCGCGCCTTCGCCGGCGCGTTCGGCGGCTACGCCCTCGACTCCTACGACTACTTCACGCTGCCGCTGAGCATGGTCGCGCTGGCGGCCTACTTCGGCCTGGACAGCGGCCAGACCGGCCTGTTCACCACCGTCACCCTGGTCGCCTCGGCGATCGGCGGCGCCGTCGCGGGGGTGCTGGCCGACCGGATCGGCCGGGTCAGGGCCCTGATGATCACGGTGATCACGTACGCGGTCTTCACCGTCGCCTGCGGCTTCGCGCCCAGCTACGAGGCGCTGCTGGTCTTCCGGTCCCTCCAGGGCCTCGGTTTCGGCGGCGAGTGGGCGGTCGGCGCGATCCTGGTCGCCGAGTACGCGAGCGCGAAGCACCGGGGCCGCACCCTCGGCGCGATCCAGAGCTCGTGGGCCGTCGGCTGGGGCCTCGCGGTGGTGGCGTACACGCTGGTCTTCTCGTTCTTCGGCGACGACGTCGCCTGGCGGGTGATGTTCTGGACGGGCGCCCTGCCCGCGCTGCTCGTGGTGTGGATGCGGCGCCGGGTGCAGGACGCTCCGGAGGCCACCGCCGCCCGTGAACAGAGCGCGGAAAGGGGGTCGTTCCCGGCGATCTTCAAGGGGCCGCTGCTGCGGACCACGCTCTTCGCGGGTCTGCTCTCCACCGGTGTGCAGGGCGGCTACTACACCCTGGCGACCTGGGTGCCGACGTATCTGAAATCGGAGCGCGGCCTGTCGGTGGTCGGCACCGGCGGCTATCTGACCTTCCTGATCTCGGGAGCCTTCCTCGGCTACCTCACGGGCGGCTATCTCACCGACCGGCTGGGCCGGCGCCGCAACATCTGGCTGTTCGCCCTGCTGTCCGCGGTGTGCATCCTGGCGTACGCGAACATCCCGAGCGGCGCGGACACGGCGCTCCTCGTGCTCGGTTTCCCGCTCGGGTTCTGTATGTCGGCGATCTTCAGCGGCTTCGGCTCCTATCTGAGCGAGCTGTACCCGACGGCCCTGCGCGGCACGGGACAGGGCTTCACCTACAACACCGGCCGCGCCGTGGGCGCCGTCTTCCCCACCACGGTCGGCTTCCTCGCCGACAGCTGGGGCGTGGGCGGCGCGCTGGTGTTCGGCGCGATCGGCTACGCGATCGCCGCACTGGCGCTGCTGGGGCTGCCGGAGACCCGCGGGAAGGAGCTGGAGTGAACCGTCCGATCCTCACGCAGGACAGCCGTCCGATCCTCGCGCAGGACCGCCGTCCGCCCCTCGTCGACGACCGTCCCGTCACCCTCCTCGACGAGCACGCGCACGCGTGGAGCCCCGCCACCGCCCGGGCCCGCTTCCGGGCGGGCCTGTCGGGCCCCACGGCCGGGGTCGCGGGCGGCCACACCCAGGTCAACCTGATCTCGGTGCCCGCGGACTGGGCGTACGACATGCTGCTGTTCTGTCAGCGCAATCCCAAGCCCTGTCCCGTCCTCGACGTCACGGACGCCGGCTCCTGGACGACCGTCCTCGCCGAGGGCGCCGACCTGCGCACCGATCTGCCGCGCTACCGGGTCTGGGCGGACGGGGAACTGGTCGACGAGCCGACGGACGTTCGCGCGTACTGGCGCGACGACCTGGTGTCGTTCCTGATCGGGTGCAGCTTCACCTTCGAGTGGGCGCTGTCCGGGGCCGGCGTCCCGATCCGCCATGTCGAGCAGGGACGCAACGTCGCGATGTACGTGACGAGCCGGCCGTGCCGGCCCGCGGGGCGGCTGCACGGCCCCATGGTGGTGTCCATGCGCCCGGTGCCGCCGCAGCACCTCGCGGCGGCCATCCGGGAGAGCAGCCTGCTCCCGGCGGTGCACGGCGGCCCCGTACACTGCGGCGATCCGTCGGGACTGGGCATCGAGGACCTCGGCCGGCCCGACTTCGGCGACCCGGTGGAGGCCGCGCCGGACGACATCCCGGTGTTCTGGGCCTGCGGCGTGACCCCGCAGGCCGCCGTCATGGCCTCGCGCCCGCCGTTCGCCCTCACCCACGCCCCGGGACAGATGTTCCTGACCGACGCCCGCGACGAGCAGTACCGCGTGGCCTGAGAACGAGATACGAAGGAACCATGACCGCAACGACCGCGATCGATCTGAACGCCGACCTCGGCGAGGGCTTCGGCCGCTGGGAGCTGACCGACGACGAGCGACTGCTGTCCGTCGTCAGCAGCGCCAACGTGGCCTGTGGCTTCCACGCGGGGGACGCGGTCACCATGCGCCGGGTGTGCGACCTGGCGGCCGAGCGGGGTGTGACGATCGGTGCGCAGGTCTCCTACCGGGACCTGGCCGGGTTCGGGCGGCGCGCCATGGACGTGCCGCCCGCCGAACTGGCCGCCGAGGTGGCGTACCAGATCGGCGCCCTGGAGGTGTTCGCCCGGGCGGCGGGCGCGCGCGTGGCGTACGTGAAGCCGCACGGCGCGCTCTACAACCGGGTCGTGCACGACGAGGAGCAGGCCGGCGCGGTGGTCGAGGGGGTGCTCCTCGCCGGCGGCGCGCTGCCCGTGCTCGGGCTGCCCGGCTCACGCCTGCTGGAGCGGGCCCGGGGGGCGGGGCTCCCTGCCGTCCCGGAGGCCTTCGCGGACCGTGCTTACACCGAGGAGGGCACGCTCGTGCCGCGTGGACGGGCCGGGGCCGTGGTCACCGACCCGGACGCCGTCGTGGAACGGTCGGTGCGCCTGGCCCGCCTCGGGCAGGTCACCTCCCACGCGGGATCGTCGATCGAGGTGCACGCGCGTTCGCTGTGCCTGCACGGCGACACGCCCGGCGCGGTGGAGCTGGCCCGCCGGGTCCGGCGTGGGCTGGAGGAGTCGGGCGTACGGGTGGAGGCCTTCGCATGAGCGTGCGTGTCCTGCCCGTCGGCGACGACGCCCTGCTCGTCGAGCTGGCGTCGGGCGCGGAGGCCGAGGCCCTGCACGCGGAGCTGCTGCGTCGCCGCGCGGCGGGACTGCTCAGCGCCCGCGAGATCGTCCCGGCGGCCCGCACCGTCCTCCTGGACGGCCTGACGGACCCCGGCCGGCTGGCCTCCGAGCTGGTCGCGGCCGACGTACCGCCCGCTCCCCCGCGTGAGCAGGCGGCCGTGGAGATCCCGATCCGGTACGACGGCCCGGACCTGGCCGAGGTCGCCGCCCACTGGGGCGTCCCCGAGGAGGAGGTGGCCCGCATCCACGCGGCCACCGAGTTCCGGGTCGCCTTCTGCGGGTTCGCGCCCGGCTTCGGCTATCTGACCGGCCTGCCTCCGCGCTACGACGTACCGCGCCGGGCCACCCCGCGCACCGCCGTGCCGGCCGGTTCGGTGGCGCTGGCCGGGCCGTACACGGGTGTGTACCCACGTTCGTCGCCGGGCGGCTGGCAGCTGATCGGCAGCACGGACGCGGTGCTCTGGGACCACGCGCGCGTACCGGCCGCGCTGCTGTCGCCGGGCACGCGCGTGCGCTTCGTCCCGGTGGGACCGGTGGGATGCGTGGGACCCGTGGGACCAGTGGGCACCTCATGAGCGATCGCGCGGTCTCCGTCGTCCGTGCCGGGGCGCTCACCACGGTGCAGGACCGGGGCCGCCCGGGTCACGCGCACCTCGGCGTGCCCCGTTCCGGCGCTCTCGACGCGCCGGCGGCGGCCCTCGTCAACCGGCTGGTGGGCAACCCGCCCGATGCGGCCGTCCTGGAGACGACGCTCAACGGCTGCGCCCTCAGGCCACGTTCCGACATGACCATCGCGGTCGGCGGCGCGCCCTGCCGGGTCACGGCGGACGGCCGGCCGGTCGCCTGGGGCGCGCCCGTACGGGTACGCGCCGGGACCCTCCTGGACATCGGACCGGCCGTCACCGGGGTGCGCACCTACGTGGCCCTGGCCGGCGGCATCATCGTCGAGCCGGTCCTCGGCAGCCGGTCCACGGACCTGCTCTCGGGTCTCGGCCCCGCGCCGCTCGCGGACGGCACCGTCCTGCCGCTGGGGCGCGAACTCGTCCCGCACGCGCGCGTGGACGTCGCTCCGCAGCCGGCGCCCCCTGCCGAACTCGTCCTCCGGGTGACGCTCGGCCCCCGGGACGACTGGTTCACCCGGGACGCGCTCCGCGCCTTCACCTCGCGGACGTTCCTCGTGTCCTCCGCGAGCAATCGCATCGGGCTGCGCACCGAGGGGCCCGCCCTGGATCGGGCGCGGAGCGGTGAACTGGCGAGCGAGGGCATGGTCCTGGGCGCCGTACAGGTTCCGCCCGCCGGCCGGCCGGTGGTCTTTCTGGCCGATCACCCGACCACCGGGGGCTACCCGGTGATCGGGGTCGTCCGCGCGGGCGATCTCGCGGCGGCGGCCCAGGCCGTGCCAGGAACGCCGGTCCGCTTCGTGGCCGTACGCCGAAGGTGACGCCGTAGGTGACGCCGACGGCCGGTCGCTCCGGGCTTCAGGCGGCGTCCGGCTGCCGTTCCGCCACGGAGAGTGCGGCGAGCGCCGCGGACACCGCCGCGGAGGCCCGCAGATCGAGGCGGGCGCTCGTCCCCCTCGCGCGGTGCCGCAGCTCGTCGGCGGCCAGCGTGAGCAGTTGCGGGAGCAGGTCGGTGCAGCGCCGGGCCACCCAGCCGGTGCCCGCGGTCGCCAGCCACCACAGGCTCGCCGAGGTCGTCGGCGCCGGGAACTCGGGCTCGGGCGAGGGAGCGGAGCCGGTCGCGAGGCCCGCCTCGGCCAGCACCGCGTGGAAGCGCACGGCCAGTTGTCGGTGACCCCGCTCCCCGGGGTGGAGCCGGTCCGCGCTCCACATGGCCCGGTCCGTCAGCCAGGCGCCCTCGGACGCATGCAGGTGGACGGCGCCGTAACGCTCGGAGAGCGCGTGGACGACGGCGTTGACCGCGCGCTGCCTCCGGGCCAGGGGCCGGGCGAGAGCCCCGGGCAGCCCGAGGGTGCCGCCCGGGTCGGGCAGGCACGCGGTGAGCAGGATCGCGCCCTGCTCGGCGAAGGCGCCGTAGACCGTGTCGAGCCGGGCGGCCACGGCATGGATGTCGAAGGTGCAGCGCAGCGTGTCGTTGACGCCGACGACCACGGAGACGACGTCGGGCCGCAGATCCAGCCCTGCCGCGAGCTGCCGTTCCAGCACGTCCCGCGTCTGCGCGCCACTGACCGCGAGGTTGATGAACTCAACGGGCTCTCCAGGCGCCACGGGCCCCTCGGTTCCCGCGGAGGCCTCGGTCCCCGCAAGCCCTTCGACCTTCGTGGTCCCCGCGAGCGCCTCGACTCCCGTGAGCCCCGCGGTCCCCGGAAACCCCGCGCCCTCCGTGGTCCCCGCAAGATCCTCGACCCCGGCGAGCTCCGTCCCCGCAATCCTCTCGGTCCCCGCGAGCCCCTTGGTCCCCGCGAGCCCGCCGGTTCCCGCAAGCCCCTCGGTCCCTGAAAGCGCCTGGCTCCCCGCAAGCCCCTCGCCCTCCGCCGCCCGCGCGGCGCCCTCGATCTCGCCGACCAGGCCCTGGGCGAGCAGGGCGGCCCAGCCGCGCCATCCCTCGCCCACGGGGTCGCCCACGCCCTCGGTGAGCGAGTCCCCGAGGGCGACGAAGCGGACGCGTCTCATCCGAGGCCTCCGGGCACGAAAGGACGCACAGGGGCGGTCACCGGTGCCGGGACCGACACCGTCGCGTCGTGCGCCGCGAGGAAGGCGTCGACCGCCGTATCCCAGCCGAAGCACTCCGCACGCGCGCGTGCTGCCTCCCGGCGGGCCTTGAGGGGGCGCTCCAGGAGGTTCTCCACGGCGTCCGCGAACGCCTCGCCCCGGTCGGCCGCCGTGGCCCCCGCGGCGCCGATCACCTCGGAGAGCGCCGAGGAGGCGCTCGCGACGACGGGGGTCCCGCACGCCATGGCCTCCAGGGCGGCGAGCCCGAACGTCTCCGCCGGTCCCGGGGCCAGACACACGTCGGCCGAGGCCTGCAAGGCCCCGAGCGCGCCCCGGTCGGAGACATGCCCCAGGAACGTCACGGGCAGCCCGCGCTCGCGGGCCCGCTGCTCCAGCCGCGGACGCAGCGGCCCGTCGCCCGCGACGACCAGCACCACCCGCGCCCCGCGTCGCAGCAGCGCCTCCAGGGCGTCCAACGCCGTACCGGGCCGCTTCTCCACGGACAGCCGGGTGCACATCACCAGCAGGGTCTGGTCCTCGCGCGCGTGCCGGCCCCGCAGCCCGGCGTCGTACAGGGCCGGATGCCGTTCGACGAGGTCGACGCCCAGCGGGGCGCGGACGACGTTCCGTGCCCCGATCCGCACGAACTCCCGCTCGGCGAACTCGGTGGTGCACACCACGCGCGCGTACGTGTGCGCCGTACGGAGGTTGAGCGCGTCGGCGGCGCGCCGTGCCGCGCCTTCCGGTACCCCCCAGGTGCGCAGGACGCCGTCGGTGGTCTCGTGGGAGACCATCACGGCGGGAACGCGGGCCCGGCGCGCCCAGCTGCCGGTCCAGCGCAGCGTCGTGCGGTCGGAGACCTCCAGGCGGTCGGGGGCGAGTTCCTCCAGCAGGCGGGCGACCCGCCGTTTGTCGGTGAGGACGCGGTAGCCGCCGGTGCCGGGCAGCAGCGGCCCCAGCAGGGTGATGACCCGCCCCTGCTCGGTCCGACGGTCGCTCTCCCGCTCTCCGGGCACGATCAGGACGGGGTCGTGCCCGGCCGCGCGGTAGCCCTTGCCGAGTTCCCGCAGGGCCGTGCGCAGGCCGCCCGAGGCGGGGGCCACGAAGTTGGCGAGCCGCACGATCCGCAGCGGCCCGGCACTCGTGGAGGTGGGGCGGGCGGAGCCGTTTCCGCCGTCGGTGCCGCTCATGCCGTCGGTGCCGCTCATGCCCTTGGGGCCGCTCATGCCGCCACCGCCGGTCGACGCGTGGCGAGCACGTCCTCGTAGTGGCCGATGAGCCGGTCGCCGACGGCGGCCCAGGTGCGTCCCTCGACCGTGGCCCGCCCGGCGGCGCCGTAGGCGGCCCGTCGCGCGGGGTCGGCCGCCAGGACCGCCACCGTGTCCTGCACGACGCCGGCGTCCCGGGGCGGGACGAGCAGGCCGGTGCGCCCGTGGACGACCAGGTCCAGGGGGCCGCCCGCGGCGGGCGCGATCACCGGCACACCGCTGGCCATGGCCTCCTGCACGGTCTGGCAGAAGGTCTCGAAGGGGCCGGTGTGCACGAACACGTCCAGCGAGGCGAAGATCCGGGCGAGTTCGTCGCCGGTGCGGTTGCCCAGGAACACCGCGCCCGGCAGGGTCTCCTCCAGTCCGGGCCTGCTCGGTCCGTCGCCCACCACCACGACCCGGACGCCCGGCAGCCCGCAGACGCCGGACAGCAGCTCGACGTGCTTCTCGGGAGCGAGCCGTCCGACGTAGCCGACGATCAGCTCGCCGTTCGGGGCGAACGCGCGGCGCAGTGTCTCGTCGCGGCGGTCGGGGCGGAAGCGCAGGGTGTCCACGCCCCGCGGCCACAGCTTCACCCGGGGCACACCGTGCGTGTCCAGGTCGTGCAGGGCCGCGCTGGAGGGGGCGAGGGTGAGGTCGGCGGCGGCGTGGACGGACCGTATCCGGCGCCAGGCGGCTGCCTCGCCGGCGCCCATGTAGGTGCGGGCGTAGCCGCCGAGGTCGGTCTGGTAGACGGCGACGGCGGGGATACCGAGCCGGGCGGCGGCCGACATGCCCCGTACGCCGAGGATGAAGGGGCTGGCCAGGTGGACCAGGTCGGCCCGGTGCTCGGCGATGGCGGCGGCGACGCGTCGGCTGGGGAGAGCGACGCGGACCTGGGGGTAGCCGGGGAGCGGAAGGGAGGGGATTCGGACGACGGGGCAGGGCGCTTCGGCGTCCGGCCCGGTCCCGGCGGCGGTGGCCGGGGCGACGACGACGGGGGTGTGACCGCGATCGACGAGGTGTCGGGCGGTCTGGAAGGCGCAATGGGCCACGCCGTTCACGTCGGGGGGAAAGGATTCGGTCACGATGACGACACGCATACCCGTGTTGTCGCCGCCCCGGACGTGGACGCGTCAAAGTGGATCTTTCCGAACGACAAACGTCCCGTGAGCGTTGCGCTGCGCACCCGGTACGTGCCCGCCGAGTACCGCGCAGGTCGGACGGCGTCCATGCCGGTCCGCCCGGCGGGCCATCAGGTGTTCATCTGCCGGGCCGGCCGCCGCCAGGCTCCCCTCGGGCGGCGGCCTGTCCCGACCTTCACATCGCGGACGCGGCGTCCGGTCCGATCCGGCTCCGCACGGCCGTCTGGACCTCCGCCTCCTCGGCCGGATCGGCGGCGAGCCGGCGCAGGCGCTCCACGACCCGGGCGTCACCGGTCTCGGCGTGCCGGGCGGCGATCTCGCGGGTGCCCTCCTCACAGTCCCAGAGGCACTCGACGGCGAAGCCGGTGGCGTAGGAGGGATCGGTGGCGGCGAGTGCGCGGGCGCAGCGCCCGCGCAGATGGGACGAGGCCGTCTCGCGGTAGATATGGCGCAACACGGGTGCCGCGCAGACGATGCCGAGCCGTCCGGCGCCGTCGACCAGGGTCCACAGGCTCGGCGCGTCGCAGCCCTCGCCGCGTACGGCCTCGCGCAGCGCGCCGAGGACGAGGTCGCTGTCCTGGGTGCCGCCCCGGCAGGCGAGCATGCGGCCGGCCGCGGCGCCCAGGGGGTCGGGCCGGTGGGCCCAGCCGCGGGCCCGGTCCACGGCGGCGACGCTGCGCATCCGTTCGAAGGCGTCGACGGCGGCCTCGACGACGGGCGTCGAGCCGGTGGCCACGGCCTGTTCGACGAGGAGGAGGGCGTCGGGGTCGTTGAAGTCGGCGAGGTAGCGCAGGGCGGTGCAGCGGGCTCCCTCGGAGCCGTCCTTGGCCGCCTGCACGATCTCGGCGCGGTCCTCGGGCCCGGCCACGGCGGACAGACAGCGGGCGGCGGGGACATGGAGCGCGGCTCCGCGTTCGACGCCCTGCTGGGCCCATTCGAAGACGGCCTGGACGCTCCAGCCGGGGCGGGGTCCGCTCGGACTCAGCTGACGTTGCCAGCGGTCGAAACAGCCGGCCTCCTGAGCGGCACGCACGCGCGTGGAGACGTACTCGCGGGGATCCTCGGCCCACAGGCGCCAGGGCCGTGGTTCGAAGGCGTCCCGTACGGCGGCGGCGAGTTCGGCCTCGCCCTCGGTATCGGTGGCGAACCGTGCGAGCACGGGTGCCGCCAGGGCCCGCAGACCGGCGTCGTCGTCCCGCAGGGCGAGTTCGTCCAGGGCCCAGGCCCAGTTGGCTCCCGAGACCGCGTACCGGCGCAGCAGGGCCAGGGCCTCCCGCCTGCCGTAGGAGGCGAGGTGGCCGAGGACGGCCAGGGCCAGGCCGGTGCGGGACTCCTCGGTGTCGAAGGAGTCCTCGACGTCGAAGAGGTGGGCCTCGATCTCGTCCAGCTCGCCGTGCAGATCGAGGTAGAGACGGGCGTAGTAGAGGGAGCGGTTCTCCACCTGCCAGTCGTGGCGGGGGTCCCGCAGCACACAGTGGTTCAGCGCCGCGAGCGCCTCGGCTCGCGGAGCGGTGAGCGCGTGCAACGTGCCGTCGCCGCGCCCCCTCTGGAGCAGGCCGAGCAGCGTACCGCTGGGCGCTATGACCGGATCGAACATGGGAAACAGCCTCACATCAAGCGTCGACGCAACCGGGGACGTGCATTACCTGGCCGCGTGACAACACGTCGGGGCGCCCGCCGTTTCCTGCTTGCTGTAGACCATTTTCCTCTGCCTCTCGTCGGTGGCCCATGCGGACCGCGTCACGGCCCGCGCGGTGCGGCAACACCTGCCCAGCCATCGCGTCCGTGAATCACGACGTCATGATGACCCGGCTGTTCTACCTGCCGCGACCGAAATTTCCGGCGACCTTGTACCGCCTCCCCCGTGGTCGTCGATTTACCTGGTCAGGAACTCTCGTTGACCTGCTCGGAACCGTCGGCTCAGTGCACGCCGAACAGGTCGAGCAGCTCCGCCCTGCCGAACATGCGAGCGGTATCGACGGCCGACGGCGTCCCCTGGGAGGGGTCGGCGCCGGCCTCCAGCAGGACCTTGATGACGTCCGTCTCGCCCTTGAAGGCCGCCCCGGCGAGCGGGGTCTGGCCTCGGTCGTTGATCCGGTCGGCCTCGGCGCCGCGGGCCAGCAGGGCCCGGACCGCGTCGGCGTGGCCGTGGTACGCGGCGAGCATCACCAGGGAGTCGCCGCGGTCGTTGGTGAGGTTGGCCGGAACGCCCGCGTCGACGTAC
The DNA here is from genome assembly GCF_042880655.1 of Streptomyces sp. NPDC058295. Classification (NCBI taxonomy): domain Bacteria; kingdom Bacillati; phylum Actinomycetota; class Actinomycetes; order Kitasatosporales; family Streptomycetaceae; genus Streptomyces; species Streptomyces sp. NPDC058295. The sequence goes on from NZ_JBHVYO010000057.1 coordinate 41,975, forward strand.
GCCACGAGTTCCTCGGTCCGACCCCCGCGGGCCAGATCGAAGATCTTGGTCGCCAGCTCCACGACCTCCGGGTCGGGGCCTTCGCTCATCGGCCGGTCCGCCTCTCCACTCAACCGTTCAGGTGAATCGCCAGCGTACTGGCTCGTCGGAAACATGGCCGGTCCCGTCGGCGGCAAAGATCACGGGCAGACCCGTCCGACGCAACTCTCCTGCTCAGGCAGCCCACCAGGCCTTCCGCCAGCCGGGGGAAATCAGCCGTATTTCACCCAGTTGCACCTTTTATAGTATGGATACATCCTGTGATCCTGGAAGTACTCATGGTGACTGTCCCCCGCGAACCAGGAGAACCCAAATGATCCTGTCCATGTCAGGCGTAGTCCTGCTCGGCATCATCGTCTTCCTCTTCTTCCGCAAGGACGGGCTCAAGGCGTCACACGCCGTGGTCTCGGCCCTGTTCGGGTTCTACATGGCCAGCACGGCCATCGCCCCGAGCATCAAGGCAGGCGGCGAGAGCCTGGCGAGCCTCCTCGGCGGCATCAAGTTCTGACGCCGCCCGTCCCGTCCGTACGCACCTCACAGGAGACAGCAGTGGCCCGGCGCCCCCTTCCCAGCATCCTGAGCACAGGCAGCGCGCAGATCGCCCGGAGCCGGGAGCTGGCCCGGACGGCGGCCGACAGCGCCACCGATGTCCTCCATCCGCTGATCACGATCGCCCGCGGACTGCGCCGGCTGGCCTCGGCCGGGCGGCGCAGGTGGGCCGAGACCCCCAGGGACAAGCGCGGACCGCTGCTGTTCCTGGTGGCCTCGTTGATCCTGGTCGTGGTGCTGGTGCCGTACGGCCCGCTGCTCGCCGTCATCACCCTGATGGCGGCAGCGGCCTGGCAGGGCAGGGACCGCACCCCACCGGCTCCCGAAGGCCCCGACGAGTCGCAGATCCAGCGACTCCAGGTGCTGTACGAGGCCCTGGTCCCGTACTTCTCGACGGCCGACGACCCCGCTCCCCTGTACGCCCACGGCGGCGACTGGGAGACCGTCTTCCCGACGCAGGAGTTCGACGACTCGGGCCGCGTAGCCCTCCTCGTGATCCGCTACCCCGCGTTCTTCCCGGACGGAGAGGCCGCACCACGCGCCCGGATCGAGCAGCTGCTCGCCGCGAAGTCCGGCCGTGGCCGCGAATACCTCTTCGTCTGGGACGAGGAGGGCAACGAACTCACCCTCAGTGTCCTCAGCCCTCTCCCCACCGACTTCGCCGCCCAACGCTTCGTCACCGCCCCCGGCGAGACGGTCCTGGGCTTCACCGACCCCTCCCGGGTCCAGCGCACGCTTCCCCTCGCCCACGGTGAGGACCGGCGCGACGTACCGCCGGTCGTCTGGCGCACCGGCGTCCGCTCCACCGAGCCGCACCTGCTGGCGGTCGGCCAGCCCGGCAGCGGCACGTCCACCCTGCTGCGCTCCATCGCCCTCCAGGCCCTCCAGCACGGTGACGTCCTGGTGATCGAGGGCGGCAGCACCGGCGAGTACGCCTGCCTCACCGGCCGGGACGGCGTCCTGGGCGTCGAGGTCGGGCTGGCCGGTGCGCTGGCCGCCCTGGAGTGGGCGGTGCACGAGACGGAGCGCCGGCTCGTCGCCGCCAACCTCGCCCGGCAGGCGGGCGACCCGCCGCCGGACGACACCAGACACCCCCTGTGGATCCTTCTGGACCGCCCCACCGCCTTCACCCACCTGGCCGACACGGACGGCCGCGAGGACCCGCAGTCGCTCCTCCAGGTCCCCCTCCGGCACGGCCGCGCGGTCGGGGTCACGGTGGTGGTGGCCGAGCAGTTCGACGCCCTGGACTCGCTGAGCGACGCCGTACGGCAGCACACCCGCGCGCGGGTGGCGCTCGGGCCGGCGTCGAAGCAGCAGCTGGAGGCGGTCCTCGGCGCACCCCCGCACACCACGCCCGTCGACCACACACCGCCGGGACGCGGATACGCCCGCCTCGGTTCGGGGCCGGTGCACCGGCTCCAGGTGCCGGCGACGCCGGACCCGTACGACGACGCGACGAGCGACGCGCATCGGCAGGCGGTGCTGGACCTGCTGCCGCCGCGCTCGGCCCCGGCCGACACGCAGACGTTGCCTCCGGTACCGGCCGAGGTCGTGTTCACCAAAGCCGTGGACACGGACGACACCGACACGGAGGCCGAGTCCGCGAAGGCGGATGCCGACGCCGTGGGCGCGGAGCAGGTGTCGAGCGCGGGCGGATGACCGCTCCCGCCGCGCGTTCTCTCTAGGCGACGAACGTGCGCGGCCCCTCGGCGCCGACCGTCCCCCCGCTCTGCACGATCCGGGCCGCGGCCGCCAGCCGGGCGGCCGCCTCCTCCGCCACCGCGCCTCCCACGGTGAACGGCAGCCGCACATACCCCTCGAAGGCGCCGTCGACGCCGAACCGCGGTCCGGACGGCACCCGCAGGCCCACCCGCTCCCCCGCCTCGGCGAGCCGCGACCCGGAAAGACCCCCGGCCCGCACCCACAACGTCAGCCCGCCCTCGGGCACGGCGAACTCCCACTCGGGAAGCTCCCGGCGCACCGCCGCGACCAGGTCGTCCCGGTTCACCCGGGCCTGGTGGCGGCGCAGCTCGACGGCCTGCTCCCAGCCCCCGGTGCTGAACAGCCAGTTCACCGCCAACTGCTCCAGCACCGGAGTGCCCAGGTCGGCGTAGGCGCGGGCCGCGACGAGGCTGCGGATCACGTCCGGGGCCGCCCGCACCCAGCCGATGCGCATCCCGGCCCAGAAGGCCTTGCTCGCCGACCCCACCGTGATCACCGTGGACCCCGCCGGGTCGAAGCCGCACACCGGCCGGGGCATCTCGACACCCTCGTCGAGCCACAGTTCGCTCATGGTCTCGTCGGCGACCAGCACGGTCCCGGCGGAACGGGCCGCCTCCACGAGTTGGCGCCGCTGGTCCTCGTCGGCGAGCGCGCCGGTCGGGTTGTGGAAGTCGGCGACGACGTACGCGATACGCGGCGCGGCCTCGCGCAGGACCTGGCGCCAGCGGTCCATGTCCCACCCGGCGAGCCCCTCGGCCATCGCGACGGGCACCAGGCGCGCACCCGCCTCCCGCATGAGCTGGAGGATGTTGGCGTAGGAGGGCGACTCGACGGCGATGCGTTCGCCGCGCCCGCCGAACAGATGACAGATGGCGTCGATGGCGCCCATCGCGCCGGTGGTGACCATGATCTGCTCGGGCATCGTCGGGATGCCGCGCGCGGTGTACCGCTCGGCGATCATCGACCGCAGCGCGGGCAGGCCCGCCGGATAGTCGCCGTGCGTGTGGGCGTACGGGGGCAGCTCCTCCAGCGCGCCCCGCACGGCGCGGGTGAGCCAGGGCTCGGGCGCGGGCAGTGCCGCGCAGCCCAGGTCGATGATCGAGCCGAGGGCCTCGGGCGGGAGGGGCTCCAGGCCACGCGCCGGAACCGGGTTGCCGGCCGGGACGGCCGTCCAGCTGCCCGCGCCGCGCCGGGACTCCAGGAACCCCTCGGCACGCAACGCCTCGTAGGCGGCGGCGACGGTCGTCCGGCTCACGGACAGGGAGAGGGCCAGTTCGCGCTCCGCGGGCAGGCGCGCGGCGACGGGGACGCGGCCCTCCAGCACCAGCAGCCGGATGCCGTCGGCGAGCGCCCGGTAGGCCGGCGGCCGGCGCGACCCGGGGCCGGCCGGGCGGTCCTGCTGGGACTTGAGCAGCCGCGCGAGCTGTGCGGCCCCCACCGCCGAGGTCCACTGCGCCATGATTACCAGTCCACCTTCCCCGAATTGGCCATGGATGCCCTGCGCTTCCAAGCCACAGAGTGTCACGGGTCAGGCCACTACGACCACCAGGGGGACCCCTTGTCCGAGCCGCCGCCGCAGGAATCACCCTCGCGGGATCCACGCGGCCACCTCGCCCGCCGGCTGATCCAGCTGTACGTCGGCCTCGCCCTGTACGGCGCCAGCTCCGCCCTCCTGGTGCGGGCGGGGCTCGGTCTGGAGCCCTGGAACGTGCTGCACCAGGGTCTCGGCGAGCTCACCGGCCTGACGATCGGTGTCGTGTCGATCGTCGTGGGCGCGACGGTACTGCTGCTGTGGATCCCGCTGCGCCAGCGCCCGGGCCTCGGTACGGTCTCCAACGTCTTCGTCGTCGGCCTCGCGATGGACGGCACGCTCGCGTACGTCCCCGAAGCGCACGGGCTCGCCGTCCATGTGCCGCTGCTGCTGGCGGGGATCGTCCTCAACGGGGCGGCCACCGGCCTCTACATCGCCGCCAGCTTCGGGCCCGGCCCGCGCGACGGGCTGATGACGGGGCTGCACCGGCGTACCGGGCGTTCGATACGGCTGATGCGGACGGCCGTCGAGGTGGCGGTCGTGGTGACCGGCTTCGCCCTCGGCGGCACCATCGGCGTCGGCACCCTGCTCTACGCGGTGACGATCGGTCCGCTCGCCCAGCTCTTCCTGCGGATGTTCGCCGTTCCCGCTGCACCGGGCGGCAGCACGGTCGTTGCCACCGGGACACCACAGGGAGCCATACTGCGTCCGTGACCAGCCTCATGACCCACCCGTATCTCGACCATCCGGGGCCCATCCCGTTCGCCCACCGCGGTGGGGCCGCGGAGGGCCTGGAGAACACCGCCGCGCAGTTCCGGCGCGCGGTCGAGGCGGGTTACCGCTATATCGAGACCGATGTGCACGCCACGCGGGACGGCAAGCTCGTCGCCTTCCACGACGCGACGCTGGACCGGATGACCGACGGTGCCGGCCGCATAGCCGATCTCCTCTGGTCGGACATACGGCACGCGCGCGTGGCGGGCAAGGAGCCGGTGCCGCTCTTCGAAGAGCTTCTGGAGACCTTCCCCGAGGTGCGGTGGAACGTCGACCTCAAGGCGGAGCCCGCACTGCACCCGCTGCTCAACCTGATCGCCCGCACGGGCGCGTGGGACCGGGTGTGCGTCGGCTCGTTCTCGGAGGCGCGGGTGGTGCGGGCCCAGCGGCTGGCCGGGCCGCGCCTGGCGACCTCGTACGGCACCCGGGGCGTGCTCAACCTGCGGCTGCGGTCCTGGGGCGTGCCCGCGGCGCTGCGTCTCTCGGCGGTCGCCGCACAGGTGCCCGAGAGCCAGTCGGGCATCCAGGTCGTGGACCGTCGCTTCGTCCGGGCCGCCCACGCGCGCGGGCTCCAGGTGCACGTGTGGACGATCAACGATCCGGAGCGGATGCACCGGCTCCTGGACCTCGGGGTCGATGGCATCATGACCGATCACATCGACACGTTGCGCGAGGTCATGGAGGACCGCGGCGTCTGGGTCTGACCTCGGGCCCGTCGCCCGTGCGCGACTGCGGAAGCGGGAAGCGAGGGCACGGGTGGACATCGACACCGTGCGGACGGCGGCGTCCGAGGAGGCCGCCGAACGGCGGCGCGAGCAGCGCGGCTGGTACTTCTACGACTGGGCGTGCTCCGTCTACTCGACGAGCGTGCTCACCGTGTTCCTCGGCCCGTACCTGACATCGGTCGCCAAGCGGGCGGCGGACGCCGACGGGTACGTGCATCCGCTGGGCATCCCGGTGCGGGCGGGCTCCTTCTTCGCCTACTCGGTGTCCCTGTCGGTGATCGTGGCCGTGCTGGTGATGCCCCTGGTGGGGGCGGCCGCCGACCGCAGCGGCCGCAAGAAGCCCTTGCTGGGCGCCGCCGCGTATGTGGGCGCCGCGGCCACGACCGGCATGTTCTTCCTGGGCGGCGACCGCTATCTGCTGGGGGGCGCGCTGCTGATCGTGGCGAACGCGGCCCAGTCGGTGGCGATGATGCTCTACAACTCCTACCTGCCGCAGATCGCCCCGCCCGAGGAACGCGACGCGGTCTCCTCCCGGGGGTGGGCCTTCGGCTATGCGGCGGGCTCGCTGGTCCTGGTCGTCAACCTGGTGCTCTACCTCGCCCACGACTCCTTCGGCGTCTCCGAGTCGATGGCGGTGCGGATCTGCCTGGCCTCGGCCGGCCTGTGGTGGGGCGGCTTCACGCTGATCCCGCTGCTGCGGCTGCGCGACCGGCCGACCACCGCCCGGGAGGCGACCGCTCGACCGGATCCGTCGGATCCGTCGGTCCGCACGGCTCCCGGACTGCGTCAGCTCGCGGCGACGGTCCGCGACATGCGCCGCCACCCGCTGACCCTCTCCTTCCTCCTCGCGTACCTGATCTACAACGACGGCATCCAGACCGTGATCTCCCAGGCCTCGGTCTACGGCTCCGAGGAGCTCGGCCTCGGCCAGTCCACGCTGATCGCCGCCGTCCTGCTGGTGCAGGTGCTGGCCGTGGCGGGTGCGCTGGGCATGGGGCGGCTGGCCCGGACGTACGGCGCGAAGCGCACGATCCTCGGCTCGCTGGCGGCCTGGACGCTCACCCTGGGCGCCGGCTACTTCCTGCCGGCCGGGGCGCCGGTCGGCTTCTTCCTGCTGGCGGCCGCGATCGGCCTGGTCCTCGGCGGCAGCCAGGCGCTGTCCCGTTCCCTCTTCTCCCATCTGGTCCCGCCCGGCAAGGAGGCCGAGTACTTCTCGGCGTACGAGATGAGCGACCGCGGCATGAGCTGGCTGGGCCCGCTTCTCTTCGGGATCACCTACCAGCTGACCGGGAGCTACCGGGACGCGATCATCTCGCTGGTGGTCTTCTTCGTCGTGGGCTTCCTGCTGCTCGTTCGGGTGCCGGTACGGCAGGCGATCGGCGACGCGGGGAACCCGGTGCCCGAGAAGATTTAGCACTCAAGGCGAAAGGGCGGTAGTGTACGCGTTTGGCCTGCCAGGCGTACCGTTACTGCGCGTCAAAGATGCCGAAACGCTGGGTGACATCTCCTTTCAGATGTGACAAACCGGGCGCCGGTGGGTACTGCACTGGTTGACAAGACCGCGGCTACGACGGCGACGCATGACCCGGAACGGGACTCCGAACGGGAATCTTTACCGCCGACCGGACGTTGACCGGATGACGACGACAGCGACACCTGTCCTGTGGGCGACAAGCCCGGGAGGCACGATTCATGAGTGAGCGAGCTCTTCGCGGCACGCGCCTCGTGGTGACCAGCTACGAGACGGACCGCGGCATCGACCTGGCCCCGCGCCAGGCCGTGGAGTACGCATGCGAGAAGGGGCACCGGTTTGAAATGCCCTTCTCGGTCGAGGCGGAGATTCCGCCGGAGTGGGAGTGCAAGGTCTGTGGAGCCCCTGCACTCCTCGTGGACGGCGACGGCCCTGAGGAGAAGAAGGCCAAGCCCGCGCGTACACATTGGGACATGCTGATGGAGCGGCGGACCCGCGAGGAACTCGAAGAGGTCCTCGAGGAGCGGCTCGCCGTTCTGCGGTCCGGGGCGATGAACCTTGCGGTACATCCCCGCGACAGCCGTAAAAGCGCATAGCCCCAAGGGGCTGTGACGCGCTTCACAGCTAACGACAAACGACCGCGGGCGCCGTACGTGACATACGTACGGCG
>NZ_JBHVYO010000058.1:0-47169 GCF_042880655.1 Streptomyces sp. NPDC058295
CCCCGGCGGGCGCGCCGCCCGCCGCCGGGTCCCGGGCCCCCGGGGGGGGGGGACCATAAACCCGCGGGCCCGGGGCCGCGCCCCGCACAGGGGCCCCCCCCCGCTCCAGGTTCACGCGTACGGGGAGCCGTACGTCGCTCAGACCTCGACCACGACCGGGAGGATCATCGGCCTGCGGCGATAGGTGTCGGAGACCCACTTGCCCAGCGTGCGGCGGATGAGCTGCTGCATCTGGTGGGGCTCGACCACACCGTCCTGGGCGGAGCGTTCCAGGACCTCGGCGATCTTCGGGGTGACAGCCGAGAAGGCCGAGTCGTCGATGCCCGAACCACGAGCCTGGATGTGCGGGCCGCCGGTGATCTTGCCGGTGGAGGAGTCCACGACGACGAACACCGAGATGATGCCCTCGTCGCCCAGGATCTTCCGGTCCTTGAGGGCCGGCTCGCCCACGTCGCCGACGGAGAGGCCGTCGACATAGACGTAACCCGCCTGGACCTTGCCGGAGATCCTCGCCTTGCCCTCGACGAGGTCGACGACCACGCCGTCCTCGGCGATCACGATGCGGTCGTGCGGGACGCCGGTCATGGCGCCCAGCTCGGCGTTGGCGCGCAGATGGCGCCATTCGCCGTGGACCGGCATCAGGTTCTTCGGGCGGCAGATGTTGTAGAAGTACAGAAGCTCGCCCGCGGACGCGTGGCCCGAGACGTGCACCTTGGCGTTGCCCTTGTGGACGACGTGCGCGCCCCAGCGGGTCAGACCGTTGATCACGCGGTAGACCGCGTTCTCGTTGCCGGGGATGAGCGAGGACGCCAGGATCACCGTGTCGCCGGGGACGATACGGATCTGGTGGTCGCGGTTGGCCATGCGGGACAGGGCCGCCATCGGCTCGCCCTGGGAGCCCGTGCAGACCAGGACCACCTCGTGGTCGGGCAGGTCGTCGAGCGTCTTGACGTCCACCACCAGGCCCGGCGGGACCTTCAGGTAACCCAGATCGCGTGCGATGCCCATGTTGCGGACCATGGAGCGGCCCACGAAGGCGACCCTGCGGCCGTACTCGTGCGCCGTGTCCAGGATCTGCTGGATGCGGTGGATGTGGCTGGCGAAGCTGGCCACGATGATCCGCTTGCGGGCGTTCGCGAAGACCGTGCGCAGGACGTTGGAGATGTCCCGCTCGGGCGCCACGAACCCGGGGACCTCGGCGTTCGTGGAGTCGGAGAGAAGGAGGTCGATCCCTTCCTCGCTCAGCCGTGCGAACGCGTGCAGATCCGTGAGGCGGCCGTCCAGCGGGAGCTGGTCCATCTTGAAGTCGCCCGTGTGGACCACCATGCCCGCCGGCGTGCGGATGGCGACGGCGAGGGCGTCCGGGATCGAGTGGTTGACGGCGATGAACTCGCAGTCGAAGGGGCCGATGCGCTCACGGTGTCCCTCCGTCACCTCGAGGGTGTACGGGCGGATCCGGTGCTCCTGGAGCTTGGCCTCGATGAAGGCGAGGGTCAGCTTGGAGCCGATCAGCGGGATGTCCGGCTTCTCCCGGAGGAGATAGGGGACGGCACCGATGTGGTCCTCGTGACCATGGGTGAGGACGATGCCCTCGATGTCGTCGAGGCGGTCCCGGATGGACGTGAAGTCCGGCAGGATCAGGTCGATGCCGGGCTGCTCCTCCTCGGGGAAGAGCACGCCGCAGTCGACGATCAGCAGACGGCCGCCGAATTCGAAGACCGTCATGTTCCGGCCGATTTCGCCGAGGCCGCCGAGCGGGGTGACCCTGAGGCCGCCCGCCGGGAGCGGCGGGGGCGGGGCAAGTTCGGGATGCGGATGACTCAAAAGACTCTCCTCAACCACACGCGCCACGTACCGGTGGGCACGTGGCGCGCATGACGTTCGTGCAGTAGCAGTTGTCGTTGTGGATTGCAGGCACCGGTGGCCTGCTATTCAGTTGTGAAGTCCGTTGTCAGAGCTGTACCCCGCCCGCCGCAAGATCGATCTTGAGCTGTTCGATCTCTTCGGACGAGCACTCGACCATGGGTGAGCGCAGCGGGCCGGCGGGCAGGCCCAGCAGGGTGAGGGCCGCCTTGGTGGTCATCACGCCCTGGGTACGGAACATGCCCGTGTAGACCGGGAGCAGCTTCTGGTGGATCTCGGTCGCCTTCTGGACGTCCCCGGCGGTGAACGCCTCGACGAGGGCGCGCAGGTCCGGGGTGACCACGTGGCCGACCACGGAGACGAAGCCGACCGCGCCCACGGAGAGCAGCGGCAGGTTCAGCATGTCGTCACCGGAGTACCAGGCCAGCCCGGAGCGCGCGATGGCCCAGCTCGCGCGGCCCAGGTCGCCCTTGGCGTCCTTGTTGGCGACGATCCGGGGGTGCGCGGCGAGGCGGACCAGCGTCTCGGTGCTGATCGGGACACCGCTGCGGCCGGGGATGTCGTAGAGCATGACCGGCAGCCCGGCGGCGTCGGCGACGGCCGTGAAGTGCCGGTACAAACCCTCCTGAGGGGGCTTGTTGTAGTACGGGGTGACGACCAGGAGGCCGTGTGCGCCCGCCTTCTCGGCCGCGTGGGCGAGCTCGACACTGTGGTGGGTGTCGTTGGTGCCGACGCCGGCGACGACGTGGGCACGGTCTCCGACGGCCTCCAGGACGGCTCGTACCAGGTCCGATTTCTCCGCGTCACTGGTGGTGGGGGACTCGCCGGTGGTGCCGTTGACGATCAGGCCGTCGTTGCCTGCGTCCACCAGGTGGGTGGCGAGCCGCTGTGCGCCGTCGAGGTCGAGTGCGCCGTCCGCCGTGAAGGGCGTGACCATGGCGGTGAGGACCCGCCCGAAGGGGGTCTGCGGAGTGGAGGTCGGAGCCATGGGTGACACGCTACTCGTTGCTCACCGTGGGGTCTGCCCGCGGGGGGTGCGGAAAGTCATGACAAAGATGGAACCCGGCACTGCCTGCTCGGGGGTTCAAGCAGTGCCGGGTCCGTTTGATCAGGCTAGATGAACTTCTCTAAATGCCGCAATACGGACACTTCGCACGGATGATCCGTACATACGTCTCCGTCGCCCGTCTCCGGGACCCTTTTCCGGCGCTCGTCTGCGGGCTCGCCCTCGTCGCGTCCGTCAGGGCGCCACTCGGCCGTTGGCGTTGAAGGCCGCGTACGTGAGGGGCATGAGCCCGGCCCACTCGGCCTCCATCTTCTCGCCCACCATCTCGATCTCCCGCTGCGGGAAGGACGGGACCTTCGCCAGCTCGTGCTGGGTGCGCAGGCCGAGGAAGTGCATCAGCGAGCGCGCGTTGCAGGTGGCGTACATCGAGGAGAACAGTCCGACCGGCAGGACCGCACGGGCGACCTCACGGGCGACGCCGGCGGCGAGCATCTCCTGGTAGGCCTCGTAGGACCGGCGGTAGGAGTCCTCCATGGTGCGGCCGACGAGTTCCTGCTGGGCCTGCGTGCCCTCGGCGAAGACGTACTTGCCGGGACGGCCCTCCTGAACGAGTTTGCGGGACTCGCCGGGGACGTAGAAGACGGGCTGGAGCTCCCGGTAGCGGCCGGACTCCTCGTTGTACGACCAGCCCACGCGGTGGCGCATGAACTCGCGGAAGACGAAGATCGGGGCACTGATGAAGAAGGTCATCGAGTTGTGCTCGAAGGGGCTGCCGTGCCGGTCCCGCATCAGGTAGTTGATCAGGCCCTTGGAGCGCTCCGGGTCCTTGCCCAGCTCGTCCAGGGACTGCTCGCCGGCGGTCGAGACGCGGGCGGCGAAGAGCACGTCGGCGTCGGACGCGGTGTGCTTGACCAGCTCGACGGTGACGTCGCTGCGGAAGCCGGGCTTGAGGTCGTCGGCGGGGCTGTCGGTCACTGTGCGGGGGTCCTTCCATCGCGTCTTCGGAGCGGCGCCAACTCTACGGGGGTCGCCGAGCCGGACGGTCACGGGCGTGCCGTCGGATTCGTGCGGGACGTCTGCCGATATGGGGCACGTTTTCGGGCACCCGCTCGTCTGTATCAGTGAAGTGCCCGATCGAAAGCCCCAGGAGGACGTACCCATCATGTTCCGCCGGCGCGAGCCCGTACCCTTCGCCTTCCTCGCCGAGGCCGACCGGTTCCGCAGCAATGTCGCTCCCCCGCCCTCCGAGCGGTCCTCCGCCGGGCAGATAGCCGGACAGTGGCTGCTGGGGCTCACCATCGTGGCCGCGCTGGTGGGCTCCCTGGTCGTCGGAATGCCGGCGCTGAGCCTGGACCACTCGGCTCAGACACAGCAGTCGCAGGCGTCCCAGGGACGCTGACGCCATCCGGCCCCCCGATGGTGGTGAGCCGGGACACAGACGGATAACCTCACCGGGCACAGCCCACGCATGGACGAGTGAGGACCAGCCGTGCCCCTGCCCTTCCTGACGGCCGACCGCGCATTCGAGGCGGCTGACGACGTCGCGCTGCCCTTCGAGGACCATGAGCGCTGGCGGCGCCCCTACCGGCCCGGCCCCTGGCGGGTCGGGGTGGCCGCGCTGGCGCTGCTGCTCGCCTCGTACGTGCTGTTCGCGGCCGTCATCATCGCGTTGGCCGGGTCGATGTCCGAGGCCGGCGCGGTCTTCGGCTGTTCCCTGCTCGTGATCGCCGCTGCCCTGCGGTTGCTGCGTATGGGTGTGTGGGTCAGCGACCGCGGGCTGCGGCACGTGCGTTTCCTCCTCACCCGCACGCTGCCCTGGGAGCGGGTGGTGGCGGTGCGGACCGTGCAGCAGCCGGTGCGCTGGCTGGGGCTGCCGCGGACCGTGCAGGGACAGGCCCTGACCGTCGGACGGCGGGACCGCCCCGAGGAGGCCACACAGCTGCTGACCACGCACGGGGCGGACTTCCTCGCGCGTGCCGAGGCGTTCGACCGGGCCGCGGACGCGATCGAGGCGTGGGCCGCGGAGAACCGGCGCGTCTGATCCCTCGGACGCCGATCCGAGAGCCGGCCGTACGTCGAAGGGGCCGGTCCGCCACAGGTGCGGGCCGGCCCCTTCGGCGTACGGCTCAGACGGTCTGCACCGGCTTGCCGTCGTGCAGGCTGATCGCGTGTTGCATCGCCTTGCGGGCCCGCGGGGTGTCCCGGGCGTCGTGATAGGCGACGGCGAGGCGGAACCAGGTGCGCCAGTCGTCGGGGGCCGCCTCGGTCTCGGCCTTGCGCCGGTCGAACACCTCGTCGGCGGAGTCGCGGTCGACGCGGCCGCTCGCGGTGCGTTTCAGTTCGTCGACGGGCAGTCCGCCCTCGGCGTCGAGTTCGGCGGCGAGGGCGTTGGCCCGGCGGACGAACTGGGTGTTCTTCCACAGGAACCAGACGCCGATGACCGGCAGGATCAGCACCGCCACGCCGAAGGTGACGGTCAGGAGTGTGCCGGCCTGGATGAGCATGACGCCGCGGCTGCCGACCAGGGCGAAGTAGAAGACCAGGACGGCGGCCGTGACGGCGTAGGAGAGTTTGGCGCGCATGTCAGCCTCAGCCGAGGTCGAGGAAGTTTTCCAGGCCGAAGGTGAGGCCCGGAGTCGACACCACCCGGCGGGCGCCCAGCAGGATGCCCGGCATGAAGCTGCTGTGGTGCAGCGAGTCGTGGCGGACCGTGAGGGTCTCGCCCTCGCCGCCCAGCAGCACCTCCTGGTGGGCCAGCAGCCCGCGCAGCCGGACGGCGTGCACCGGGATGCCGTCGACGTTCGCGCCGCGCGCCCCGTCCAGGCACGTCTCCGTGGCGTCCGGCGCCGGGGCCGTGCCCGCCTCGCGACGGGCGTCGGCGATGAGCTGGGCGGTGCGCGTGGCGGTGCCGGAGGGCGCGTCCACCTTGTTCGGGTGGTGCAGTTCGACGACCTCGACGGACTCGAAGTACGGCGCGGCGATCTGCGCGAACTTCATGGTCAGGACGGCTCCGATGGAGAAGTTGGGCGCGATGAGCACGCCCGTCTCCGGGGACTCGGCCAGCCGGCCCGTCAGGTGCGCGAGGCGCTCCTCGGTCCAGCCGGTCGTGCCGACCACGGCGTGGATGCCGTGTCCTACGCAGTAGTCGAGGTTGTCCATGACCGAGGCGGGCGTGGTCAGTTCGACCACGACCTGGGCGCCGTTCTCGGCCAGCGTCTCGAGCTTGTCGCCGCGGCCGAGGGCGGCCACCAGCTCCATGTCCTCGGCGGCCTCGACCGCCCGTACCGCCTCGGAACCGATCCGGCCCTTGGCGCCGAGGACCGCCACGCGCAGCTTGCTCATCTGTTGTGCTTCCTTACCGAAGTTGCCGAAGGCCTGTCGAAGAGGGTCAGGCGACCGCGTCGTGCAGCCGGGCGGCCTGTTTGTCCTTGAGCGGGCCGATGACCGACAGCGACGGGCGCCGTCCCAGGATGTCGCGGGCCACCGAGCGGACCTCGTCCGGGGTCACGGCCGCTATCCGGGTCAGCATGTCGTCGACCGACATCTGCTCGCCCCAGCACAGCTCGCTCTTGCCGATGCGGTTCATGAGCGCGCCGGTGTCCTCCAGGCCGAGGACCGTGGAGCCCCTCAGCTGGCCGATGGCGCGGACGATCTCCTCGTCGGACAGGCCGTGCTCGGCGACCTGGTCGAGTTCGTCCCGGCAGATCTTCAGCACGTCGTGCACCTGGCTCGGGCGGCAGCCCGCGTACACGCCGAAGAGGCCGCAGTCGGCGAAGCCCGAGGTGTACGAGTACACGCTGTAGGCCAGGCCGCGCTTCTCGCGGACCTCCTGGAAGAGGCGGGAGGACATGCCGCCGCCGAGGGCCGTGTTCAGCACGCCGAGCGCCCAGCGCCGGTCGTCCGTGCGGGCCAGACCCGGCATGCCGAGGACGACATGGGCCTGTTCCGTCTTGCGGCCGATCAGCTCGACGCGGCCGGCCGAGCGGATCGCGCGCCGGCCGTCGCGCGGGGCGATCGGCGTGGCGTCCGGGTTCTTGAAGGCGCCCGCCTTGTCGAAGGCCGCGCGGACCTGGCGTACGACCTTGTTGTGGTCGATGTTGCCGGCGGCCGCGACCACGAGGTGGGTCGGGTCGTAGTGCTTCTTGTAGAAGCGGCGGATGCGGTCGGCGGTGAGGGCGTTGACCGTGTCGACGGTGCCGAGGACCGGGCGGCCGAGGGCGTTGTCGCCGAACATCGTGTGCGCGAACAGGTCGTGCACGCAGTCGCCGGGATCGTCCTCGGTCATCGCGATCTCCTCGAGGATCGCGCCGCGCTCGACGTTGACGTCCTCCTCGCGGATGAGGGAGCCCGTGAGCATGTCACAGACGACGTCGATGGCGAGCGGCAGGTCGGCGTCGAGCACGCGTGCGTAGTAGCACGTGTACTCCTTCGCCGTGAACGCGTTCATCTCGCCGCCGACCGCGTCTATGGCGGAGGAGATGTCCAGCGCCGACCTGCGGTTCGTCCCCTTGAAGAGGAGGTGCTCCAGGTAGTGCGTGGCGCCGTTCAGGGACGGCGTCTCGTCGCGGGAGCCGACGTGCGCCCAGATGCCGAAGGTGGCGGAGCGGACCGACGGGAGGGTCTCGGTGACGATGCGCAGGCCGCCCGGGAGGGTGGTCTTGCGGACGACGCCGATGCCGGCCGTGCCCTTGATCAGGGTTTGGGTACGGGCAACGGCCCGCGCCTCCGAAGAGGTGCGGGCCGTGGCCTGGGAGCTACTCGACGTCACTTGTCGGTGTCGTCCTTCGTGTCCTCATCAGCTTCCTCGCCCTCGACCACGGGGATCAGGGAGAGCTTGCCGCGGGAGTCGATCTCGGCGATCTCGACCTGGACCTTGGAGCCCACACCGAGCACGTCCTCGACGTTCTCCACGCGCTTGCCGCCGGCGAGCTTGCGGATCTGCGAGATGTGCAGCAGACCGTCCTTGCCCGGGAGCAGCGACACGAACGCACCGAAGGTGGTGGTCTTGACGACCGTACCCAGGTAGCGCTCGCCGACCTCCGGCATGGTCGGGTTGGCGATGCTGTTGATCGTGGCGCGGGCGGCCTCGGCCTGCGAGCCGACCTGGGCACCGATGTAGATGGTGCCGTCGTCCTCGATCGTGATCTCGGCGCCGGTGTCCTCCTGGATCTGGTTGATCATCTTGCCCTTCGGGCCGATGACCTCACCGATCTTGTCCACCGGGATCTTGACGGTGATGATCCGCGGGGCGTTCGGGGACATCTCGTCCGGCGTGTCGATCGCTTCCATCATCACGTCGAGGATGTGGAGGCGGGCGTCGCGGGCCTGCTTGAGGGCCGCGGCCAGGACGGAGGCCGGGATGCCGTCCAGCTTGGTGTCGAGCTGGAGGGCGGTGACGAACTCCTTGGTGCCGGCGACCTTGAAGTCCATGTCGCCGAAGGCGTCCTCCGCACCGAGGATGTCGGTGAGGGCGACGTAGTGCGTCTCGCCGTTGATCTCCTGGGAGATCAGGCCCATGGCGATACCGGCGACGGGGGCCTTGAGGGGCACACCGGCGTTCAGCAGCGACATGGTGGAGGCGCAGACCGAGCCCATGGACGTCGAACCGTTGGAGCCGAGGGCCTCGGACACCTGACGGATCGCGTAGGGGAACTCCTCGCGCGTCGGCAGGACCGGCACGATGGCGCGCTCGGCGAGGGCGCCGTGGCCGATCTCGCGGCGCTTCGGGGAGCCGACGCGGCCGGTCTCGCCGACGGAGTACGGCGGGAAGTTGTAGTTGTGCATGTAGCGCTTGCGGGTCACCGGGGAGAGGGTGTCCAGCTGCTGCTCCATCCGGAGCATGTTCAGGGTGGTGACGCCCAGGATCTGGGTCTCGCCACGCTCGAACAGCGCCGAACCGTGCACGCGCGGGATGGCCTCGACCTCGGCGGCGAGCGTACGGATGTCCGTGACGCCGCGGCCGTCGATGCGCTTCTTCTCCTTGATCACGCGCTCGCGGACCAGCTGCTTGGTCAGCGAGCGGTACGCGGCGGAGATCTCCTTCTCGCGACCCTCGAACTCCGGCAGGAGCTTCTCGGCGGCGAGCGCCTTGACGCGGTCCAGCTCGGCCTCGCGGTCCTGCTTGCCCGCGATGGTCAGCGCGGAGGCGAGCTCCGGGCGGACGGCGGCGGACAGCGCCTCCAGGATGTCGTCCTGGTAGTCGTGGAAGACCGGGAACTCGCCGGTCGGCTTCGCGGCCTTGGCGGCGAGGTCGGCCTGGGCCTTGCAGAGCACCTTGATGAAGGGCTTCGCGGCGTCCAGACCGGAGGCGACGACCTCCTCGGTCGGCGCCTCGGCGCCGCCCGCGACGAGCTGGATGGTCTTCTCGGTGGCCTCGGCCTCGACCATCATGATCGCGACGTCGCCGTCCTCGAGGACGCGACCGGCGACGACCATGTCGAAGACGGCGTCCTCGAGCTCGGTGTGCGTCGGGAACGCGACCCACTGGCCGTTGATCAGCGCGACGCGGACGCCGCCGATCGGGCCGGAGAAGGGCAGACCGGCCAGCTGCGTGGACGCGGAGGCGGCGTTGATCGCCACGACGTCGTACAGGTGGTCGGGGTTGAGCGCCATGATCGTGGCGACGACCTGGATCTCGTTGCGCAGGCCCTTCTTGAAGGACGGGCGCAGCGGGCGGTCGATCAGCCGGCAGGTGAGGATGGCGTCCTCGGAGGGGCGGCCCTCACGGCGGAAGAAGCTGCCGGGGATCTTGCCGGCGGCGTACATCCGCTCCTCGACGTCCACCGTGAGGGGGAAGAAGTCGAGCTGGTCCTTGGGGTTCTTGGAGGCGGTGGTGGCCGACAGCACCATGGTGTCGTCGTCCAGGTACGCCACGGCGGAGCCGGCGGCCTGCTTGGCCAGGCGGCCCGTCTCGAAGCGGATGGTGCGGGTGCCGAAGGTGCCGTTGTCAATGACGGCCTCGGCGTAGTGGGTCTCGTTCTCCACTAGCATTTTCTCCGTTACTTGTCGTCTTTCGTCCCTCGCTGCCCGTGTGGCAGGGGGACGGCTGCGGAGAAACGCTCGGTGCGGGCCGGTCTTCGATCGAAGCACCCGGGATTCTCTTTCCCGGGGGCCACTACCGAGGACCGGCGGCGGCTAGGCGCGCTTCTCCTCGTTCGGTGGGCGTGGTGACGTTTACCCGCAGCGAGTACACGTCATCACGCTGTGTCGTACGTATGGCGTTGTGCTACCACACTACAAAGCGTTGGTGACACTCCGCACGTTCCGCACGGCGACAGGGCGTACGACGGTCCCGGCGTCGGCGTGCATCCGTTTGTGCCGGTGCGTACCGCTGTGTACCGGTACGTACGGCAAAGGGGAGCGGTCCCGATGGTCCGGGAACCGCTCCCCCTCACGGCGTTCTACTTGGCGCCCGCCGCACCGCGGCGGATGCCGAGGCGGTCGACCAGCGCACGGAAGCGCTGGATGTCCTTCTTGGCCAGGTACTGGAGAAGGCGGCGACGCTGACCGACCAGGATCAGCAGACCACGACGGGAGTGGTGGTCGTGCTTGTGCGTCTTGAGGTGCTCGGTCAGGTCCGAGATCCGGCGGGACAGCATGGCGACCTGGACCTCGGGGGAGCCGGTGTCGCCCTCCTTCTGGCCGAACTCCGTGATGAGCTGCTTCTTCGTAGCGGCGTCGAGCGGCACGCGTACTCCTCGTAGTCTTTGAGTGGCCACCGAGTGCCCCCGGTCTTGGTCTCGGGGGAGCTTCCGTTACTCGGGTGGCGGGGATCCGCTGGGCGCGGCCTCCGGAACCTTCAGGGACTCCCTGAGGGTGTGTCCGGGGGTGCGTACACAAACGGCCGAAAGCCAGGGTAGCAGGCCGGGGCAGCGGGCCCGTCCGGGATGTCACGGCGGGCGCTCGGCCCGTACCGCGCCGTGCGGGGGCAGTGTACGGGCGACGACGCCGGGCCGGAACGTAAAAGAAGAACCTCTGAGCTGGGGGAACGCCGGCAAGTAGGCTGACGTGACAGCTCGTTGGAACAGCGGGAACTCAGGGGAAAGGGCCGGAGCCGACATGGCCGATGCCGAGGACAAAGACGTCAAAGCGCGCAAGGAGCGGGAGCGGGACGAGCTGTACGCGCTCGACATCTCCGGCGTCGAGTGGCAGTGCGCCCCGGGCACGGAGGAGCACGAGGAGCGCGTCGAGATCGCCTACCTGCCCGCGGGGGCCGTGGCGATGCGGTCGTCGCTCGACCCGGAGACGGTGCTGCGCTACACGGAGGCGGAGTGGCGGGCCTTCGTGCTGGGTGCCCGGGACGGCGAGTTCGATCTGGAGCCGGCGCCGCACAACGGCGGATCTGCCGCGCGGTAGCCGGGCCGGCGGACGGTACGGCTCCCAGCGAACCGACGGCCGGGACGGCTCCCGACGGCCGGCTCCTGGCGGACCGACGGCCGGCTCCCACCGGGCCGGCGGGGCCGGTAGGTGTCGGCCGCCGCTCGTCCGCAGTCCGCACCGCTTGCGGCGGTGAGCCCGGACGTCCGCACCGCGTGCCGCGCTGTGCCCGGGCCGGAGCCGGCGGCGGCGTGGACGGGCGGGGTGTGCCGCGGCTCGCGTCCGCCGTTCCCGCGCGGCCGCCCGCGGGTCAGCCCGTCATCGACCGGGCCGTCGCGTACACGTCGAAGACGGCCAGTGCCAACGGGACGAGCGTCAGCAGGACGAAGCCCTCGGCGAGCTCCATGAAGCGGCCCCAGAACGGCGTGAGGCCGCCCCGCGAGCCGATCAGGCCGATCGCGGTGACGATCGCGGACGCCGCCGCGATCGCCGCGACGAGCCAGACGGTACGGATGTCCAGGTCGGTGCGGTCGCCCGTCAGCGCGTCGCGGATCACCGAGTGCGGCGGGTTCAGTGCCAGCCCGAGCCCCAGCAGGACGAGGGAACCGAGGCCCGCCGCCAGTACGGGGGCGACCTGGGCGGTGTAGCGGAACAGGTGGGCGCGCATCAGCAGAGCGATGCCCGCGGCCAGGGCGAGGAGCCGGGCCCAGACGTCGTCGGAGAACCCGAGGACCGCGCAGGCGCCCACCGTGATCACCGCGCAGCCGCCCACCAGGCCGACCAGGAGTTCGTGTCCGCGGCGGGCCTGGGCGGCGATCCGCTCGGCGTCGACCGGCTCGCGCGGGGTGGGATCGGCGCCGTACGCGCTGCGCGGAGCGGTGGCCGGGGCGTCGAAGCCGATCGGCAGCCGGGCGAAGCGCATGGACAGACCGGGCAGGAAGGCCAGCGCGCCCACGCCGACGGGGGCAGACAGGGCGGCGGTCTCGGCCGGGGTCCAGTGCGCCAGGATCGCCGCGAACACCGCCGCCAGGCCGACGCCGGAGGCGACCACGAAGGCGACGAACGGGCCGTCCCCGCGAGGGGAGCACAGGGTGAGCAGCACCGCGGCGAGCAGCACCGCGGCGCAGGACAGCAGGAACGCCAGCCTGCCGATGCCCTGGCCGTCGGCGAGCGGCAGGAGCCCGGAGCCCGCCACGGCCACGTTGGGCAGCGCGCCGAGCCCGAGGGCGACGGCGGAGCCCCGGTCGTCGTAGACACGGGCCCGGACACAGGCGAGGGCGACCAGCAGGACACCGACGACCGCGGCGAGGATGCCGGGCAGGCCGTGCATGTCGTGACGCGGGTCACCGGTCCAGGCGACGAAGGCGAGCAGGGCCGTCAGGACCCCTCCCCCGACGAGGCCCGCGGCGCGGGTCAGCTCGCCGCTCCACAGGGTGTGCTCGCGCGTCACGGCCGAGGCGACCGCCTCCGACACGTCGTCGAAGACGGCGGGCGGCAGCGACTCGGAGAAGGGGCGCAGTGTGAGGAGCTCGCCGTCGAGGATGTGCTGGGCGGCGAACGAACGGGAACTGTCGAGGACGGTGCCGTCCCGGCGGACGAGGTGGTAGCCGACCGGAGCGCCCTCGGCGGGGCTCTGCCGGGAGAGCCTGAGGATCTCCGGGTGGATGTCGGCGACGGGGACGTCGTCGGGCAGCGCCACGTCGATCCGGCTGTCGGGGGCGACGATGGTGACCCGGCAGAAGCCGAGCCCCGTCCCCGCCGCGGGAGCGGATCCGGTGCCGCGCCCTTCTCCGGTGGCTGCCGCGGAGGCCGCGATACTCACCTGCTGCTCCCCCTCAGTGATGGTTCCGCGTCGGCGTGTGCGGTGTCGGCGTGCTCGGTGTCGGCGTGTGCGCTGTCGGTGGGCGGTGTGAAGGTTCCGCGCCGGTGGGTGCGCGGCGCGGCCCGCGGGTGTGCTCACGCGAACATCCGGCACCCTACCGCCCCTTGGTCGGACAGGCAGTCAGTAGGATCACGCGGCGGCCTGCGTCCGTCCGGCACGGGGCGGCGGACGAGGTTTTCCGGGGTCGCGCAAGGGGATTCGGGGCCTCGCAAGGGGATTGGTGAGCAGTGAGCCACATCGTCGTGAAGCGCCAGCCGCGGGTGCTGCCGTCCGAGGTGCCCACCGGTGAGATCGTCCTGCAGCCTCCGCCGGAGCTGCCGCGGGGCCATCAGGAGAGCGTGCTGATGCAACTGCTGCCGACGCTCGGCATGGGCGGCTCGGTGGTCTTCTTCTTCACGAGCGGGCAGCCGTTCATGCGCATCATGGGCATGGTCATGATCGCCTCGACCGTGGCCATGTCGATCGCGATGGTGGTGCGCTTCCGGCGCGGCTCGCAAGGGCAGTTGGCGGATCTGCGCCGCGACTACCTGAGCTACCTGGCGCAGACCCGGCGTACCGCGCTCGACACCGCGCGGGCCCAGCGGGACGCGCAGTACTACCTGCATCCCTCCCCCGAGCAGCTGTGGGCGCTGGTCGCCGAGGGCAGCCGGGTGTGGGAACGGCGGCCCGGGGACGAGGACTTCGCCCAGGTCCGCGTCGGCCTCGGCGCGCAGGCCCTCGCCACCGCGCTGATCGCTCCCGAGACCGGCCCGGTGGAGCAGCTGGAGCCGCTGACCGCGGGCGCGCTCCAGCGCTTCCTCGCCGTCCACGACAGTCTCGACGACCTGCCGATGGCCGTCTCGCTGCGCGCCTTCTACCACGTCACGGTCAGCGGTGAGCCGCGGTCGGTGCGCTCCTGCGCCCGTGCCCTGGCCGGTTCGCTGGCCGCGCTGCACTCGTCCGAGGATCTGGTTCTCGTGGTCGCGGCGGGCCGGGAGGAACTGC
Source organism: Streptomyces sp. NPDC058295 (assembly GCF_042880655.1). Taxonomy (NCBI): domain Bacteria; kingdom Bacillati; phylum Actinomycetota; class Actinomycetes; order Kitasatosporales; family Streptomycetaceae; genus Streptomyces; species Streptomyces sp. NPDC058295. Next base: position 14,052 of record NZ_JBHVYO010000058.1, read on the forward strand.
CGCACTGGGAGTGGGCGAAGTGGCTGCCGCACGTCCAGGCGTCGGGGGCCGTGGACGGGGCGGGCAGCCGCAGGCTGATCGGCTCCGACACCCGTGAACTGGAGAACCTGCTCGGCACTCGGCTGACGGGCCGCCCGCGGTTCCATCCGCACGCGACACCGCTGCCCGACGAGCCGCACATCGTCGTCGTCCTCGACGGCGTCTCCCTGCCCCCTGACTCGGTTCTGGCCAATCCCGAGGGGCTCCAGGGTATGACGGTCCTCGAGATCGTCCCCGGTGAGCCGACGGGGGCCGGCGGCGAGCTCGACATCGTCGTACAGCCCGGCGTGCTGCGGCTGGAGTCGGGGCACGGCGCCGTCTACGAGGGGACGCCGGACGCGCTCTCCCCCGAGTCCGCCGAGGCACTCGCCCGGCAGCTCGCCCCGCTGCGGATGGCGTCCGGCGGGGACGACGACGAGCCGCTGCTGGCCAACCTGGAGTTCACCGACCTGCTGAGCCTCGGGGATGCCGCGTCCGTGGACACCCGGCGCACCTGGCGGCCGCGTTCGCTGGCGGAGCGGTTGCGGGTGCCGATCGGGGTGGGCGAGGACGGCCGTCCGGTGATGCTGGACCTCAAGGAGGCGGCGCAGGAGGGCATGGGCCCGCACGGGCTGTGCGTGGGCGCGACGGGTTCCGGCAAGTCCGAACTGCTGCGCACGCTGGTGCTGGGCCTGGCGGTCACCCACTCCTCCGAGACGCTGAACTTCGTCCTCGCCGACTTCAAGGGCGGCGCGACCTTCGCCGGCATGGCGCAGATGCCGCACGTGGCGGCCGTGATCACCAACCTGGCGGACGACCTGACGCTGGTGGACCGGATGGGCGACTCCATCCGGGGCGAGCTCAACCGCCGCCAGGAGCTGCTGCGGGACGCGGGCAACTACGCCAACATCCACGACTACGAGAAGGCGCGGGCCGCGGGAGCCGCCCTTCAGCCGATCCCCTCCCTGGTCCTGGTGATCGACGAGTTCAGCGAACTGCTGACGGCGAAGCCGGACTTCATCGAGATGTTCGTGCAGATCGGCCGGATCGGCCGCTCGCTCGGCGTGCACCTGCTGCTGGCCTCGCAGCGCCTGGAGGAGGGCCGGCTGCGCGGCCTGGAGACGTATCTGTCGTACCGCGTCGGTCTGCGCACCTTCTCGGCGGCGGAGTCCCGGGCGGCGCTCGGTGTGCCCGACGCGTACTCGCTGCCGAACGTGCCGGGTTCCGGCTTCCTGAAGTTCGGCACCGACGAGATGGTGCGGTTCAAGGCGGCGTACGTGTCCGGGGTCTACCGCTCGGGCGCTCAGCGGACGGCGCCGGGGGGCGGCCCGCTGCCGGTGGACCGGCGGCCGGTGCTGTTCACCTCGGCGGAGGTGCCGGTGCGGTACGCGCAGGTGCCGCAGGCCCGTCCGTCCGGCGACGCGGAGGTCGACGACGCGCTGGCGGACACGGTGCTCGACGTGATCGTGCGCCGGCTGGATGCGCAGGGTCCGGCGGCGCACCAGGTGTGGCTGCCGCCGCTGGACAGTCCGCCGTCGCTGGACGCGCTGCTGCCGGGACTCACGGCGGTGCCGGGCCGCGGCCTCACCCAGCCGGGGTACGAGGGCGCGGGCCGGCTGGTCGTGCCGGTGGGTCTGGTGGACAAGCCGTTCGAGCAGCGCCGTGACTCCCTCTGGGTGGACTTCTCCGGCGCCGCGGGCCATATGCAGATCGTTGGCGGCCCGCAGTCCGGCAAGTCGACCCTGCTGCGCTCGCTGATCTGCGCCTTCGCCCTCACCCACACGCCGCACGAGGTCCAGTTCTACGGCCTCGACTTCGGCGGCGGCGGAATGGCGTCGGTGGCCGGCCTGCCGCATGTGGGCGGGGTCGCCTCCCGGCTCGACCCGGAGCGGGTACGGCGCACGGTGGCCGAGGTGTACGGCGTGCTGACCCGCCGTGAGGAGTACTTCCGTTCGGCCGGCATCCCGTCGATCGCTGAGTTCCGGGCCAGGCGGGCCCGCGGGGACATCTCGGTCGCGGACCAGCCCTGGGGGGATGTGTTCCTGATCGTCGACGGATGGGGCAACTTCCGGTCCGAGTACGAGGCGATGGACCAGGTGATCCTCGACATCGCGGCGCGCGGGCTCGGCTACGGCGTCCACCTGGTGCTGACGGCCTCGCGTTCGATGGAGGTCAGGGCCGCCCTCAAGGACCAGCTGATGAACCGGCTGGAGCTGCGGCTCGGCGACACGATGGACTCCGAGATCGACCGCAAGGTAGCCGCGAACGTCCCGGCGGGCGTGCCGGGCCGTGGCCAGTCGCCGCAGAAACTGCACTTCATGGGGGCGGTCCCGCGCATCGACGGCCTCACCTCCGACACGGACCTCGCCGACGCCACGCAGGCGCTGACCGCGGAGGTCTCCCGGCAGTGGCAGGCGGCACCCGCGCCGGAAGTCCGGCTGCTGCCACGGGAGTTCCCGGCCGACTCGCTGCCGTCGGGCGACCGCTTCCCGCGCCGCGGGGTGGCCTTCGCCCTCGACGAGGACCGGCTCGAGCCGGTCTACGTCGACTTCGAGCAGGACCCGTTCCTCCTCGTCTTCGGCGAGAGCGAGTCCGGCAAGTCGAACCTGCTGCGGCTGCTGATCAAGCAACTGACCCAGCGCTACTCGGGCGACGAGTGCAAGATGTTCGTGGTCGACAACCGGCGGTCCCTGCTGGACGTGACGCCGGAGTCCCACCTGGCCGAGTACATCCCGATGTCCAACGCCATGGACCACCACATGGCCGCGCTGGCCGACCTGATGAAGCGCCGGGCGCCGACGGCCGAGGTGACGGCGCGGCAGCTCAGGGACCGCAGTTGGTGGCGTGGACCGACGGTGTTCGTCATCATCGACGACTACGACCTCGTGGCGACGTCGAGCGGCAATCCGCTGGCCGGACTGACGGAACTCCTGCCGTTCGCCCGGGACGTCGGGGTGCGGTTCATCATCGCGCGGTCGACGGCGGGCGCGGGGCGGGCGTCGTACGAGGCGTTCATGCAGCGGATCAAGGAGCTGGGCGCGCAGGGTGTCGTACTGGCGGGCGACCCCGGGGAGGGGGACCTCCTCGGTGGGGTGCGGCCGCGGCCGATGCCCGCGGGGCGGGGGATCTTCGTCTCCCGGCGCCGGGGGAAGCCGCTGGTGCAGGTGGGGTTGGCGCCGGAGGGGGTGTGACGGGCGGGCGGACTCGCCGTCCGCCCGAGAGCCTTGTCGGGCGCTGAAATCGGCGGGCTACCCTTCGCCGCCGTCAAGCCGTACGGCGGTGAATTGAGGAAAGTAGGGTGAGATCCGTGAACTCACTTGACCGGGGTTCATGGATCTGGCGTGTTGATGGCTGAAGGACGGGCCCGCCCGAGGCGCGGGCTTGACGGAGACCCGGTGACACGGGCACTCGGGGACACGGGGAAGGGGTTCGCGCATGGCATGGGACGAGTGGGAGCAGCTGAAGGCGGAGGCGGCCTCGGGCGCCGCGCCCCACATGCGGCTGAACCAACTGGATCCCGGTAGCGGTCCGGTACGCCCCGCGCCGGATCCCGGTCAGTACGGCGAGCTGAGGGCCAATCAGGGTGATCTCGCGAAGATCGGCACCCACGCGTTCAAGCTGTACAACGACCTCTGGGACAAGGGTCGCAGGGCGGTGCCCACCAGCGAAAGCGCCGCCGGGGCCCTCAGCAAGGGCGGGTTCGCCCTGGGCAGCGCCCTCCAGCATGTCGCGCTGCGCTGGGACGAGCAGCTGGGTTCCCTCAGGGACGCGTGCGCGCACATCTCGAACCACATGACCGTCACGAAGAAGCTCCATGCCGGCGACGACCACTACATCCGTCGTCAGATGAGCAGCATCGACGTGCTGGACGCGGGCTTCGACGAACGCGTCGGTGAACCCGGCAAGCACAACCCGGTGTACGGCGAGAAGGACGACAAGAAGGGCAAGAGTTGATGGATCTCGACGCCCTTCGCAACGCCGACCTCAGCCTGTTGGACGACGCGGTCGAAGACTGGTCGACGATGGTCGGCGATCTGGAGACCTTGATGGACGCGGCCGAGAAGGGCCTGCACGGCGCCGCGAACAGGGCGAGCTGGGCGGGGTACAACGCCACCGTCTCCAAGGAGTTCATCGGCAAGACGGCCGGGGAGTTCACGGACGCGCACAGCCAGGCCTCGTCGATCCACAAGATCCTCCAGGACACCCGGGACGAGCTGAAGACGTACAAGGGGCAACTCGGCGACGCCATCGAGCGAGGCCGTCAGAAGAATCTCACGGTCATCGGCTACGAGGGCGGGTTCACGGTCACGACGAACGTCCCGCCGGAGGGCCGTGCTCAACAGGACCAGGACAACAAGGGCGAGATCACCGCCCTGCGGGACGAGATCCAGAAAATCTTGGAACAGGCCACCACCAGCGACACCTCGGCCAACGCCGTCCTCATGGCGATCGCCGACCAGAGCAGACTGGGCTTCTCGGACGTCGACTACGCCGACCGGGACTCCGCGGCCAAGGCGCTGAAGGACGCCGATGAGCTGGCAGACCTGGCGAAGCAGAAGCCCGAGGACCTGTCGGTCGCGGAGTTCGACCGGCTCGACAAGGGGCTGAAGGAGTACGCCGACGACCCACTGTTCGCGGAACGCTTCGCCACGCGCCTGGGACCGCAGGGAACCCTCGACTTCTGGACAGGCATCAACGACCCGCACAGCGCGTGGAAGATCGGACAACAGCGGGTCGACCAGTACGACGACCTCCAGAAGAACCTCAGTCTCACGCTCGCCACTGCGTCGCAGAGCGACAACGCCGACATGACTCAGTGGAAGTCCACGATGATCGACCTGGTCGACAAGCCGGTCGGCCGCAACGGTGGTTTCCCCCTCGGCGGACAGGTCATGACCAACCTCATGCGGTGGGGTGACTTCGACGACCGGTTCCTCGTCGACTACGGCGACAAGCTGATGGAGACGGAGAAGAAGTTCACGGGTAGCGGTCGGCATGGTGCCTGGCAGCGCATGGGCATGGACCCACTCCTCAACCGGACCGGCACCGACTCCGGCTGGGATCCGATGACCGGCTACCTGAAGGCCCTCTCCAACAGCCCCGACGCGGCCACGGAGTTCTTCAACGACACCTTCGTCACCAAAGACGAGGACCACGACTTCAAGGACGACAAGGGCAAGCCGGAGTCGCTGACGAACTTCGACTACCTCTTCGAAGAACGCGACTGGCCGCAGGACCAGGACGACAAGGGCGAGGACAGCGTGGCCGGGCGGAACAACCTGGCGCTTGCGCTGGAAGCGGCCACCACGGGGCACCCGGCCGGGGAGATGCCTACGGCGGACACACCTGCGCACAACGCAGAGCAGGCGAAGCTGATGCAGAGCCTGGTGTCGTCCGTCTCGGAACAGCCGTCACGCATCACCGACAACGGCTACATGGGCGACAGCATGGGCCAGATCGCCTCGGAATACCTTCCGGACATCAACCGGGCCATGACCAACGACTCCGACGGTGACACGGACCGGCTCTTCCCGATCTCCGGCACCGAGGCAACGTTCGAACACCGTGACGTGACGCGGTTCCTGTTCACCGTCGGACAGAACCCCGAGGGATACGCCGCCGTGGAGGTGGGCCAGAAGGCCTACATGGGCAATCTGATGGAGTACCACCTCGGCCCCCACCTCCCGGCGAACGAGCGCTATTCCAACGATCCCCAGTTCGTCGTCGAACAGATCGCGAGCGGATCGGGCGAAGTATCGGGAACCCTCGCTCAAGGCCGCGCCGAAGTCGTCGCCCACGAGGGCGAAGACAAGGACAAGGCCTACGAGCACTCCGTCGCCCAGTGGAAGAACGTGATCTCCGGGACGGTCGGCACCGTCACCGGTGTGGGAACAACGTTCATCGTCAGCCCGGTCGGGGGTGCGGCAGCCGGTGGTATCGCAGGCACCGCGACCAGCGTGATTCTGGAAGAGCTCTTCAAGGACGCGGAAGGAAAGGCCAAGGGCGATGCCGGCGCTCTCATGGGCGAGTACTGGGAGAGCGGCCTCGACAGCAACAACGGCTACACCGAGAAGGCGGCAGAGACCGCGGCGAGGAACCGCGGCAGGGCTGATCTCCCGGACGTCGGAGAATGGGCCCGCGTCGGTGCAGAGCGCGGATTCAAGGACTCGGGGACGAACGTCATTGCCATGGCTCCCGATCTCAAGACGGACGTCTGATGCGGGATCCCGGCCGCATCCGTCGCACACCCGCACAAGGATCCACCCGTCCAGAGAGGTCCCTGGCCTTGAAGTACGCACCGCTCCCGCTCTCCACAACGCTTCGACGCCTTGCAATCCTGACGGCATCGCTCGCTGTCGGAACCGCCTTGTCCGGATGCTCGAGCGGCGAGGAGAGGGAATATTCGCTCCCACAGACCCTGTGCGGGGTGTCCGTGCACCCCGACCTTCTGGCACCGTTCCTGCCGCCCGGGGACAAGGTCTCCACCCGGCAGACCACACCCAACGGTGGAACCCAGCGCTGCAACGTGAGCGTCGACGATGAACTCGCCCTTGTGGCAGGCCGATTGTGGTGGGCGAAGACAGGAAGCGTAGTCGACGTCGCCGCCGTGCACGCTCAGGTCAACAAGGGAGACGTGACCACCGGCGACGAGTTTCTCTATTCGGGGACCGGCGCGGTCGGGAAAGTCGAGGGATGCACGGATTCGGCTCACCCGGACCAGGCTCTCTTCACCGTTGTTCAGGTCTTCGCCTCCGATCGGGAGAGCTCGTCCACGATGAAGCGCCTTATCACCGAATACACCGGACAGGTACAGAAGGGCAGCGACTGTACCTGACCTCGCGCTCGGGCCAACTCGATCCTGAGGAGGCGCCGTTGCCCCCATCCGCTGCCGCGCCGCTGCCCACACCCCGGCTATAGGCGCATGAGGGCCCGCCTCCGCCGCCACCCGTCGCAAGCGTGGGAAGCCGTCGGGTCCGAGTCCTCGGGCAAGGTCAAGGCATACGAATACTCCGTGGCCCAGCGCAAGAAATGGGACTCCGGTCGGGTCGGCACCGCTGTCGGGGTGGGAACCTCCTTCGTCGCGACCCCGTGGGTCGGAGCACTTGCCGGCGGAGCCGCGGGAACAGCAACCAGCGTCGCTCTGGAACAGGTGTTCCAGGACGCCGAAGGCCGGGCCGTCAAGAAGGCCCAGAAGACCGGCGGTCAGTTCTGGGCCGACGGCCAGGTGAGAAATCAGGCCATCGCGGAGTTCGAGCCGCCACGGAAAAGTGCGGATCAGTGGATACCGGCGATGCCTGAATGACTGCACGCGAGGACGCGAATCAGGGCCAGCTCGATGCGCAAGCCATCGTCGATGGAGGGGCTCCCGGCAGCAATAAAGCCTTCTGAGCCCACCTATCCCACAAAAGAAGGGCATCGATGAAATCTCACCGAATGACTGCGAGGAAGTCCAGCACGGTTTCCATCGCCGCGCTCACGATCCTCGTCTTTCTACTGGCGGGATGCGGCGAGGAGGAACAGGAACGCGAGTACGCGGTTCCCGGAACCCTGTGCGGAACGGCTGTCGAGAGGGACGATCTCGCTCCCTTCCTTCCGGCAGGGAGCAAGATCGCCGTCAAGGACAGGTCCTACTCCGGAAGCAAGGGCTGCCAGGTCATCGTCGACGACAAGCTGATAATGACCACAACTCAGATATGGATGGAAGAGGGCACGACGACAGCCCTCTTTGCAGCCCGACAGTCCCTTGACACCCCTGATAAATCTACGGAGGACGGGCGGTTCGTGTACTCGGGGTTCGAGGCATTCGGCAAGACCCACGGCTGCGTCGACACCAAGTACGAGCAGGAGCTGTACACCGTGATTCAGGCGGAGGGCTCAAAACACCGGGATGCCGAAGCCATGAAGCGCCTCATCCTCGCCTATACCGGGGAGATCGAGATGTCGGCGGAGTGCACGGCGGGGTCCGAGTCGTAGTACCGCCGGCCCACTCGGCGCCGCATGCCTGCACAGGGACTTGCCCGGGCCGTCCTCGCGGCAGCGAGAGGTTCGCGGCGGATCCGGAAACAAGGTACGCAGGGGGTGGGCCGGCGCCCCTGAGGGGAGCGGCTTCGACGGATGTCGGCGGGGGCGGGGTTTCTCATCTCACGACGGCGGGGAAAGCCATCGTTCAGGTCGGGCCGGCGCCGGAAGGCCGTAGCGGCTGGGCGCACTCGGCATCCGGAGCAGAGTGCTTGCCGTGCGGCCAGAAGGCCCCGTTGCTCCCCTCCCCCCTCAGGTCGTACCGCGGTCATTCGTGGAAAGTATGGTGAGATCCGTGAACTCACTTGAACTGGGCTTACGGATAAGGCCTGTTGACGGCTTGGCGAAACTGTCCCGTCCGGTGGACGGGCTCCACGGGGGAGGGCTCACGCATGGCGTGGGATGAGTGGGAGCAGCTCAAGAGTGCGGCGGCGGGGCAGCATTCCACACGGATGCAGCTCAACCAGTACCCCGCCGATCAGGGCGGGAACGGCACGCAGGGAGATCTGGTGGCCGGCCACCAGGACCTCGAGGCTGTCGGCAAGGCGGCTCACGACCTGTTCGAGGACTTCACGACCTACAGCGGGCACGCGCGCGTGGCCTCCGCGACGGCTGCGGGCGGACTCAAGGGTGAGGGATTCGCGCTGGGCGCCGCGCTCGACCATGTGACGGAGCGCTGGAGCGAGCAGACCAAGACCCTACTGGACGCCTGCGCCCACATCTCCAACCACCTGCGGTTCACGAAGAACCAGCATGCCGCCGACGACTCGTACATCGCCGGGGCGGTCAGCAGCATAGCTCTGCTGGACGAGGGGTTCGACGACCGGAAGGGCCACTGACACCGATGGACCTCGATGCCCTGCGTCACGGGGATTTCTCCAAGCTCGGTGAAGCGGTCACCGACTGGGAGCAGATGACGACGAAGCTCGCGGACCTACAGAAGGACGCGGAGAGCAACCTGAAGGCCAAGGCGGACACCGCCAGGTGGGCCGGGGTCAACGCCACCGTCAGCCGCGAGTTCATCACCAAGACGGCCGCCGAGTTCGCGGACGCGTACACCCAGGCCGACTCCATCACCAAGATCCTCAGCGACACCCGCGGTGAACTGATCAGCTACCGAACCCAGTTGAACGCCGCCATCACGCGCGGCGCGCAGCAGAACCTGAGGGTGATCGACACCGGCGAGGGCACGTTCACGGTCACCGGCAACACCCGGCCGGACTGGGCGTCCGACCCCAGCGGAAAGACCGGCGCGACGGACCAGAAGGCGGTGGACGCCCTCCGCGACGAGATCCAGGGCATCCTCACCAAGGCGACGCAGAGCGACAACAGCGCCGCCAAGGTCCTGCGGCTCCTCGTGGACCAGGCCAAGTACGGCTTCGCCGATGCCTCCTACGCGAACCGGGACGAGGCGGCCAAGGCCGTCGCGGCGGCGGAGAAGCTCGCGAAGATGGCCAAGAACCCGGCCGACATGAGCCTCGACGACATCAAGGACTTCAACCGCACGATGGAGACGTACAGCGGCGACTCCCTCTTCGCGGAACAATTCGCCACGCGCCTCGGGGCCAAGGGGACGCTCCAGTTCTGGACGGAGATGACCTCGGCTCACGCCGGCGCCAGGGGCTCGGAACTCGAAACGATGAAGAGCCTCCAGAACAACCTGAGCCTCACACTGGCCACGGCGTCCTTCTCGGACTCGGAGGCCATGCAGCATTGGAAGCAAAACCTCATCGCCGAACGGAACACCAACTTCCGCGCCACCGACTCGTTCAACCCCATCGGGGCGCTGGGCTCCCAGGTCATCAGCAGTCTGATGCGGCAGGGGCAGTACGACACGGAGTTTCTGGACGACTACAGAAAGACGCTCTTCAAGGCGGACAAGGTAGGGGGCGAGAACAACACCGATGCCGTGTGGGTGAAGGGCTACGACGCCCTCGACCTCGTCTTCGGCGACGGCAACGGCAACGGCCGAGACCCGCTGGAAGGGCTCTTCGAGGGCCTGTCACACAACCCAGAGGCAGCGGTGCACGCCTTCGAGTCCAAGTCCCATCTCGACCGTCTGCTGGCCACCACCGCGTACACAGACCGGGGCCCCTCACTCGGGCATGCGCTGGAAGCCGCAGTGACCGGGGTCGGGCTGGGAGACTCGATGAATGCGGCTCCGCCCCACAGCGAGGCACAGGTCCAAATCATGGCGAACATCATGGAGGCTGTGGCGCAGCCCGATGGCGGCGCGGACCTCGTAGGAAGAGGAATGGGTGAGAGTTTTGGGCACATGGCGGCTTCCTATATGCCAGAAATCAGCAGAGCCTTCGGAGGGCCGAACTCCGAGGCGATCTTCCTGTCGCCCAGCGACGACCCTGACGGACTTCTGCGATCGGACGCGGCGCGATTCCTGTCAGCAACCTCGTTGGACCCGTCAGGAAGGGCAGGAATCATCTACGGAGAGAGCATCTACACCGGTAGCCTCCTTGATGCGCATCTGTCAGACCCGTCTTTGTTCGACGGAAGTCGCGACCTGGTTCTTCATGGTATCGGCAGAAACGCAGGAATCATCGAAGGAATTGTCGGCCGTTCCATCGCCGACGCAGATATCGACAAATCCGTCGAGGCCGAAAAGGCTTACAATGACAGCTTGGAGGACCAGGGAAACTTCTTCAATACCGTGCTCTCGGCCGGCATCGGGTACGGCACTGCCATACTTGCACCATCCGGACCGGCAGGGGCAGCGTACGCCGGGGGCGGAGGTTTCATCACCGGCGTCGCCGGCATGGCCGTCGGCCGCTTGCTCGAGGGCAGGGAATTGGACGGCGCACTGGATGAGGCCGTTTATCGAAGCGGACAAGATCTCAGTAGGGCCCAGGATTCGGTCAACCAGCAGACGCAGTGGTCAGTGCAGGATGCATTGAAGCGACACCACGTGAACCTCCCGACAGACGGAACCAACACCCTCATCGGAAACGCCGTCAACGAGGGCTGGGAGTCAAGCGACGACATCTTGGGAAGTAACAAGAAACGGTCGAACTGAGAAAGAGGTTTCCAAGTTTCCCCATGCAGAAGAATATAAAAATTCTGGCTCTCGGCGCCGCCACATTGACCCTGACGATTGGAGGCTGGTTCTCATATCAAGAGTTCTTCACGAACGGGCTCGAAACCCTTCCGGCCAAAGTATGCGACGAAAGCACCAAGAGAGAGACGGTGATCCGCGTTCTTCCGAAAACCCGATCAGCGGAGGAGGGCGCTGACACCAATGGCTCCGGATACGGCTTCATGTTCAGCTGTCACATATACACCGCCGGTGATTCGATTTTGTCTGGCGAAGCGCAGATCCAGGACTCGTCCCAAAAGACCTGGGAAAATTACTACAAATCCTACGGCGGAAGATCAAGGGGGACGGCAGAACAGACTTCCTCAAGTGGAATCTACACCCTATCCAGGGGCAATTTCGCCAGCGTCTACGTCCCATGCGTTCCCAGTGGAAGCAAGGCGGGTGACGCCTCGCAGGATTACGCCCTTATATCCGAGGTGCGGGTGATCGGGGAAAGTCGAACCGAGGGGCTCGACTTGCATCAAGCACTGACCGACTTCGCCTATGAACTTACACAGCACGCTTACACCGTGGGCAAATGCGAGAATGGCCAAAATTTCCCGGACGAACTCCCTCGGTTCAAAAAGAAGTGACATCCCACGAGGCCAGATCGGACCGGCACACTGCCCGATCCGGTCCACGCGGCCAGATGCTCAACCTCGGGTGTTGGCCGCCCGCTCGGACGGGGTGCCGGTGCTCACTTCCTGGGTCCCCCCGCCGACGGGTTATGGCACGTGCAGCCGCAGCGGCGTACCAGCGGCAGACCTCCACTGTGCGGGAATGGGATGTCACGCAGTCGGCGGCACGAGACGTGCACGTCCCCGTAGCCGGGCCGGCTCGCCAGCGTGCATTCCGGCGACAACTCGCGCGCCTCGCCCGCCGTTCCGGCAGACCACGCCCTCACTGGTCACCCCGGCGGGAGGGCGGCAGGACGGAGAGTACGTCCGGCTGCGGCGCGTAGTGCGCGGCGCATGCCTGGCAGGCGTACACGGTGAAGCCCGGCCCCGAGTTCTGCTGGACCGCTCCGACCACGACCGGGGCCTCGGTCGTCACGTGGCAGCGCACGCCCTTCTCACCACGAACTGGAGCAGGAGACAGGCGGAACAGTCAGCCGCCGAACCATCAAGTCCGCCATCGAGGCACTACAGGCCGAGGGGATCGTTCAAGGGGTCCAAGGCAAGGGGGTGTTCGTCATCGCCGTGCCCGCCGATACGTCCGAGGACGACAAGGGTGACGGCTGACGGGCAGAGCACAGCACAGGGTGGGCACCTCCCGTGCGTGCCCACCCTGGTGTTGCGGAGTACCTGCTGCTACATGAAGTAGCTGGCGCCCTTCAGGTCGCCGCCTCGGTAGTCACCGCCGGCGCCGTGGACCTGGTGCGAGATCTGGAGCAGCGCCGCGTGGATGCCACGCGCGTGCTTGTTCCACTCTTCGCTCTTGCTCTGGAACTGCTGGAACGCCTCGCCGCCCCAGCCCGAGGACACGTTGAGCACGGCCTGGCGCAGCGCTTCGAGGTCCTCCTCGAGCTTCTTGGCCTGGTCGCCCAGCTCGGTGGCGAGCGCGTCCATGGTGCCGTAGGTGACGGCGAGTTCCTCGTAATGGGCTCCGGACATGATTCCCCTCGTTTCTCTGAAGACTTCAGGCAGACTTCGCCGGAATGATGGTCAGTAGCTGTTGAGCGCCGAAGTCTTTCCACCGAGATCGTCCACCGAGATCTTGTTCATGTCGGCGGTGATCTGGTCTTCGAGGTTCTGCTTGTCGGTCTTGGTCATGTGGATGCCGTCGAGGAAGTCGTCGAGCATCTTGCCGATCGCGACCATATGGCCGTTGATCTCCGTCTGCTTGACGTTGAAGGCGTTGGCACCCTGGCCCGTCCACGCCCGCTCGATCATGTCGATCGTGCCCTGCAGCTTCGCGAGCGAGCCCCGGATGTTGTCGTAGCGATCGATGACTTCCTTCTGGAGCTTCTGTACATCGCCGTCGTTTAGCTTGCGGTCGACCATTTGGGCACTCCCTTTCGTGAGCTGTGGTTCGTCATGTGTGGGTCATGTGGCTCGCCGCGAGCGGAGAATGGCGAAAGCGCCGCCTCCGATCACCAGGACAGCCGCCGCCACTCCGAACGCGATCCACGTCGTGGTGCTGTCGGAGGTGTCCGAGGTTGATGCTGCCGCCGAGGTCTTGCCTCCTGCCGTGGCCTTCGAGGGCTGCGGCGTCGGTGCCGATGCTGAGGGTGTGTTGCCTGCCTCGTCCGTGACGCCCGTCGCGTTTTCCCTGGCGAGCGGGTCGGTCTCGGCGGACCCGGGGTTGAAGTTGCTTTGCTCCAGCACCATGCGGGGGCGGATCAGTCCGTAGCCGAGGTAGGTGCTGGGGTCGTTCTTCGCCCAGTCGCGTCCGGCGGTGTCGATCAGGCTGGCGAGGACCTGGTTGGCGGTCCACTTGGGGTGGGCGGACCAGATCAGGGCTGCGGAGGCTGAGGTGATAGCTGTGGCTTGGCTGGTACCTTGGCCTTTGCAGTAAGAGCGGAATGTGTTGTCGCACCACGTGGGTACGTCTATACCAGGGGAAGCTAGGTCGACATAGTTTCCGTGCTCTGAGAACTTTGTGACTTTTCCGTTCTCATCCGACGCTGCGATTCCGACAACATAGGGATACGCGGCCGGATAGTCGATGAGGCTCTTGCGCTCCGCGTCGTTCCCGACGCTGGCAAACATCAACTTGCCCTTGGATTGGGCGTACTTGATCGCCGCCTCTTGCTCGGGGTCATCCCCTGGGCTACCGAAGGACATGCTGATGATTTTGGCATCGCTGTCAGCGGCAGCCCTTATCGCCTTTGCCGAGCTTGCGGTCTTGCTTCTCTCCGCCTTGTTCTTCAGGCCGTCGGTCAAGATACGGTAAGGGACAATCTTGGCTCCGGGAGCAAGGCCTTTCAGGCCATCACCGGCACCGGTACCAGCGATCAGCTCAGCCATGGTCGTTCCGTGGCCCAAGTAGTCCAATGTCGCGCCGTACGCCACGGTCGTCGGCACCTCTCCGGCAAGTACCTGGCCCTTCAGCGAAGAGGTGTCAGGGTTGACGCCTGAGTCAATTACCGCGACCTTTACGCCCTTGCCGGTGCTCACCTTCCACATCTCGTCGGCCTTCATCGCCGACAGATACCACTGCTGAGACTGGACGTCGGCGGCCGACGCGCTCGGGGCCAGACCTGCCGAGAGGACGGCCAAGGCGCCGAGCGCTGAACAGACGGCGGATACCCGTCTCCCGTTTCGTCCCGCGAAAGACGCGCTCCGCCCGCCCCGTCGGCTGATCCCTGCCACCATGCCTCTGCCTGTCCTCGCTCTTGTCCGGTCAGTCGGTCGCCGACGCATCATCGCGCCGCTCGTCACGGCGTGAACGTGTTTCACGGGAACCCTGGTTGCGCGCAGAATTACGAGCCGTGCCCGAGCCACCGGGGGTATTTCCAGTGTTCTTGCTTCCGGAAGCTCGTCCCTTCGGCGTTCCGACCACACCGTCAGGGTTGCCGGGGCGGCGAGCCGACTGTCCCGCGCCCCTTCCCGTCGTGGAGCCGGGTGTTCCGATCACCCCACGCTGGCCCGTCTTCTCTCCAGCGGTGCGTGAGGTGGACGCGCCCTCGCCGCCGACGACCGTACCGCGCGGCAACCTGGAACCGTTGGTGCCGGGGGTGCCCCCGGAGGCAGGCCTCCCGCCGACAACGCCATCGCCCGTACGTCGGGCGCCGGTACGTCCAACGCCCGGACGCCCGGGGTTCGTGGCACCCATGCCGGTGACGAGACCGCGTGGGACACTACCGCTACGTCCCGCTGACTGCCCGTCAGTCTTCGGCCCCCCGCCGACCGCGCCTCGCCCCATGGGACCAGTCGTACGGCCGCCCGTCTTCCCTGTCGCTGCGGCGGCACGTCCCGCCTGCCCCATGGGACCAGTTCCCGTACGCCCTGCCGCAGTGCCGCCAGGCATGCCGCCCGCCCGCCCCTGCGGCGTGCCGGTAACCCTGGCTCCCGGCACGCCGCCAAACCCTGAGGTACGCCCGGCTGGCCCTCGGGAAGTCGGGGGCACGCCGGCGGGGGCAAAGGGAGAAAGCGTTCCCCCAGGGGTTGCGTTGGGGCCTGCCGTCGAGGGTGGTGTGACAGTTGTCGGCTTCACGGTGTCCTGAGGCGGCAACGTACCGACGCTGTCTATCTCCGTGCCGACATGACGTTCCGGGACCGTGACGGGATCGTCCAGTTTCTTCGCTGTCGAGAGGACATCCGGCTGAGGCCGCTCGACAGAAGCATCCGCTGATTGATGACGCGCAGTTTCCGAGCGAGCCGTGCCGGCGCCAAGGCCGATCTGCTGCTTTCCGGGAGGCTCCTCACCTCTGACAATTGTCGGCTCGGGCACCCCCACCCCCGGCATCTGAGGAAACACCGGCTCCTCCGCCAGTTCCATCATCCCGCTCGACACCGTATAGAACGACGCCAGCCGGTACATCTGGTTGATGGCTTCCTGGCGGTTCTTCTCCGCCGTGACCGCCGCCGTGTACTCCTCGTTGCCTTCGACCCGTTGGGGCATCGGGATGTCGTCGACCTTCTTGGGGACGAGGCGGCTGTCGCGCGGGGGCATCGACTTGCGTACGGAGGCGAGGCCGGAGCTTGCCGCCAGGACCTGGGTGCCCACCTCGTCGGCGTAGCCGGCCAGGGCGAGAGCCGTGGTGGTCAGGTTCATGCCCCAGGTGTAGAAGGCGGTGTGGGCCTCGCCCTCCCAGTCGACGTTGCCCAGGTTGCGGCTGAGTTCGTTGGCGGCGTCGTTGATGGCGTCCCGGGCGTCGACCAGGGCCGTGGCCGCGCTCTCCAGGGTCTCCGGGTTCGCCGACTCGACGATGTCGATCATGGCGTTGAGGTCGTAGCCCTCGAAGCTGGTCTTGCCGAAGCCGCCGGGGCTGCTGAGGGAGCCGGGGCTGATCACCACGGCCTTGTTGACGGCGTCGTCCACGCCGGTGTTCTGCTGGGCGGCTTCCTGGCGTTCCGTCTGGTAGCGGTCCGACTTCTTCTCGTGGTCGGCCATCAGTACCCCGCGTCGGTGTGGTCAGCGTCGTTGGTCCGCTCGGTCTGCTTGTTCAGCGCCTCTTCGCGGTCGCGGTTGACCTCGGTGCGGATCTCGTGGAACCGGTACCGGAGGTCCTCTTCGAGGTTGTCGAAGGTGACGTCCACGCCGTGCACGGCGATCTGCATGGCCTCCAACTGGAGCCCGAGGGACCGGGAGAGGGTCGTGATGCGTTCGTGGACGCGCTCGTACTGGAGGTGGAGATCCTTTGCCTCCGGGAACTGCCCCGCTCCGAACGTGGCCTCCGACAGGCTGTGCCCCCCGACCTTCGCCGAGCCGCCTGCCGATTTCTCGAAGGCCGTGAGCAGGTCGTCCACCCGCTTTTTGAACGTCGAGAGCGCCATATATCCGCGCCGTACGTCGGTGGGGCCCCCGCCCATGTCCGCAGGAATCACGCCAACCACTCTCCCCGTTTTCCGCCGCCCGTCCCGGACGGAACCGCCCACGCCTTTCAAGTGTTCATGACCGCAACGCAACCACTGTAATGACTCCCTCTGACAGTCCCAACTGCCTTATGCAACAACCCTGCCACCACTGAAGCGCAGAGCGCCCATTCCTCACGTTCGGGGTGTTTTCTCCTGCATCCAGCGCCGCGCCCCGACTTCGCTCGGGTACTCGCGGACCGTGAGCCAGGCGGTCAGCCAGCCGACGAGGTACGCGGCGAAGGCCGGCATGACGGGTGCCGCGAGGAGGGCCAGGCCGCGGCCCGCGGCGGCCCGGCCCGGGGCACGGCTGTTGTGGTCGCGTTTGGCCTGGCGGGTCTGTTCGGGAGTCGGCGGGTTCAGGAGGTCCTCGTGATGGCCCCGGCGTTGCTTGACCCAGCCCCTGACCAGAGCCGCGCAGGACGCGGCGACCTGCGCGCCGTCGCAGATCGTGCGCACGGTGGGTGGCATCTCGCTGCGGAACCCCTCGTAGAGGCTGGCGGCCATGAAGCAGACCATGGCCATCACCAGGAGCAGGAAGACGGTCGTGCGGGCGCGGCACAGCCAGTAGAGCGGGCCCCGCCGGTACCACGTCCTGCCCAGCTTGGGGAGGACAGGGATCTGGACGGTCATGGCCTCGGCGGGCTCAGAAGATGCTGGTGACGCCATGCCAGATGTCCTGCGCCATACGTACGCCGTCGTCCTTGGTCTCCGTCAGGACGTGGCCCGTGCCGGTCAGTACTCCGCCGACCACCCCGTGGTCATGGATGTCCTCGCTCCAGTGCTCGTGGAAGGAGTGGTCGAGGAGGCTGGTCGCGCCCACCGCGGCCACCACCCCCACGCCGGCCAACGCGGCCGCGCCCTCCACGGGCAGGGCTGCCACCACGCCCGCGCCGACGGCCACGCCGCCGAGCGCGGCACCGCCGTCGACGACCACCGAGTGCTGCCAGGACCAGCCCTTGTCGTGGTCGTCCTTCGCCTCCACCAGCCCGCAGGCGGCGGCCGCGGCGACGTCCAGCACCGGGATCTCCCTGAGGAACTCCGGGAGTTTGCCCGCGCCTTCGCCCAGGCGCAGCGCGTCCGCCGCGTCGGCCAGTTTGACGTTGAGAGCCCGGTCGTAGGGAAGGGCGGTACTGCCGTGGTCGGCTCGGGCGATGGCGTCCTCGAGGGAGTCGACCTGCGTCACCGCGTCGCGGTAGGCGCCCTTGGCGGGGAGATCGTCCGGCAGCGCGCGGCCCGCCTTCTGGAACGCCTTGCGCTCGGCGCGCAGTTCCTTCTTGGCGGCGCGCTCCTCGGCCTTCGCGCCGTCGATCAGCCTGCGGGCCTCCTTGCCGCCGGCCCGGGCGTCCTCGGCGTCGTAGGCGTACAGGCCGCGCAGGGCGTCGGCGAGGGTGATCTTGTCGCCGGTCGAGACCGGCGCCGTCACCTGCGCGTACAAGCCCCGCAGTCCGTCCGCGGCGACCAGCCGTGCGTGCTGGGCGGTGTGCAGGATGTCCTCGCGAACCGTGTCGTACTCGCCGAGCGCGGTGATCGTCTTCTGGTCGTCGGCGCTGGGCGGATTCGAGGTCAGCATCTCCAGCGGGACGCCCTTGTCCCCCATCGGCACGCCCTTGCCGGTGGCGACGTGCTCGGCGTTCTGGAGTGCCGTCTCGCAGGCGGAGAGCGCGCCGACGAGCGTGTCGAGGAGGTCGCCCGCGCTGTGCACGAGGCTCGCGAAGGCGCCCGCGGCCAGCGCGTCCTCGCTCCAGGCGGCGCGGAAGGTCTCGGCCGCCTCGCCCTTCCAGTTCGTGTCGCCGACCAGCCGTTCGACGGCCTGGCCGAGCGGGTGGACGACCTCCTCCAGCTTCTGCCGGGCGTTCCTGTACGTGTCGGCCATCGTGCGCAGTCCGCCGATGTCGCCGCCGACCCAGCTGTCCGCCATCAGCCGTCTCCCGCCATCAGGTCCTCGAACAGTCCGTGGACGTCGATGTCGCGTCGTCGGAAGGAATCACGGGCGTACGCCACCTTGTCGCCGTGATCGTCGAGCCGGTCGGCGAAGCCGACGTGCAGGGCGACGATGAGGTCGGCGATCTCCTTGAGGGCGTGGTCGAGCCCGGCGTCGCCGCCGCCGACGAGAGGCGGGGCCACATCGGCGTGCAGCTTGCGGTAGTTGACGGCCTCGTCGTGGAAGGTTTTGGACAGGGAGGTGAGGTCGCTCAGCACCGCCTTGAAGTCCACCGTCATCGGCGTGCCTCCCGCGCGAAGGCGGCCAGGTCGGCCGGCTGCCAGTTGTGCCGACCGGGCGCTGTCCGCGGGTCGACGTGGACCGTGACGCCCTGCGCCCCCACGCCCTCGGCCAGCGGGCCGATCGAGGTCGCGACCCACGGCTGCGCCTCCCCCAGGGCGGCCACGAGCCCGTCCAGGGTGGTGAAGGCGAGGGCCACCGTGCCGTGGGTGGGGTGCTCGAAGAGTTCGTAGGCGATCAGGGGCGCGGGGACGGAGGCGGGGGCGGGGGCGCCGGTCGGGTCCGTGGTGGGGATGCGGCGGGGATGGGCCGGGACGAAGACCGGCGTGTGGTAGGCGGGGACGCCGGCTCTGGGGCCGGCGGGGCCGGGTCGCGCGGGCGGTTCCGACACGGCGGACTCGGTGGACTCGACGTACTCGGTCGACTCGACGTACTCGGTCGACTCGACGTACTCCAGGATGCGTGACCTGCGGGGTTCCTGTACCGATGGAGGTGCCGGGGCCGAGGCAGGGTTGTCACCGGGCGGCTTTGCCCCAGCACGATCGACGTGATCGACGTGATCGACATAGTCGAGAAGGCGCGAACGGATCGGTATGCCCACCGCCGTCTCCTGTTCCCCGTGAACCTGCGGATGATGTGGCGGCACCACCGTAGCCAGGGAACTGTCCGGCAAGTCCGGCTATTTCAGGTTGATGGAGCGAGGGCATGCGGAACCCATACGGGCGTTTGGCCGGGGCGCGGGGAGCGCTTGACCGTGGGATGACCAGCTGGTGGCGTCCTGGCCCTCACTCGGCGCGCGGAAAGGTGAGGCGGTCGGCGACGAGTGCGAGCCAGCCGCTGGGCGCGTACGGCGCCGGCGGGTCGACTTCCATGCCCAACTCGGCTACGGCCACGGCGTAGTCGGACTCGTCCAGGGCGAGCGCGAGCAGTTCGCGCAGCTCGCCGACCAGACGGGCCACGAGGTGCCGGTCGGTGGTGGTGCGGTAGTCGTCGACGGCCGCGTCGTGGTCGTCGAACTCGTCCGGCATGTCCTGGGAGAACCAGCCGCCGAGGAACTGACCCAGTTCGGGGAAGCGGGCGTGCCACTCCCAGTGGGTGGCCGGCACGGCCGGGGGCGGGACCTCGCCCTGCTCGATGCTGTGCTTGATGTGATCGGCCAGGTGGTACAGCCACTGCTGGATCTCGCCCTCGGGCAGACCGACGTCCGGGATCGCGTAGAACTCGCCCAGCCGGAGGCGGAGTCGGCCGGGCGGGTGGTCGGCGTACTCGCGCAGCTGACGCTCGGCGACGGCCAGGGCCCAGGGGCGGGTGTGCCAGGTCTGGCGCAGGTAGGCGGTCAGGGCGCCGCTGGGCTTGTCGGGGGTGTCGTCCGCCGGCCGGCCGGCGTAGGCGCGGATCACCTGGTCCAGCTCGCCGTAGCGGCGGTCGTGTTCTAGGGGGCTCAGGGGCACGGTCGGCAGCCTCTACAGGTTTCTACAGGTAGACGGGGAAGGTGGCGTGAACAGCGAAACCATGGGGGCGGCTTGCGTCCCGCTGGAGGACCACCCGGGCCGCGCGCACGTCAACGGGCTCCCGGCCGGCCAGCATCATCGCCTGCAGCAGCACTCGGCCCACCGGCTCGGGCCGGGAGGGCCACGATGCCTCGATGGTCAGGCGCCGACGTGTGGACCCGGCCAGCCAGCGGTGGATGACCTGCTCGTTGACGGTGACGACCTGCTGGGTGGCCCATTGGGCGGCTTCACGGTCGGAATAGCTGGCAGTGCGGGTGCGCAAGGGGCTTCTCCATCGTGGGCAGAACGGAGGATCGGGGCAGCACGGCGGATCGCATCACATCAGCGGAATGACCAGACCATCCCGACTTCCGTATCCGACACGAGCACCAAGCCGAAGTCGAAGGTGCGCACGGAAAAGGAGTACCACCGAGAAACCCGTTGGTAGTAGTCGCGGGTATCGCTGCCGTGCCCGGTGTTCGCATAGAAGTGGGAGCCTTCAGGGAAGCGCGACAGAATGACACAGGCCTTCGCTTCAAGGGCTTCCCTGCGCTCCTCGAAATCCGGTTCCTTTGTGACATCGATCCACGGCGTGGAAAGGGCCACGAGGAACCGTACGGCCTGAGAACGCGGGATCTCATGCAGGTAGGGCTTCCAGGAGTCCGCCGTAGCCACGACCTCCGGAGGCATGACGAAGGGGTAGGACGGTTCGTCGAGCCTTTCGAGTTCGCCCTCCCAGATGTCCACCGTGCGCCAGCCGCGTGCGTCGCGGGTGACGCCGTGCATCAAGGTGGACAGGTCGAGCACCCAGTTCTCGTGCACCCTGCTCGTAGCCTTGGCAATGGTCGCCCGACGCTCGTACATGTCGATCGCATCGGACCACGAACGCTCATCGAGTTCGGCCATCACTGTCTCCTTACTCATCATTGAGGCATGGACGTCAGGACCACGAAGGGCGGATCCAGGTCCGGATCGTATTTGAGTACGGTCAGAACACCGTGAGCGTCCTGTGGTGGCGTCGCCTGATCGTTCACGACCGGCGCCGTACGCCCCGTCACCGCCGGAATCCCCAGAGGCCCCGCCGGCACCGCATCCACGGAGAAGTCCTGCTTTTCACCCGGAACCGGAGGAGGCGGCCCTGTAAGCCACTTGTCGATTTCTGCCGTATTGGTACGGACATTGTGCTGAGTGTAATACTGCGCCGATTCCAGGTCGGTGAAGGAGGAAGCCGCGGGAATATCGACCTTTCCCGCCCCGGACGCCTCGTCCCGCAACCGCTGTGTCAGCTGGGCGTCCGTCAGACCGACGTGCTTGTCGATGCTGTGCCCGCCGCTCAGTTCCTCCTCCGTGGCCAGGTCGATGGAGTACTTGTAGGGGATCTGGCTCTCCGTGCGCTGCCAGCTGTGTTCCTTCTTGAAGTCGTTCAGGGAGCGCGCGCCGTACGCCTCCGCGCGTGCCACCTCCGCACGGAAGGTGGGCACACTGAGCAGTGCCTCGTCGAGATCGGTCTCCAGTGCCTTCAGCTTGGTGGCGGCCTCGCTGAAGGCCTGGTGGCACGCCTCGACCGCTTTGTCGGCGGAGGCCTTGTCCATGTGCGAGCGGAACGTCAGCACGATCTCGCCGAACGCCATGGTCGCCGCGAGCCGGGTCAGCTCGAACAGGTCGAGGCCCGTGGTCAGGTCCTTGACCGTCGCCTTCGCGGCTTCCTTGCCGAGCCGGGTGGTCGTCTCCGCGGTTTTGAGACGGACATCGGCCAGATGGTCGAGGCTCTCCTGCACGGTGGTCGCGGTCTGGCGGAGAATCTCGATGATGGGCCGCTGCTTCGCCGGGACGACGCTGCGGTTCGTCTTCCAACTGCGGCCCATGGAAGCCCGGTTGCCTTGGGCGTCGTAGGTCCTGCCCCACTCGGTGGTGCCCCAGATGGTCTGGCAGAACGCCTTCATCGCGCCCTGCCACTCGTCGTTGCCCCTGTTGTTGGTGATGAACTTGATGGCGCCGTTGAAGTTGTCCGACGCCGCCTTCGCGTCCTTCTCGACCGCGCGCCAGGCCGTGGCCATGCCCTTGAGGTCCTCGTCCCTGGCACCCGGGGTGATCTCGTGCATCTTGCCGAGGTTGAGGCCGTGCTCGATCGCGGGCCGGATGACGTCGGCGAGGAAGTCGGGCACCTCGCCGAGGATTCCGGAGATGTCCCAGGAGTCCGCGTCCTCGCCGGTGCCGGTCCACTTGATGTCGTTGACCGGGCCGTATCCGGGCTGCTTCTCGATGACGACGGGCGGCGGTTTCTCGACGGGCGGCGGACCGTACATCTTGCGGGCGGCCCAGTCGGCCTGGGTGTACTTGTTGGCGGTGTCCGTCAGACCGACGGCGACACCGCCCACGCTGACCACGCTCTTCGCCCAGAGTTCCAGGAACTTCTCGTTCACCGACCTGTACGCCGCCGCGAAGGCGTCCGCGCCCCAGCCGGTTCCGGCCGACTGGCTGTACTGGTTCAGCACGTCGACCAGCGCCCTGGCGCCCTTGTCGTAGTCGAACTGCCCGTCACGCACCACGAGCGCGGTGTAGTGCACATGCTGCGGCTGTAGGTCGAAGCCGCCACCGCTCGTTCTGGGCGAACGGGTGCGGGCGTCCGCCCGCTCCTGTGCGCGTTGCTCGTCGGTGGGCCGCCGGTCGGCCATCAGGCGCCACCCCAGCCTCGCAGCACCGCGAGGTGCGCGGCCGCGTAGTTGGTGTGGCCCGTGGTCACGTACTCGTGCAGCCACTTCTGGGCCGCTTGCAGGTCCTGGGCGGAGCGGTCCCACTCGTCGAGTTTGTCGACGAAGACCTCGCGCGTCTCGCCCCGCCAGGACAGCACGACGGGCACGACCCGGTCGTAGAGATCGTCCAGCTTGCCGTTGAGCTTCTTGAGGATGTCCTCCAGGTCGGCGGCCAGCACCTCGAGGGTGGCGAAGGAAACGGCTATGTGGTCGTCGTCGGGTGCGGCGCCGGTCGACATGACTCCCCCTGTGTTCGTCTCGGCAACTGCGGTTCGAAAGGGCGGTTCGAGAGGGCGGTTCGAAAGGGCTACAGGTCGTCGAGGCTGCTCCGCGGTGCCGCCGCCGGTGCGCCGGTGTTCGGCGTCGACAGTCTGTCCACCTCGCTCCCGACGTCCACCTGGATCCGCCGCATCCGGGCGAGCACGTTGAGGTCGTCCTGGGAGAAGCCGTCCCGGCTCAGCCGTACGGCCTCCTCGAGCAGCTTCATCACTTCACGGATGCGTACGGCGTCCTCGGCCGCCGCGCGGTGGAAGTCGCGGTACGCCGACGCCGCCGGGCCGCGCCAGCCCGCCTCGATGCTGTCGACGACCGCGTCCATGCGTCGCACCTGCTTCTCCAGGTGATCCTGCATGTCGTCGAGGTCGTCGGCGAGTTTGGTGAGGTCCTCCGCGGACACCTTCAGCTCAGGGCCGCTGCCCTGTCCCGAGCCCGCTCCGGACACACCCATCCCGTACCTCCGTCCCCCCTGTCGCAGAGGCGTGACACGTCGCTTGCGGTTGCGATGATCCTACAAATCGTTGGTGGCTGCACGCTCGAACTCGCGCCCGGACGCGGCGAGATGGCCGCCGGCCCCTACTCCGCCCCCGCGACCCTCCGCGCCCGTCTCCGTGCGTCGCGGATCGCCACCGCCGTGCCGCCGAGACCCGCCGTCAGGACCGCCGCCGCGACGACGACGTAGGTGGCGAGGCGCGTGTTGCGCTCGTCCGGGGTCTCGCCGGTGCGGAACTTCGCGGGGCTCGGGGCCTCGGCGCCGCCCAGGCCGTCGTGGGGGCTCGGGGACTCGATGGGGCGGTCGTCCTCCGTCAGGGCGCGGACCGGGTCGACGACACCCCAGCCGACGAGTCGGTCGTGGCCCGCGATGGTGCGTTCCGCGGTCTGCTCGATCTGGGCGACGATCTCGCGCGCGGTCCAGTCCGGGTGCCTCGCCTTGAGCAGCGCCGCCACACCCGCCACGTACGGCGCCGAGAAGCTCGTCCCGTTGTCGGAGCAGTGACCGCCCTGGGGGACCGTGGAGACGATGTCGACGCCGGGGGCCGCCACGCCCACGAAGTCGCCGGACTGGGAGAAGGAGGCGCGTTCGTTGTTGCGGTCCGAGGCGGCGACCGCGAGGACGCCCTCGTAGGACGCCGGGTAGGTCTCCTTGACGTTGCCGCCCAGACCGTCGTTGCCGGCCGACGCCACGACCACGACGTTGCGGTCCAGTGCCTCGTCGACGGCCAGCTCCAGGTCGGAACTCGGTCTGACCGCGTTGGAGGTGTCCTGGGAGATGTTGATGACCCCGGCCCCCGCCTGTACGGCGTAGCGGATCGCCGCGGCCAGGGACTCGGTGTCGCCGTGGCCCTGGGCGTCGTTCTGCTGGATCGGGATGACGGTCGCCTCGGGTGCCAGCCCCACGAATCCGGTGCCGTCGAGGGGGCGGGCCGCGATGATGCCGGCGATCTTGGTGCCGTGGCCGACGGTGTCCGTGGTGCCGTTCTCGGCGCCCCGCTCGATGGGGTCGCCGTCGTCGTCCTTGAGGTTCTTCGGGAGGAGGTTGCGGCCGGCCTTCGCGTCTACCGCGTCGGTGAGCTGCGGGTTCTTCACGTCCACGCCCGTGTCGATGACGGCCACGCGGACGCCCTTGCCCTTGGAGCGGCTCCACAGCTCGTCCAGGAGGACCCGCTGGAGGGCCCAGGGGCGGCCCGGGTACTCGCCGTTGGGGAACGTGCACTGGTCCGAGTAGGGCAGCTTGTCCGCCGCCGACGCGGGGGGCGCGAGGACCGCGGCCGTGGTGAGGAGGGTCGCGGTCACCACCAGAGCGGTGCGCAGCGCCGGAGCGGTACGCAGTCCCCGGGCCGTACGCAGTCCCCGAACCGTACGCGGCACCGGTGCGGCCGTTCGAGATGTCGTCCTCCGCAGCACGGTCGTCGTCCGCAGCACCGTCGTCCTCCTCCTCACGAGCCCTGCGGCTGGCGGGCCGCCGCCGTCGACAGGCGGGGGCCGGTGGGCAGGAACTCCGACCAGGCGGCCGGGATCGGCGCCGGGTCGATGTCCTTGTAGCCCAGCAGGGTCTGCGCCTGCTGCGCCTCCTGTTGCTGCTGTTCGCGCTGCTCGGCGCTGGTGCCGATGCCCGCGTCGTCCGTCGCGCTGTCGCCGTTGGACTGCAGGACGTAGCGCAGGCCCGTGTCGGTGACGAGGAAGACCGGGCCGGCCTTGGTCGCCTCACCCTGGAACTGGCGGTAGAGCTGGCCGGAGCCCGGCGTCACATAGGCGCTGGAGGAGCCGGTGGGCAGCTTGGCCGGGAAGTCCGTGCCCGCCCAGGTGCTCAGGGTCGTGGCGCCCGAGCCGGAGTTGACGCCGCGCAGGACGTTGCAGATCGTGCTGCGGCTCCCGGCGGCCCCCGACGCCTCGTTGACCGGCTCCGGGTCACCGGCGGGCCAGTGGTGCTCGGTGCCGAACGCCTCGCCCGGCACGATCGCGCCGGGGCTCAGCTCGCGGGCGTGCCCGGCCTGACCGAGGGGGGCCAGTTCCTTGCTGAACAGCAGCAGTTGGGCGACGAAGGCGGACACGGGAGCGACACGGCCGCTCAACACCACGTAGTACTGCTCGGTGTTGTTGTCGAACGCCTTGAGCACCATGCCGACCCGGTCCGCCGACGTGTCCAGCTGACCCGGTGCGCCGGCCGCCTCGCCCGGCTGCCCGGGAACGTCCGGGAAGGCGATCGGATCGCCCTGGTGCAGGGTCGCCAGCCACTCCGCCGACACCCGCTGGGGCTCCCGGCCGGAACCGACCACCGCCCGCAGCAGCAACTCGTCGCTCTTGCCCACCGGGTACGCCGTGCCGCCCGCGTCCACGACGTAGCGTCTGCCGTCCGGGTCCGCCACGTAGAGCAGTTGACCGTCGCGCAGACGCCCCGCGCCCTCGGTGGCGTCCTTCTCGCGGGCGGCGAGGACCAGCGCCGCCTTCTGGACGGAGCCCCCGGCACTCGGCCGCTCGCAGACCACCCATCGCTTCGCCTTGCCCGCCTCGGACGCCGAGGGCAGCCGGTCGGGGGCGTACGGGATGCCGACGGTGACGCCGTGCGGGATCTTGCCGCTGTCCAGGACGGACTCCGAGACGGTCACCACCTGGCCCTGCCCCTCGTCGAGGAGCAGTTTCGCGGAGGCCATGTTGAGGACCGGGTGCAGCTGGACCTCGTCGCCGGTCCGCAGCACCACATAGCGGGTGGTCGACTTGCTCGCGACGATCACCTTGGCGTTGGGCGTGTCCCAGCCCTTCGGCGCGGTCGGTCTGAACATGCCCCACGCCCCGAAGACGGCCATGACGAGCACCCCGACGACGATTCCGGGCAGGATCGAGCGCAACGGCCGCGGTGCCCCCTCCTCCGAGCCGTCGGGCGACGACTGGAGGAAGGCCGCGAGCATGCGGCGCTTCGCGAAGGTGTAGGCGTTGAGCTGGTCCCGCCGAGATGCCATCTGTGCCCGTCTCTCCCCGATTTCCGGCCGATCCGCCTGGTCCGCAGCGCGGTTGACCGGTTCCCCGTCTCCGATGTCAGAGCGGCCACCTACTATGCCCGGTAACCATGGGGACTCGAGGAGCGGGTAGGGTTCCCGGGCCGTCGAGTGCCCTGTGCGGTGCTGGAACACGGGCGGTTCGTGAGCGGAACGGGGGGACGGAGTGAGGGTTTCGGGAACGGGCGTGCGCTCCGTCGGCCGGTCGCGGACGCGGGGCTCCGCGTCGACCGGTCCGCGGCCGCCCGAGCGGCCCGACCGGCCGTCGGCGCCGGGCACACCGCACCTCAGGACGGGCGCGGGCCAGGGCGGGGCATTCCGCCTGCAACGCCTCGTCCTGCTGGAGATCGCGGCCGCCGTGCTGCTCATCGGCTGGGTGAGCGGTCCCGTGGCGCTGGTGGCCGCGGGGGTCGTCGCCGCCCTGTTGGTGGCCCTCGCCTTCGTTCGCCGTCGCGGCCGCTCGCTGCCGCAGTGGCTGGCCACGGCACGGGAGCTGAAGTCCCGCCGCCGGCTGGCGGCACGGCTGGAGATACCGCCCGGGACGGAACCGGGATTCGGGCCTGCCGTGGAATGTGATCCCGGGCTGCGGACGTACGCGTACGGCGGCCGGGACCGGCGGCCCGTGGGGATCGTCGGGGACGGCACATTCGTCACCGCCGTTCTTCAGGTGGAGGCGGACACGACCGCGATGCGGGCCGAGCGCGGCCGGCAGCCACTGCCGCTCGCCCTGGTACGGGACGCGCTCGAGGTGGACGGGATCCGGCTGGAGTCCGCGCAGATCGTGCTGCACACCCAGCCCGCGCCCGCCCTGCATCTGCCCCCGCAGTCCGTGGCCGTGGCCAACTACGCGCCCCTGCAGGAGCAGACCGGAGCACCGGCGGTACGCATCACCTGGATCGCGCTGAAGCTGGATCCGGAGCTGTGTCCGGAGGCCGTGGCCGTCCGCGGCGGCGGTGCGGTCGGGGCGCAGAAGTGCGTCGTACGGGCGGTGGATCACCTCGCGAGCCGGCTGACCGGCGCCGGATTCCGGGCGACCGTCCTCGACGAGGAGGAGCTGACGGCCGCCTTCGCCACGTCCGCCTGCGCCAACCCGCTGGTGACGGCGGAGGCCGGGCGGACCGGGACGGTGGAGCGGCGGACCGAGGAGACCGGCCGGAGCTGGCGCTGCGACAACCGCCGCCACACCACGTACTGGTTGCGCCGATGGCCCGCGCTGGGCGGCGGCGGCCCCTCGCTCCCGCAGTTCGTCGCCCTGGTCACGGCCGTTCCCGCGCTCGCCACCACGTTCAGCGTCACCCTCGCGCGCGGTGACCGGCAGGAGGTGTCCCTGTCCGGGCACATCCGGGTGACGGGGCGCAGCGACGACGAACTCGTGGCGGCCCGGCGGGCGGTGCAGGGCGCGGCCCGGCACACCGGCGCCGCGCTCGCCCGTCTCGACCGGGAGCAGGTGCCCGGCATGCTCGCGACGCTGCCGCTCGGAGGTGCTCGATGACGGCGACGACGACACGCGGAGCCTCGGCCTCCGGCGAACCGGAGCCGTCCGCCGGCCGGTCCGGACGCCGTTCGCCGCGCAGCGGCTTCGGCCTGAGAGGGCCTCGGCACGGACGGCACTCGGTGTCCGAGGAGCAACTGGCCGCGCTCGCGCTGCCCATCGGGGACGACGGTGTCGTCATCGGCGTCGGCGCCGAGGGGCGGCCGGCCGTGCTGGGGATCAACCGGCCCACGCCGTACGACGTCGTCCTGATCGGCGGGCTGTGGACCGCGCAGGTCCTCGCCCTGAGGACGGCCGCCACCGGGGCCCGGGTGGCCGTGGAGACGGGGCGGCCACAGGCCTGGGTGCAGATGGTGCACGCGATGGGCGGCGGGCAGAACGGGCTCGCCGTGTACGAGGTCGGCCGGGTGCCTCCGCAGGGCGCTTCGGCGGGTACGCCGGTGCTGGTGGTACGGGACTGCGGGATGCGCCCGCCGCGCGGCCGGGTCACCTCCGGGCCCTGGCAGTCCGTGCTGACGCTGCTGCCGTATCTCAGCCCGGTCGCCCCGCGACTTGTCCGGCAGGCCCGGCTCGTCGGCGTCCAGCGGATCTCGCCGGACGAAGCCGCGGAACTGGGCCGCGCGTTGTCGCTGCCCCGCGGGGACGTGGAGGCACTGCCCACGCTCGCCGACGGGTTCACCTTGTGGTGCGCCGACCGCGACCGGCAGTACGTGATGACGCAACCCACGGATGCGGAGATCGGGTTGCTGGGCACACCGAGACGAATGGACTGACGCGGCGGCTTCTCCCTCTCATTTCCCTTCACCTCCCTTCACCTACCGTCATCTGTGCGGCACTTCGGCTGTTATGGCCGTTTTATCGAGTGGCCTTAAGTGCGTTTGCGGCCTCTTCGGGGGGTGCGTGACGTGGTGGACTGGTGCTGAGGGGTGGGCGGGCCTGCCGAGGTGGGCCGTCTGATGATTAGGCTGGTACGGGGCGCGATGCCGGAAACCATGGGGTGGACGTCGGCGTCTCCCGGGGGAAAGCCGCATCGGACGACGTCAGACGGCCTCGAACCACTCAAGGACGACAGAAGCGAACGGTCGCCCCGGCACGGCATGAGGGTGCTCGACCAACCAGGAGGAATTGTGAGCAGCGATCGGGACGGGATCCGCGGGGGCTGGGCCACACCCGGCGATGACCAGCCCGACGCGGAGTCCGCCGTCGAGGCGACGGGCGAGTTCACCATCGACTACGCGCCGCCGGCTTGGTACACACAGAACACGGGCGGCGGTCCGGCTCCGGCACCCGGCGCGGGACCCGGGGTGGGCCCCGGCGCGCCCCCCGGGCCGGGAGCAGCCTCGGAAACCGGCGCGGGGGTGACGGGTACGCCTGCAGCGCCGGCCGCTCCGCCTGCGCCGGACGCCCCGTTCACGCCACCTTCGCCCCCGGCTGCACCCGCGCCGGAGGCCCCGTTCGTCCCGGCTGCGCC
This sequence comes from Streptomyces sp. NPDC058295, assembly GCF_042880655.1. Lineage (NCBI taxonomy): Bacteria > Bacillati > Actinomycetota > Actinomycetes > Kitasatosporales > Streptomycetaceae > Streptomyces > Streptomyces sp. NPDC058295. Next base: position 43,896 of record NZ_JBHVYO010000058.1, read on the forward strand.
GCCCGTGCAGGAGGCTCCGTTCACCCCAGCTGCGCCGCCGGCAGCGCCCGTGCCCGAAGCTCCGTTCGCTCCGGCTGCACCGCCCGTGCCGGACGGGGGCTTCCCCCTGGCCGCACCGGGAGCGCCGGTCACTCCGGTGGCTCCTCCGGCGCCGCCCGCTCCGCCCGCCCCGCCCGCCCCGCCCGTTCCGGCGGCTCCCGCCGTGCCTCCCGGCGCGGAATCGGTCGCCGTGCCGGGCCTTCCGACGGGCAGCGGATTCGAGCCACAGCCACAGCCGCACCAGCAGCCGCACCAGCAGCCGCACCAGCAGCAAGCCGAGGCCCAGTGGGGAGCCACGGGGGCTTCGGCGGGCGACGAGGAGAGCGGTTCCGGAAACGGGGACCTGGAGAGCGGTGCGACCATGCGCTTCTCCGCGGCCGCCCTCAAGCGGGAGATCGCCGAGCACGCCGCCGCCGTACAGCCCGAGCCCGAGACGCCCGCGGAGCCGGAGGCCGAGGCCGCCGAATCCCCCTCGTCCGGCGCTGTGCCGTCCGAGGCGGCGGATCCGGCGGACGCATCCGCCGACGCGGGCGCACCGGACGCCAACGAGGCTACGGCCGCTACCGCCGACGCCGGTGCCGAGGCGGAATTCGCCACCGCACGGGCGGCCGACGAGAGCGGCACCGCACCGGACGGGGAAGGCGCCCCCGAGGCTCCCGCGAGCGACGACACGGCGACGCAGGACGCCGAGGACGGAACGGGCCCGGCACACCCCGCACCCGACGGCGCCGCCGTCATCGAGGGCGCGGCCCCGCAGCACGACTCCGCCGTCGAGGAGCCCTCGGACGCCGTCCCCACCGACCCGGCCGAGCCGCAGGGCAGCGTGCCCCAGGACGCCGTTCCCCCGGCTCCCCCCGCGCAGCCCGCCTGGACTCCTCCGCCGGCCCCGCAGGGCGAGCTGCCTCCGCTGCCCCCGTCGTACCAGCCCGCGGCACCCGCACCGGCGGCCCAGTGGCCGGTCCAGCCACAGCCCGCCGATGCCGCGACGCACGGCCCCGTGCCCTCGGCGCCTGTCCAACAGCCGCCCGTCCACCCGCCCGTCCAGCCGCAGGCGGCTCCGCCCGCGCCGGTCGGCTGGAACCCGCCGGCCCCGGAGCCGGCCCCGGCCGCACCCCAGCCGGGCTACGGCTTCCCCCAGCCCCCCGCTCCCGCACCGGCGGCCCAGCAGCCTTCCGCCCCGCAGCCGGGCTACGGCTTCCCGCACCCCGGTGGCGCTCCGGCCTCCGCCCCCGCGCCGGAACCGGCCCCTCCGGCACCCCAGCCGCCCGCCGACACGCCCGCACCCGCCGGCTACGGCTTCCCCCACCCCACCGACGCACCGCCCGCCGCCGGCGGCTACGGCTTCCCGCAGCAGAACACGGGACCCGCAGCACCCGCCCCCGCGCCGCACCCCGCCGCTCCGGCACCCCAGCCACTTGCCGACGCACCGCCCGCACCCGCCGGCTACGGCTTCCCCCACCAGCACGCGGGGCCCGCAGCACCCGCCCCCACGCCGCAACCGGCCGCTCCTCCGGCACCCCAGCCGTCCGCCGGCTACGGCTTCCCCCAGCCCGCCGACGCCCCGGCCGCCGCCGGTGGCTACGGCTTCCCCCAGCCCCCGGCACCACAGCCGCAGGCGCCTCAGGCACACCCCGGCTTCCCGCAGCCCGGCATCCCGCAGCAGGCGGACGGGCAGTCCCCGGCTGCCGCCTCCCCGGGGTTCCCGCAGGGAGCCCCGCACGGCGCGCCTCAGGGCTTCCCCGGGCAGCCGCCCCAGCCCCAGGCACCGCACGCCGCACACCCACCGCACGCCCCGCACGCGCCCGCTCCCGACGCGTCGCACAGCCCGCAGCAGCACCAGCAGCAGCCGCCCGTCGACCCCCGGGCCGGGGCCGCCTGGCCGCAGCCGATCCAGCACGACCAGCGGCAGCCGGTCAACCCCGGTGCGGCGCCGCTGGGTTACACGGCCGCCGTGGAGCTGTCCTCCGACCGGCTGCTCAACAACAAGAGGCAGAAGGCGAAGAGCGGGCGGCCCGCCGCCGCCTCCTCCCGCTTCAAGCTCGGCGGCAAGAAGGAGGAGGCCGAGCGGCAGCGCAAGCTGGAGCTGATCCGTACGCCGGTGCTGTCCTGCTACCGGATCGCCGTCATCAGCCTCAAGGGCGGCGTGGGCAAGACCACGACCACCACCGCGCTCGGCTCCACCCTCGCCACCGAACGCCAGGACAAGATCCTCGCGATCGACGCCAACCCGGATGCCGGCACGCTCGGCCGCCGGGTGCGGCGCGAGACCGGGGCGACGATCCGTGACCTCGTCCAGGCGATCCCGTACCTCAACTCGTACATGGACATCCGGCGGTTCACCTCCCAGGCGCCGTCCGGCCTGGAGATCATCGCCAACGACGTCGACCCGGCCGTGTCCACGACGTTCAACGACGAGGACTACCGGCGCGCGATCGACGTGCTCGGCAACCAGTACCCGATCATCCTCACCGACTCCGGTACCGGTCTGCTCTACAGCGCCATGCGCGGGGTGCTCGACCTCGCCGACCAGCTCATCATCATCTCCACGCCGTCCGTGGACGGTGCGAGCAGCGCCAGCACGACGCTGGACTGGCTGTCCGCGCACGGATACGCCGAACTCGTCTCGCGGTCCATCACCGTCATCTCCGGGGTGCGCGAGACCGGCAAGATGATCAAGGTCGACGACATCGTGTCGCACTTCGAGACCCGCTGCCGCGGTGTCGTCGTCGTGCCGTTCGACGAGCACCTGGCCGCGGGCGCCGAGGTCGACCTCGACATGATGCGGCCGAAGGTCCGGGAGGCGTACTTCAACCTCACGGCGATGGTCGCGGAGGACTTCATCCGCCACCAGCAGCGCCAGGGCCTGTGGACCAGCGACGGCAACCCGCCGCCGGTGGCCGCCCCGCCGATGCCGGGCCAGCAGACACCGGGGCAGCCGGTGCCCGGCCAGCCGTATCCGCAGCAGGCGGGCCAGCCGTACCCGCAGGCGCCGCAGCCCGGCCCCGGACAGCCGTACCCCCCGCAGCAGGGTCAGCCGTATCCGCAGCAGCAGCCGGGGCAGCCGTATCCGCAGCCGCAGCCCCAGCCGGGGCAGGATCCGTACGCCCAGCCGCAGCCGCCACAGCAGCAGAACCCGGGGTATCCCCCGGCCGGCTACGGCTACCCGCAGGCCCCGCAGCCCGGGCAGCCTCCGCAGCAGTGACAACGCCGAAGGGCGGCCGGTGTCCTGGGACAC